>OMUY01000002.1 GCA_900314355.1 uncultured Eubacteriales bacterium | reverse complement strand
CTTGTCCTTTTCCTTGATTCTCCTCACTCATTGTTCAGTTTTCTAAGTACATTGAAAATTTAAAGACCTGATTTTCAGGTCTTTTTTTTGTCTCAATTTTCTTAATTTTTTAAAGATTTTTTTCCTGCCTTTTAATTATAAAAATTAATTGTATTCATTTTCTTTACCATTGACTGTTTTTTATTTTTTTATGTTATAATTAGTTTAAACGTTTGAACGATACTTTAGGAAGGGATATTAATGGTTGATAATTCTGAAATTGTGGCATTATCAGAGGAGATAAAAAATTCCCGAAAAATATTGTCGTGTTTGGGTGACGAAACAAGACAGCATATTATTCTTGAAATGATAAAAGGCGGCGACTGCACCGGGCTTCGTGTCAATGATATTGCCGTAAAATCCAATTTATCCCGGCCGGCAGTTTCTCATCATCTCGGCATAATGAAAGACGCAGGTCTTGTCAAAGTACGCAGGGAAGGCACAAAAAATTATTATTATTTTGACGCCGATATGGAGTCATTTACCACATTGATTACTATGCTGAATCACGCAAAAGCTATAATGTCATCTCTTCCGGAAAGGAGCGGCGATGATTAAAGTTTATGTTTTGCCCTGCGGAAGCACGACTGTCGACGAAACAATTCCTTTTTCAAATTTGTCTAAAAATCCCCTTGCTTTTACGGGGCTTTTCAGAGGCAGGGATAAAAAAATTAAAGTTCCCGTCAGAGCATATCTTATAGAACATCAAAAAGGTCTTATTCTCGTAGATACCGGCTGGGATGACGCTATCAGAACCAACCCGAAAAAATACGAAGGTTTTATGAATTTTTTTGCGTCTCCCGGATATCTTCCGAAGGGGGATGGAATAGTTGACTGCTTAAAATCTCTCGGCTATAAGATGTCGGATATTGATTACTGTATCCTGACTCATATGGATATAGACCATGCGGGCGGAATCAGGGAGGCAGCAAATGCAAAACATATCATGACAAGCGAATCGGAATTAAGAGAAGCAAAGAAACCAAATCCAAGATATTTGCGCCGTCTTTGGAAGGAAATTGACATTGAAACTTTTCCCGACAGTGAAGTTGATCTTTTCTCGGACGGTTCTGTCGTTCTTATTCCCATGCACGGCCACTCGGCGGGTATGACTGCAGTAAAAATCAGCGGTAAAGACAAATTTGTCATTATCGCCGGAGACGCGGGGTATGGCAAAGAGTCATGGAGAGATCTCGTTCTGCCTGGAGTTGAATACGACAGAAAACAGACGTTAAAATCACTTGAAAAATTGAGATCCTTCGCTATTGATGAAAAATGCGAAGCGATTTTAATGACGCACGATTCAAAGTGCGATAAAAAATATTTTGAATTATGAAAGGACAAAAATCATGGATTTAAAAGAGGCAATTAAAGAAAGACATGCTGTAAGAAGTTTCGAAGATAAAAGTATTGACGAATCGGCTGTTGCCGAACTTCAGAAAGAAATCGACGCATGCAACAGAGAAAGCGGACTTCATATTCAGCTTATTTTGGACGAACCTAACGCGTTTCAGGCTGAAAAACCAAGTTACGGCGCGTTCAAGGGCTGTAAGAATTACCTTGTAATAGTCGGTCCTAAAGGTAAAGACGTCGAAGCTGGTTATTACGGCGAAAAAATCGTACTCAAGGCTCAGACTCTCGGAATAAATTCCTGCTGGGTCGCTATGACATATAAAAAGGGAAGCGCGAAAGGTGAAATTTATACAGGCGAGAAAAGATATATAGTAGTCGCTCTCGGTTACGGAACCACGCAGGGTGTTCCCCATAAAAGCAAATCAATTTCAGATCTGGGAGGTTATGAGTATAAAGATCCCGACTGGTACAAGGAAGGACTTGAGGCGGCGGCTCTCGCTCCGACGGCTATGAATCAACAAAAATTCAAATTTGAACTTCACGGCGATAAAGTCAAAGCGAAACCCGGCATCGGTTTTTATACTCAAATCGATCTCGGAATAGCGAAATGCCATTTTGAAATTGGCTCCGGAAAAGATTCCTCTGTCTGGATTAATTAAATCCAACACAGATAAAATTTAAAACAGTCCTTAAGGACTGTTTTTTTTTTGTGTTTTTTTTTGATAAATTGATAATAACTTGTATATATAGAAATCGAATTAAATAATTTAATATAATAAACGGTTGAAAAAATACATTCGCTGCGTTATAATAAAAAAAAGAAATATAGATGCAATTTTATCAGATTAATCAGCATATGAATTGGATATTAGTATAATTACCGCTATAGGAGAAAAAATGAATACAAATAAAAAATCCATAACAATAACTTATAACGTAATATTTTATACAATCATTGCCACAATATTACTGTTCTTAAATTTTAATTTTGTGAAAACCTGCGACGATATAAATTTTATCACAATGGCGCAGGAAAGAAATTGGAAAGCTGTTGCCGAATCCGCCCTGACGATGGGAAACGGCCGTTTTATAGGCAATTTCTTAACTTATTTGGTGGGAATCGATAAATTAATTATTGCTGAAAAGACAGTCGTCTGGTTCGTTCTTATTTTAGCGGCAAAATATTTCATAAAATCAAACAGCTTTATAGTCAATACTCTGCTCGCAGCAGTTTTGATTTTTCCTTCCGACTCGATTTTTGCTCAAAATTTCGGATGGAATGCCGGATTTCAGATTTATACCGTTTCCATTGCAATTATATTAATTGATATTCTGATAATAAAAGAATCAAAAAATATCAATAACAAAGCTCTGTCGATTGTCCTTTATTTGTTTTTGATATTGTCCTCGTTTTTAGGACAATTCTTTGCGGAAAATTCGAGTCTATTTGCGGTTTTGTCTGCAATAATATTGATAATCGAATCTAAAAAAAGAGGAAATGTCAAATTCCTGTATTCTCTGACATATTTTTTCACGACTGCTGTGGGATTTGGTTTGATGATGGTTCTTCCCAAAGTATTCGGAACTTATTCCAAAATAGCATACTACAGAAAATATCCTACTGATTTGAAATCATTGTTTCAAATCTTCAACAAGAATTTAATTATTATTTCAAGAGATGCGGGAAAATATTTTGTACTCTGGTTTATTGTAAGCGCAGGGTGCCTGTTGGCAATCAAAAAAATCAGAGAAATATCTTCCGAAAAGAAATTTGATACTTTATTTCAATTATTGAAGCTCGTAATAATTATTTATCCGTTCTTCAGTTTTTCATATGCGGTTATTTTTAAAATCGGTATGGCATTTCCGTCAGCTTATTTATCAATTATTTTGAGAGCTGCATTTGTAATATATATTATTTGTGTTCTCTCGGTGAATTTCATCTGTCTTTTTGGCAAGAAATTTAAAAACCTTGATAAAACTCCGTATCTGTGCGCTCTTGCCGGATTGCTTGCGACAGCTCCGCTTTTATTTGTCTCTCCAATAGGCGCGAGGCTTTTCTTCCTTCCGTTTATCTGTCTTCTGTTTTCCGGGGTTATTGAATTAAAAGAGGAAACAGAAAAAAGAGAAAAAGACTTAACATTTACAAAACTTTTGTCGGTCTGTCTGATTTTAGCCGTCAGCGCCCCTTTGTGCTTAGCCGTAAGAGACAACAGGTTCGCTTATAGCGTCAGAGAAAATTATATAAAGACTCAAATATCCGAAGGCGAAACCGATTTGACACTTCCTCTTCTGCCGAATGAAAATATTGTTCATGAAGACGAAAATGTCACTGCATGGCAAAATTACTTTTCAACATTTACAGATAAGGACATAAATTATCAATTTATCACATGGAATGACTGGTACGCAAAATATTACAAATAAAAAAATAACATTAATCTGTCATCTTTACAAAAAAATCCGCCCGATTTAAAAGGGCGGATCTTTTAATGAGAAAAAAATAAATTTATACTTTGACTTTGGAACAGATGAAATTTACAACCTCTTCTATCGTCATGTTGTCCGAATTGATTAAAATTGCGTCGTCGGCCTGTTTTAAAGGGGATATTTTTCTGTGCGTGTCCTGGTAGTCTCGCTGTTTTATCTCCTCTAAAAGCGTGTCGTAATCTTCGTCAATCCCTTTTTCCTTCTGCTCTTTGTATCGTCTGTCGGCTCTAACCTCCGGTGATGCTGTCAGAAAAAATTTGTATTGAGCATTCGGAAGGATAGTTGTACCGATGTCTCTTCCGTCCATAACAATATTATTTTCCTTTGCTATATTTCTCTGAACGGACAGAAGGTATTGCCTGACCTCGGAAATCGCTCCTACGTCCGATGCGGCCATTGACGCCTCAGGCTGTCTTATTTCCTCTGAAACATCGTCACCGTCTGTGAAAACGTGCTGTACTCCGTCAATATATTTAATATCTATTTTTACGTCGGGCAAAATATCAATAATCTTATTTTTGTCTTTTGTGTCTATTCCTTTGTTCAGCGCGCATACTCCAACTGTCCTGTACAGCGCGCCTGTATCAACATATATGAATCCCAATTTTTCAGCGCATATTTTCGCAACCGTTGATTTCCCTGCTCCCGAAGGACCGTCAATCGCGATGTTTATATTTTGTACCATTTAAATTCTCCTTCTTTAAATTCAAGGTTAATAATAAACCTCGGATTATCTCCTTCAGTTGTAAATTCAAATCTGTCTCCATCGCTGCCGTATAAAATGTTTATCGTCTCGCCCAATTTTATTTCTCTTTCAAAAAGAATATCAATCTTTGAAAGCTTGTGCGTGCGTAGATATTTCGCGTCAAGAGCATCCTCGCATGCGCCTATGTACGTTGTGTTGTTCATGTGTCTGTTCATGTCGCACATTGAATAAGTAACTGTAAATTTGTAAGAACTGCCGGACATATTGCATTTTATTACGGAGGGAGATTTTATCTCCGTCCCCGTAGTCAAATAATCAAATTCCGGCAGCAAATTCAATGGCGCTCTCGTATGTGTCGATGAATTTAAAAGCGTCCAGTTCGATACGGATTTTATTATAATTTTGCCGCCCATTTCAAATTCGGAATGCAGCGTAAAAAATCCATGGCGTTTTTTTGAGCACCATGACCTTGTGATTATTTTATCGCCGTATTCGGGCATATCTTCAATTTCTATGTGGTAAAGTGAAACTATCCATATCAGATGATTTTCCGCCGTAAAGTTCACGCCTGAATTGTTAGATTCAAAATATGAAATGACGTTGTCCTGAATAATTCTCAAAAGATCAGATGACCTTAAAGCACCTGAAGGGTCAGCCTGATTCGAATCGACCGATAATTCCTTTTTTAAAATTTCCATATTTTCCCCTATATAATATTTTATTAATCCATTATAGTCTTATACAGCTTATTTTTCAATGATTTGTTTGCAATATAATCGTTTTCCTTGATTTAAAAAAAATAATATGATAAAATTAATAAAATCTATTTTTTACTTTGAAAGAAAAATAAAATGGATAAATGGGATCTTACAGTCGTCGGAGCCGGTGCGGCAGGATGTATGGCGGCAATAACGGCGGCGGAGAACGGCAAAAACGTTCTGCTTATTGAAAGGAATGAAAAAATCGGCAGGAAGCTGATGATAACCGGAAAAGGCAGATGCAACGTAACCAATAACCGTTCGGATATCGAAGGGCTGATTTCGTCTGTTCCCGGAAACGGCAAATTCCTCTACAGCGCGTTTTCAGAGTGGATGCCGTCTGATACGATTGAATTTTTTGAAAGCGCCGGGGTTAAGCTGAAAACAGAACGGGGAAACAGAGTTTTTCCCGTCTCCGATAAGGCGTCGGATATTGTCGACGCGCTTAACCGCCTTTTGAAAAAAAATAAAGTCAAGACAGTTCATGACAGGATAACCGATTTGAAACTGAGCGGTTTTTCCGAAAGAGATGCCGGAGGAAAAAAATATAAAAATTCGATAGAATATCTTTTGGGCGAATCGGGAGAAAAATATTTTTCTGAAAATTATCTTATTGCGACCGGCGGAAAGTCCTACCCCGGTACAGGCTCGACGGGCGACGGATATGAGCTCGCGAAAAAATGCGGTCATAAAATAACGCCGGTAAGACCGTCTCTCGTCGCCTTGAACACATCGGATTCATTCACCGGCAAATGTCAGGGGCTTACACTGAAAAACACGGGATTCAGACTTTTGGAAAACGGAAAAACCATATTTTCCGACATTGGCGAACTTCTATTCACTCATTTCGGAGTGTCGGGTCCTCTTGTTCTTTCGTCGTCTGCACATATACGCCGTATGGGCGAAAAAGATTACGAGATAATTCTCGACTTAAAACCCGCTCTCGATGAAAAAACACTTGATAATAGGATATGCAGGGATTTTTCCGAATTTGACAACAGAGAATTTAAAAACTGCCTTTCAAAACTTCTGCCTAAATCGATTATTCCGGTAATAGTGGAATTATCGGGTATAGACCCGGATAAAAAAGTTAATGTGATAACGAGGGAGGAAAGGAGAAAACTTGTCTCTCTCCTTAAAAATTTCACGATACATATTAAGTCATTCAGACCTGTCGAGGAAGCTATAGTATGTTCCGGCGGAGTGAGCGTCAAAGAAATAGATCCCAAAACAATGCGTTCTAAAATAACGGACAATCTGTTTTTCGCGGGAGAGGTTATAGACGTAGACGCCTACACAGGCGGATATAATCTGCAGTCCGCTTTCGCTACGGGACACGCGGCCGGAGAACATATCTGATCAATACGGCGAGTTTTTTATGTGCAGATTTTTATTTAAACTACCAACAAACTAAAAAAATCCGAACGGAAACGGAGATTATAATTATGGACAAAGAAGAATATCTGAAGAAAATAGACGAAGTAATTGAGAACGGAAAATATAAGGACAACTGGCAGTCTCTCAGCGGTCATAAAAGTCCCGAATGGTTTGACAACGGCAAGTTTGGAATTTTCATACATTGGGGAATTTACTCTGTACCCGCTTTCGGCGGCGAGTGGTATTCAAGGAATATGTACAATAAGTACGATGACGCATTCAAACATCATATAGAAACTTACGGCCCGCAGAGCAGATTCGGCTACAAGGATTTTATTCCCATGTTCAAAGGCGAAAATTTTGACGCAGACAGATGGGTTGATATTTTTAATGCTTCAGGAGCAAAATATGTGACTCCTGTTGCCGAACACCACGATGGTTTCGCAATGTATAATACCGAGTTCAATCGCTGGAACGCTGTTAATATGGGACCTAAAAGAGATGTCTTGGGCGAAATTAAAGCGGCCTGCGGAAAAAAGGGACTTGCATTTTGCGCAAGCTCTCACAGGGCGGAACATTATTTCTTCATGAGTCTCGGAAAAACCTTTGACAGCGATGTAAACGACGAAAGATACTCAGATTTTTACGGTCCCGCTTTTTACTCCGACGATTTCAGCGCGAAAAATATGCAGAATACGACCTTCGATATTTTCGGCGCCGGTCCGGACGAGGAATATTTGAAAGACTGGATGGTCAGAACGATTGAACTGATTGACAGATACAGCCCTAATATGATTTATTTTGACTGGTGGATACAGAATATTAAATTTAAACCGTACCTCAAAAAAATCGCCGCGTATTATTACAACAGAGCGTATGAACAAAATAAGGAGGTTACGATAGATTTTAAGCACAACGAATTTCCGCCGACAGTCGCGACATTCGATGTGGAAAGGGGAGCTTTGCCCGGTATTTTCCCGTACAAATGGCAGACCGACACAGCTATAGGAAAACATTCATGGGGATTTACAAACGACAACGAATATAAATCTTCGGGAAAAATAATCAGAGATCTGATAGATATTGTAAGCAAAAACGGCAACATGATGCTCAATATCGGTCCGAAACCCGACGGAACATTTACTGACGAGGAGACTGAAGTTCTTCGCGGAATCGGAAATTTCCTCAAACTAAACGGCGAGGGTATTTACGGCACAACTTATTGGAAACAATTCGGCGAGGGCGAACACAATATAACGTCCGGCGCGTTTAATGACGGAGACGAAACATTTTATGACAGCTCTGATTTCCGCTTCACTTATAAAGCCGGGTATGTCTACTGCTTCCAAATGAATCCCGACGGAAAAGACGCAAAAATAAAATCTTTTAAAAGGGTGGATAACGGTGATATTCTTATTGAATCGGTTTCGCTGCTTTCAACAGGCAAAAAGCTTGACTTTAAGAGAGATTACGACTCAATGACCGTTTTTGCCGACGATGCGTTTAATTCGGAAAATCCGATCTGCTTTAAAATCAAGCTCGGTTAAAAAATGTCTTGAGATTGAATAAAGCCGGCAAGAAATTTTGCTTAATTAAAATGATATGAAAATTTTCTGAATTATTCGATCTGAAAAATAAAATATATTTTAACGCAACAAAAACGAGCTGTCGGCAACGACAGCTCGTTTTTAATTAATATGGAACATTAGGTTTCAATAAAGAGAGATCAAACTTTATCAACATTAATATCTTACAAATTGTTGTAAGCATCTGCGAAAAAATTGAACTCATCGCAAATCACCTCCATAAATATCCATTAATTTTTTGAAAAATAACAGAACATCTTCACAGGCCGGCTGAAGAAATCAGATTATTCATTTCCCAACGCTTTACTGATGTCGGGTTTGATCATCTGCTGGAAATAAGCATTTATTTTTTTCAATATCTCGTTGATTAACCCAAACGCGTAGTCAAGATAAACGAAAATTTTCTGTAATTGTGCGGTGTCCATTTATTTTACCTCCGTAAGATGCGGCGAGTGCCGAATTAAAATACTTTGTCCTAAATTCCGGTTATATTATCTCATATTTTAGTTTAAATGTAAATTGAAATATATATAAAAATATGAGACTTAACAGTATTTTTACTTTTTTTTGACAAGAATGCCAAGATTTATATTGATTTCGTCAGCTTCGGAATCGCGTTGATAAGGTTTGGAATGGCGTTTACTATGACATTTGCAAGTCCCGTGGTGAGAGGTTTTTCGTCGTTGAGGACTCTGAGAAGGTAAGATGCGGCTCTTTCCGAAAGCGCGCCCATCGACATAGAAACGAAATTTTTAATAGGCGTCTGCATTGCAATAGCATAAGCGAAGCTGTTTTTGTCTGCGAATTTCTCTATAATCGAGCCGATTTTCTTGCCGTTTACGCCCTCGAGAGCGTCCTCAAGCGTATTTGACATTGAAAGAGTATGAAGTTTTCTTCTCTCTTTGGGCAGTTTGCGGCCTAACAGATTTTCAAATTCTTCATCCGGAATATTTGTGATGTTTGCGCCGTAGTAATCGGGACATGTTTCGGAATAATCAGGGCATGGCGCGTCAGTGCTCGACGCCATATATATTGTCTTTTCGAGCTTAATGTCTCTTGACGACGCGCCTGCCATTATCTCGAAATCCCCTGACTCTACATGCCAGGAGTGAATATTCACATCGTAGAAAGCAAATGCTCTTGAGTCAAGCTCAATTTCCACTTCCTTCGTTTCGCCAGGTTCAAGGTAAACTTTTTTGAATCCTTTCAGCTCTTTTTCGGGTCTGAAAACAGTCGATTTTTTATCCTTAACGTAAACTTGCGCAACTTCGGCGCCGGCAACCGAACCTGTGTTTGTAATTTTAAATCTGACAGTTACATTTTTATCGGGTTTCGCTTTTACAGGCGTTACGTTCAAGTCTGAATACTCAAAATCAGTGTATGAAAGTCCGAATCCGAACGGAAATGCTACGTTTTTCTTCGCCGTGTCATAATATCTGTAGCCTATATAAATCGATTCCCTGTACTGAGTCGTGAATGTTGAGCCCGGCCAGTAGTTATGGCAAGGCGTATCAGAAAGTGATACCGGGTAAGTTTCCGCAAGTTTTCCGGAGGGATTTACGTCGCCGTACAATACGTTTACTGTTGCGGAGCCTATCGCTTCGCCGCCTAAAAACGTATTTAGTATAGCTTTTACATTCTTTGCCCACGGCGTTTCAACAGCGCCGCCGCCCGACAATACCACTGCCGTATTTTTATTGGCGGAAGAGACGGCTTCAATCAGCGCCACCTGTTCCGGAGGAAGTCTGAGATTTCTTCTGTCAAAGCCTTCCGATTCGTAGCTGTCGGGAAGTCCTGCAAAAATAACCGCCACATCCGCCTGAGACGCCGCGTAAACCGCCTCGTCTATATGTTCCACAATGCCTTTTCTTGACTTAGGATTCATCGTATATCCGTCGCAGTATGTAAAAGGAACGCCTCTTTGCTGGAACGAATCGACAGCGTTGTCTATTTTGATCGGATTAATTATAGACGAGCCTGCGCCCTGGTATCTCGGGTTTTTCGCGAATCTGCCGATTACGGCTATTGACTGCTCTCTTTTAAGCGGCAGAATATTGTCGTTGTTCTTCATCAGAACAAATGACTTTTCCGCGATTTCTCTTGCTTTTAAATGATGTTTTATTTTGTCGTAATTATGATGATTCCCTTTTAACGCGTTCGCCGATGTGATTATAACGTCGAGTATTCTGTCAACGGAATCGTCAAGAATATCCTCGGAAATGACGCCTCTTTTTACTGCGTCTACTATTTTTTTTGTTCCGACGCCGTTTGATGTCGGCATTTCAAGATCCTCGCCCGCTTTGAGACCTTCGACTCTGTTGTTCTCGGCACCCCAGTCTGTGACAACGGCTCCTTCAAATCCCCATTCTTTCTTTAATACATCGGTAAGCAGCCATTTGTTTTCCGCGCCGTATACGCCGTTTAATCTGTTGTACATGCACATGACGGTCTTTGGCTTGCCCTCTTTGACAGCAGTCTCGAAAGCGGAAAGATAAATTTCCCTCATTGTTCTTTCGTCAACAACGGCGTCTATTGTCATTCTTCTCGTTTCCTGGTTGTTGACTGCGAAATGTTTTAAAGAGGTTCCGACGCCTTTTGACTGCACGCCTCTGATTAAAGCGGCGGCGAGCTTGCCGGCGAGGTAAGGGTCTTCTGAAAAATACTCAAAATTTCTGCCGCCGAGAGGAGATCTCTTCATATTTATTCCGGGTCCCAAAAGAACGCCGACATCTTCCTGAAGACATTCCTCGCCTAAATATTCGCCCATCTCTTCTAACAGCTCCGGATCCCATGAACAAGCGGTTGTGGCCGCGGTAGGGAAACAGATTGACGGAACTCCCAATAGTGAAGCGGCTTGATTTTTATCTTTTTTCTCCGGCCTTTTTCTGATTCCGTGAGGACCGTCTGTCCACATAATTTGAGGAATATTATTTCTTTCTATTCCTTTGGTGTGCCAGTAGTCAAAGCCGTCGCACATTGCGGCTTTTTCCTCGAGCGTCAAAGACTTGATAATATCCTGATGTTTCATATTACACCTGACCTTTTTTCAAAATATTAAAAAATATGCTCAAATTAATTATATCATCTGCCGTCTATATAATCAAATATAAATTCAGAAATATAAATCGTCAAAAAAAAATTTTTCAAAAAAAAACGAAAACTCTATTGACAAAAATAATTTTAGTGATATAATATTTATTGTTCACGAGAGATGAGCGATGAGTTCATTATTTCTGTGAAATATCCGGTACCTTTGGCGCAGAGGTTCCACCTGTTCCCATACCGAACACAGTAGTTAAGCTCTGCAGTGCCGAAAATACTTGGTTGGAAGCGACCCGGGAAGATAGGGCGGCGCCGGAACAGGAGACCACATTAATGTGGTCTCCTGTTTTATTTGTTTTTGAGGTTTCCAAAAAAAGGGTCTTGATAAAGACCCTTATTTTTTTGCTGTTTTTTGTCATTCATTTTTCTCGAGCTCTTCGACTTTTTTCTGCCTGTAGTTTAAAGCGGCCGTTATAAGTCCTCTGAAAAGAGGGTGAGGTCTGTTCGGTCTCGATTTGAATTCCGGATGGAATTGGACGCCTATAAAATAATCGTTTGTAGGTATTTCCACGGTTTCGACTATGTGCTCGTCCGGAGACGTTCCGGAAATTATCATTCCTGCACTTGAAATTAAGTCTCTGAAATTATTGTTAAATTCATATCTGTGGCGGTGGCGTTCATGAATAAGCGGCTCGCAGTAAAGTTTTGAAATAAGCGTTCCGGCTTTAAGTCTGCACGGATACGCGCCGAGTCTCAATGTGCCTCCCTTGGGAATGTTGTTGTTCTGGTCGGGCATGAAATCAATTACGTTGTTCTTTGTAATTTCATCGAACTCACCGGAATTGGCGTCTTTGAGACCGCATACATGTCTTGAAAATTCAATTACGGCAATCTGCATTCCGAGACATATTCCCAGGTATGGAATATTGTTTTCACGGGCATATCTGCACGTTGAAATCATTCCCTCAATTCCTCTCGGACCGAATCCGCCGGGAACTATTATTCCGTCAAGACCTTTGAGCTTTTCGGCAGCGTTTTCATCGGTGATATTTTCCGAATCTATCCACTCGATAGTTACCTCGCTGTCGTTGGCGTAGCCGCCGTGTCTTAAAGCTTCGGCTACTGAAAGGTAAGCGTCGTGGAGCTGAACGTATTTGCCTACAAGTCCTATCGTGCAGGTCTTTGACCTGTTGTGTATTCTGTCTACCATCGCTTTCCACTCGGAGAGGTCGGGTTCCGGCGCGTCAAGATTCAATTCTCTGCATACAATTTCAGAAAAATGATTGTTTTCAAGCATTAAAGGCGCTTCGTAAAGAACGGGGACAGTCAGGTTCTCGATTACGCAGTCTTTTTTTATGTTGCAGAAGAGCGAAATTTTATTAAAAATGGATTCCGGCATATGCGAATCGGCTCTGAGTACGATAATGTTCGGGAAAATTCCCATTCCCTGAAGTTCTTTTACCGAGTGCTGAGTCGGCTTTGATTTAAATTCGTTGGAACCGGATATATACGGAACTAAAGTCACATGAATGAAAATCGTGTTTCCGGGACCCTGTTCAAGGCCTACCTGCCTAATGGCTTCGAGAAAAGGCTGTGATTCGATATCTCCAACAGTTCCGCCTATTTCCGTTATGACTATATCGGCGTCTGTTTTTTTGCCGACATTATATATAAATGATTTTATTTCGTCGGTGATGTGCGGAATTACCTGAACGGTCTGCCCGAGATAATCGCCGTTTCTTTCCTTATTGAGAACATTCCAATAAACTTTTCCTGTCGTAAGGTTTGAATATTTGTTCAGATCTTCATCGAT
Organism: uncultured Eubacteriales bacterium; assembly: GCA_900314355.1. Taxonomy (GTDB): domain Bacteria; phylum Bacillota; class Clostridia; order Oscillospirales; family Acutalibacteraceae; genus UBA1081. Next base: position 46,977 of record OMUY01000002.1, on the reverse strand, counting down.
AAATCTTTCATAATGACCGAGGTCAAGATCTGTCTCCGCCCCGTCCTCCGTGACATATACCTCGCCGTGCTGGTACGGACTCATAGTGCCCGGATCTACATTGATGTAAGGGTCAAGCTTCTGAGATGCGACTTTATATCCTCTCGACTTCAGAAGGCGCCCAAGTGAAGCTGCTGTAATTCCTTTTCCGAGTCCCGATACAACTCCGCCTGTTACAAAAATAAATTTCGCCATATTTAACTCCTCAAAATTTTAGGAAAAAACAATTTATAAAAAGGATGCAAATTAGAAAATAACTTTTAAAAATATTATTCTTAAATTATATCTTATCAACTCTTATAAAGCAAGGATAAATTATCTTTAAAGATTCAACCTTCTCTTTCTTCTTCGGTGATTTTTTTTCTGAGCCTTTTAAAAATTTGATATCTTATCAGCATTATGGTAAAGCAGATAAGTAAAAGACCGCTTGATACCCAGATTGCTTTGAGACCGAGAAAATCTTTTAAGAAAAATCCGAGTCTCGCGCCAAAGAAAAACGAAACGAGAACAAAAAAATATTCAATGGCGCTGTGGAGGTATTTTTTATTTTTCGTGAAAAGGAAAGAGCACAAGTTGTCCATGCATGACCTGATATTTCCGATGCACATAGTGCTCGCGTAAACGTTATCTTCAAGCCGTCTGAATGACTGAACCTGCATTGCGCAGGAAAAGGAAACAATAGCGTTTGCGATTATATTGTATCTTTCCGGAATGAAGCCGGTAATAAAAAGCAGTATTATTTCAAACAGAAGAACAAACTGTTTCCAGTGGAAAAGAAGAACATGGTCTCCGAATTTCCGCCTGAACGCCTCCGCAAGAAGTATTCCTCCTGAAAATGACATCAGCGGAAGAAGATACCTGAGCCCGTCGCCGAACTCTCCGTTGAAAAAGCATGAACTCATCAATACGATATTGCCTGTTTGAGCGTTTGCGAAAACTTTTCCTCTAAGAAAATAGCTGTACGAATCCTGAAATCCGCCCGAAATCGTGAGAAAAAAAGCCATAAGAAGACTTTCGGACATCGGTCTTGAATTGATTCTGTCCGAAAATTTCTTTATAAATCCCTTTTTCGTTCGGCCGGATTCCGAATTGTTAATATTATTTTTGCCCATAACCTATATTATATCAAACGATAAACCCTATTTTATTTTATTATCGAATATAAATATTTTACATAATATTTTTGGACCGGGTATTAAATTAAAAAGTATTAAACAATAAATTACAAATCCGATTTTTGGTATTTGGTTACTGATTGTTCCGCATTTTTAAAACATATTTTTTTGATTGAATTTTTCAAGAAGGAATTTCACGACTCCGTTTTCTGTATTTGAGCCGATTATTTTGTCGGCTGCTTTTTTTACCTCGTCTTTTGCGTTTTCGACAGCGTAAAATTCATCCGAAGCTTCCGCCATAGCAAGGTCATTAAGATTGTCTCCGAATGATACGACTTTATCAAAACCGTACATTTTCTTCAAAGCTAAGATTGAATTTTTTTTGGACGCGGACGCGCTGCTGACCTCCATAAAATAACAGTCTGTGTCGTATGTGTCCCTGTAATATTCCACATGAAGCGGCTTTTCTTTCATCAAAAAATCGTGGGCGGGATCCAGTATTTCTTTTTTCTCCTCAATAGAATAATAAATTATTCCTCTTCCGAGACATTTTGAAAAATTATCGACTTTGGTAAATTTTTTGCCGTAATTTTTTACTCTGTCCTCGATGAATTTTTTCTGGTTTTCGGTTTTTGCGTTTTCGTAATAGCAGCCCAATTCTCCGTTTTCGATTGTGTATATAAATCCTGTGTGAAGATATTTTTCTATTGCTTGCAAAATTGCCTTTTCGCTTTCCTCATTGTAATATTTCGTCTCTTCATCTATAACCCGGTCATTTTTCAGGTCGTACATCGCGACGCCGTTCATCAATATTACAGGGCAGTTAATATCTACTCCTGATAGGATTTTTTTTACAGTCGCCTGAGTTCTCGCGGTAGCGCAGGAAAAATAAAGTCCTTTTTCGGAAAGCATATTTATATTTTCCCTTGCGAAATCCGAAATTTCCGCCTTTTCGTTTAAAAGCGTTCCGTCTAAATCCGATATATAAAGTGTTTTCATAAATTTATTCCTGTATCCGAAAGAAACTGATTTTTTTAATATAATCCCGCAGCAGGTTTTTATTTTATTCGTATTTTGTCTCGAATATAAAAAAGACCGGAATATTGGGGCGCGTGTTGCCATGCGCCCCGATATATCTGAATTTATAATCTGTCAGCCTGTTGTCTTAATGTCTTTTAGTGCATCGTTGCCAGTGCCGTTAAATAGGTTTTGCAAAAACTCGGTTACATATTTTATTATTCTGCCTATAGTCTCAAGAATTTTTCCGAATACCGATGCGGAGCCGGAGCCGCTGTCAAGCCACTGAGCAGTCAAAGTCATCTCCGATTTAGACGGGCAGACCGTGCCTGATGTGACCGTATTGCCGTCCTCGTCAACCCATTTGACAAACTTTGAGTTTGATTTTGTCGGAACGGGCAGTCCGGTTGAACCGTTTTTGTCAGTTTTCAAAGCGTTTGAAATAGAGCTTCCCTGAACAGCAACTATCGTATCGCTGTATCCGTCCGGAAGATTTCCGCCGTTTGCGTCAAGCTTTATCACGCATGTTTTTTCAAAGAATATTTTTCCCGAAGGACTTACGAAAACCGCCGAATCGATGTTGTTGTAATAGATATGTCCCGCGACAGTCGATATGTCGGTGTCGGATGTTCCTCTGCCAATGAATTTAACAACTCCGGAAAGGTCCTTGCTTGTCCTAATTCCTACTTTCGCCTCCGATTTAAATTCCGGGCTGTAGAGTATAGTAGAGACTGTGTTGTTTCCGTCTGAATCCGTAGTTACGGGAAGATATACGTCAGACTCCGTTCCCGAAGATGTTTTATTTTCGTAGATGTAAGCGTAGCCTCCCAAAGTGAGGGAATCCGCTTTTGAATAAGCGACTGCACATGAACCTGTGTTATTTGTGATATCGCCGCCTGTAATCGCGGCTGTTGCCGTTGAGCCGAGGTATAGGACAGATGCGGCCTGCGCGGCGCTGTTTGTGTTTGTATTGTTTTCAATTGTGCCGCCTTTTATTGATATTCTCGCATTCTGTGAGTCGGCATGAATCGCGCCGGAAAGATGAGCCGCGCTCGTAGTAGTGTTATTGCTGATTGTGCCGCCGTTGATATTGACAACGGAATACTGGCCTGCGAATACGGCGCCGCCGAGAGTTGACGTGCAGTTTGTTATTGAAGCGCCGTCGTTTACTGAAAGCGCAGCGGTTGACGACGTGGAACCGGTAAGGTTTACAGCTCCGCCCGAAGCTCCGTCGTTGCTTGTGAGAACAGCGCCGCTGTTTAATACAAGAGAGCCGCCTCCGACTGTAACCAAAGCTTTACATTCAGCCTTATTTCCGCCTGTAAGCGTGATATCGGTTAAAATTACAGTGCCGGATGATATCGAAATCAAAGAGCCCATATAAGAAGACGCCCTTGAAATCGTGAATGGACCTTTTGAACCGGACTTTATTGTAAATGATTTCGAAACCGAAATTGCCTCCGATAAACTGATGTCTTGTCTTATAAGAACAGTGCCGCCTGCCGGAACGTTTTCGACAGCCTGAGCGAAAGTGCCCTCGCCCTGTTTTTCGTCAGACGCGCTGTACCACGACGCCTGTGCGTCAGAAGCGTAAGAACAGAAAGGAACGGCGGAGATTATCATTATCAGGGAGATGATAACCGCCAAAATTTTCTTAGTCTTTTTCATATCTTTGTTTGTCCCTCCGTACCGAATTGATAATATATATAATTATTCTCTTACATTATATATTAAAATTTAATATTTGTAAATCATTTTTTTGCCGATTTTGACTCATATGGACTTCCAAATTTATTAATTTATATTTTGGCAACATTTTCGCAATAAAATTAGCGAACTTGACAAATGAAGATAAAATGGTTTATATTAAAATCAAAAATAAAGAAAGCTTTTCGAAAAATACTTTTTGATAAAAAAAGTTTTACTGATAATTATGAAGATATTTAAAAATAAAGTAATTTCATTTGTATCGGCGGTTGTTTTTTTATCGGTCGTCGTAATTTTGAGTTCGGTTTTCAACGAAAGGAAAGAATCGATAAAACTTTTCACAGACGAAAACAACACCTGTGTAACGGCGTTCAGAGGCGGAAAAGAGCTTGATGAAAAAGCTGCCGGCAGAATGTCGCAGGTATATTTTTCTCCGGGAAATTACGTGTCCGCGGTTCAAACCGTGACAGAAAAAGGGTACGAGCTGTGGATTTTTTCAGAAAACGGATGCCGAAAAGTTTTCGACGGTTCAGTTTCATCTTTGATATTTTCCTCGGACTCGGCTCAATTCGTATTCAACACTCCGGCAGGAGAGATATACAGGGGAAGTACAGGCTCCGGAAAAGTGAAAAAACTGTATTCGTCTCTTTCAGGAAAATTTTCCGTCTCTCCGGACTGTTCAAAAATATTATATGAAACTGACGAAGGACTTTATTTAAACGGAAAATTCATCTTGTCGGGCTATTTACCGGCGGCAGTGTCCGATTCTGGCGACAGGATTTACGCCGAATCGTCGGACAATAAACTTGTAATGCTTGATAAAGATTTCAATATCTCGGCGAATATCGCCGAATTGAGCGGAGACAACGACAATATTGTCTTTTCGTCCGATATGAAAACTCTGTTCTTTTCAGATAAATCCGGTTCGTTCGTTTTTTCTCGCGAAAAAGGAAAACATAAGCTCGGCGATAAAATCTTTTCGTTCGCCGGGAATGCCGTTGAGTGTTCTTCCGACGGCGATATGTTAAGAACGTATTCATCGGTTGTCCCCGGATTTTTTACATCTGGCGGCAATCTGATTTTTGCTGATAAAGACTATAATATTTCGCTTCTTTCCGATAATTTCGCCTATTTTAAAACGTACGGCAAAAAAGCGCTGTTTACTGACAAATCCGGAAATCTCAGCTTTTTTGATGGAGAAAACACGCGGATTGCGGAAAACGTATTTGACGAAAAATTTGATATGTCGTCAAACACGATATATTTTATTGATTCCGACAAAAAATTTGCCGCCGTCAAAAAAGGCAAGACATATAATCTCGCGGACGGCGCGTCATCTTTCGCGCTTTTCGGAAAAAATTACGACGTAATATCATCGGGAGCGCTTTATACAGGCGTCGGGACTAAAGAAAAACAATTGGTTCTCGATTTCGCAAACGACATTTATACGTCTGAATCAGCCGTTTTCGCCGCTTATAATTTAAATTCGGGAAAATTCAACATCTTGGTTTCATCCGACGGCAGGTATTTTGACAAGGTCGAAGGTATATTCAGAAATATCGCCTGAAATTTTTTAATTCGCTTGTTTTCTTTCTTTTTCCGCGCGGTTTGTATAAGGCGCGTTTTATCACGCCGTTCGAGAAATCGATGTTTTTTATCTCTCGGAAAATAAAGAAATAAACAAATAAAGAAATAATCCGAACCGTACCCCGCAGGGAAAAACGATTCGGATTATTTGTGTTTGGTGCGCCGAGAGGGACTCGAACCCGCGGCCTACTGGTTCGTAGCCAGTCACTCTATCCAACTGAGCTATCGGCGCAAAACGTTATTTTAATAACGCGCTACTTATAATATCACCGTAAACCGTTTTTGTCAAGGACGGTTTTTGTTTATATCAGCTTTTTGAGGAATTTTCTTCCGAGGTTGTCGTCAGTTCGGATGATGTTTCGGAATCGGAATTTGCTTCGCTTTTTTCGTCGACTTGAACGGAAACTGTTTCAGGGGACGTATTTTTAATCATTCTGACAGAACTTATGTAATAATTTCCCGAAAGCTGTCTCAATGTGAATTTGACTATTCGGTCCGGATCGGGTTTTGTGATATTTCCGTTTGAATCGGAATCCCAGCTCGCGTATGATATATAGCCGCAGGTGACTGTAATGATGTCTCCGCTTTTTGAAACGTCGGTAACGTCGGGCGTGTAGATTGGAGTAAGTGAGGTTACGGGAATTTTATATTCGCTCGCCGACGAATCGTATATGAAAACATAGTCGTTTCCCGTGACGTTCTGATATTCCACGCTGTTTACAGCCTCCGGTCCGAACATTGAATCAAGGGCGGATTTTACGTCGTTCAGGGGTATTTTCATATATCCGTCTGACGTGTATGAATATGTGTCGGGCGTAGTGGATTTTGAAAGAATAGACCAAATCGCCGCGTCTATCAGGCTCGAAGAATCGGCGTCCGTTATATCGTCAAATTCGTCAAGGTCAACTGCCGCGGCAGGCGTAAGGTATTGGTTGAATTTCTCGATTTCCTTTGCTTTCGCGCTGTTTTCTTTATAATAATCAACGCCGTAATTTATCAGAAAAATTATTCCCACCACTGCGAAAACAGAGATAATAATGCCGACTGCGGCTGACGACGCTTTTATTCTTTTAATTTGTTTTTCGCCGGCTGTTTTTTTATCGGGAGAAGAAAAATCGTTTTCATTCTGCTTTTTTTCTCTGTTTTTAATCTCAGCTTTTTTTTCTTTCTTTTCCTTTTTTGTTTCTTTACTGTGTTTCATGAAAATCCAAAATTAAAAATATAAATTGATAACGGCAGAAAATTTAAGTTTGACGGTCATTTTCTGATCTGTCCGTTTCCTCTGATCACATATTTGTATGATACAAGTTCGGGCAGTCCAACCGGTCCTCTCGCATGAAGCTTTTGAGTTGAAATTCCTATTTCCGCGCCGAAACCGAATTGACCGCCGTCCGTGAATCTTGTAGAAGCGTTGATATAAACTACTGCGGATGTTATTTCATCGGCGAATTTTTCCGCCGCTTCGTAATTTTCCGTTATTATCGCTTCCGAATGACTCGTAGAATATTTTTCAATATGATTTATCGCCTCGTCTATCGAGTCTGCTGTCTTGACCGAAATTTTGTAGTCGAGATATTCCTCGCCAAAATCTTTTTCGGTTGCCTCCATCGTGTCGGGGCATACTTTTCTCGCTTCCTCATCGCAGTACATGATTACGTTTGACTTGTCAAGTTCTTTTTTGATTTCCGGAAGTGCTTTTTTTATTATATCTTTGTGAATAACAAGGCTTTCGCAGGCGTTGCAGACAGATACTCTCTGTGTTTTCGCATTTGATATAATCTTTACCGCCTTATTAATATCGGCGTCCTTATCAACGTAAATATGACAGTTGCCTTCTCCGGTTTTAATTACCGGGACTGTGGAATTTTGCGCAACGGCGGTGATAAGTCCGTGACCGCCTCTCGGAATAAGCACGTCGATGTAATCCGTCATTTTCATCATTTCGTTTGCTGTCTCGTGTCCTGTTTTGTCTACGAAAATAACGCAGTCTTCGGGCAGTCCGGCTCTTTTTATTCCTTTTCTCAGAAGGGAAGTGATTATTTTATTAGACCCGGCGGCTTCTTTTCCGCCTCTTAAAATACATGCGTTGCCCGATTTGAGGCAGAGAGCGGCGCTGTCCGATGCGACATTTGGTCTTGACTCAAATATAACGCCGATTACTCCGAGCGGTATTGTGATTTTTTCTATTTTCAGACCGTTGGGGCGCTGTGTTCCGGACAGAACTTTTCCGACAGGGTCATCAAGCTGCGCGCAGTCCAAAAGTCCCTTTATCATTGAATCTATTCTTTTGTCTGACAATGTAAGCCTTTCTGTCATTGCGGGATTAAGACCGTTTTCGCCTGCCGAAATTACATCTTTTTTGTTTTCGGACAAAATTTCCGCGCGGTTTTTGTCAAGCTCTTCGGATGCGTATTTCAGCGCAAGATTCTTTACGTCGGAGCCGGCTTTCGCCAAAATTTTCTCCGCCTCTTTTGCCCGTTTTCCTATATCAATCATATAATCGCTCATTTTTTTAACCGCCTGTCATTTGTTCTTTTTAGCTTTGAAAAACGTACCTATCTGTCTGCCCTCGAAAAGCTTGAAAATATCCTCCGGGTCATAGCCGTTCATAATAACGGTATTTATTCCGTCCTCGGTCGCCGCGGCGGCAGCTTTGAGTTTAGTCGCCATTCCGCCTGTTCCTCTCGACGTTCCGTTTCCGCCTGCGGCGGATTTCATATCAGACGTGATATCGTCTACCACCGTAAGCATTTTAGCTTCCGGGTCTGAAGAGGGATCGGCTGTGAAAAATCCGTCAATGTCTGTAATTATTACCAAAGCGTCCGCGTTTACAAGTTTTGCGACCTGAGCCGAAAGCTGGTCATTGTCACCGTATACTATTTCGTCTACGGCAATTGAGTCGTTTTCGTTTATTATCGGAATTACGCCCATCTTTCTCATTCTGTTGAGCGACGCCGACAGATTTTTATGCCTTTCGGGATCGTCGATGTCCGATTTTGTAATAAGCATTTGCCCAATAATGTGATTGTATTCCGAGAAAAATTTGTCATAAAGAAACATCAGCTCGCATTGACCGACGCATGCGGTAGCCTGTATAGCCTCAAGCTCCTTCGGTTTGCCGTCGAGATTCATTTTCGCCACTCCCACGGCGATTGCGCCGGACGAGACGAGAATAATCTCCCTGCCCTGGTTTTCAAGGTCGGATAATACTGATACAAGCTTAGCCATTCTTCTTAAATTCGGCTTGCCGTTTGAATATGTAAGAGTGGATGTGCCCACTTTAAAAACAACAGTCTTAGCATCGGAAAGAGAATTCATTCAACTATTGACTCCCTTCAAAAAAAGCAACATTATTTAATTATTATATCACACGGTCAGCGGTTATTCAAGAAAAACGCGTTATGCCGAAATTTGACCCGGGAATAAAGATTTTATTTATTTTTGTTATATTTTATGTTATAGTAAATAATAAAAATTGAATTTTATTTAATCTTGAAATTAATGTCAAATCACCCGATTGCGACCCGAGTGCGAGAAAGCTTCGGAGAAAAACTTTAAAATTTTCAAAAATCATTTTTATCGGAATTTATCGGAGGAAAATCAATGTTTAGATGTCCAAATTGCGGCGGAGGAATGAACTACTCAATCGAGGACAAAATGCTGAAATGTTCGAGCTGCGGTTGTATGATAAAGCCGAAAGATTATAAAACCGACAATTCGGCTCAGGAAAACGAGCCTTTTGAGACGGACGGCAGAGAGAGAGTGACGGTATACACCTGCAAAAACTGCGGAGCCGAGCTTGAAAGTCCGGATGATTCGCTTGTAGCCTACTGCCCTTACTGCGGTTCGGAGCAGACCCTCGAAGGGAGAATGGAAGGAGCGGAAAGACCCGAGAAGATACTTCCTTTTAAGATTTCAAAAGAGGAGTGCAAAAACAGATATAAAAATGAACTCGGCAAACTTTTTTATCTGCCCAAGGAATTTAAAGACCCCGATTATATAGATAAATTCAGAGGAGTTTATATACCTTACTGCGGCTACGAGATAAACATGGACGGAACCATACCCGTCATTTATTCAGAAACAAGGAAGGTTGGCACTGTCACTTATGAAGATACATACTTCGCCGAAATAGTCGCGGAAGGCGTCAAATTCAATGTTGCCGAAGATTTGTCTCCGATTTTTGACGACACCATATCGGATCATATTTCTCCGTTTGATACCGACAACGAAACAGACTATTTTCCCGCTTATCTTGCCGGATTTTACGCGGACAGACCGGGAACGGATGATTCGGCATATGATTCGGAAGTAATAAATCTTTCTGTCGCTGCTGTCGAAAATCAGATAAACGCTTTTAACGCCACAGGAAAAATCAAAAAAAATATTTCCGATGATGAAATAAAATCCGATTTCAACCCCGAAATAAATAAAAAAACGTTGTCTCTTCTTCCGGTTTGGTTTCTCACATGGAAAAAGAAAGACAGAGTGGCATATACCGTCATGAATTCAAGGAACGGGAAAATGCTTTCCGAGCTTCCTGTTGACGGAAAAAAATATTTTATCTCATCATTAATAACGGCCGCGGTCGTGGCGGTCATTCTCGTGTTTTTTAATTTCACCGCGGTTGCCGCGCTTTCTGTCACGTCTTTATTGACGGCGGTGATGATGATGGTTTTTGATTCCGAGGTAATCAAGCTCAGGGACAGAGAAAACCACGTTTACGACCCCGCGTATACCGGAAAAGTTAAAATGGAAAAAGACAAGATAGAAAATTTGAGAAATAAAAAGACGAAAAACAAAAACGTTTTCAGGCGCCCGGCGATTGCTCTTTTGATTTTCGCTGTCGTGATTTTAATATTTGAGAAAGATTCCCCTGTAATACCGGTTTCCGTTTCGTTTGTTGTCGGCTTATGTTTATTTTTCAAAGACGTCTCGGCTGCGAAATATATTGACGAAAAAAAAGAAATTTTTTCGCAGACCGCGCCTTTTTTGTCTCTGCTCATTTCAACTGCTGTGGCATGGTCGGGGACTATAGACGACGAATACTATTATATCAGTTCCTTACTCTGCTTAATATCCGCTGTTATTGTCAGCGTGGCGCTTATCAAAGTATACAATATACTTGTGACAAGGCCTGTTCCGTCATTTTTCGCGAGAGAAGGAGGAAATGATTCAAAATGAAAAGCCGGAGAAAAATTTTCGCGTTTGTTTCCTTTGTTTTGATTATATCGTCGCTTTTTTCCGTTTGCGCTTTCGCGGATGAAACTTACAATAACGATGAAACGTCATATAATGCTGTGGTAAAAGATGAGGCAGACCTTCTGACCGATTCTGAGGAAAAGTCTCTGATTGAAAAAATGGAACCCGTCACAAAATACGGCAACGCGATGTTTTATTCCGTTTACGGATCTTACTACGATATTTCCGATGAAGCTTCATATATTTATCATTCCGAATTTTCGACTGCGAGCGGAACTATTTTTATAATAGATATGAATTTGAGAAAGATTTATATTTTCAGCGACGGTAAAATTTACGATGAGATTGACGATTCGACTGCGACGACAATAACAGACAATGTGTACAGGTACGCTAAAAAAGGAGATTATTATTCATGCGCCGCCGCCGCGTTCAATCAGATATCCGATAAACTCGGCGGAAATCCTATACCTCAGACGATGAAATATATCTCGACGGCGTTGACGGCTTTGGTCGCCGGAATTTTAATCAATTTCGCCGTACTCACATATCAGCGCGGAAAATACCGCGCGAATTCGTCTGAAAAAAAACATGTCAAAGAAACCGGCGGCCCGGTAAGACTTGTCAAAGGCGAACTGAAATCTTCAAGAAAGATACATGACGACGCGGCTGCGATAATTGCCGCAAGCACTGTCGCAGATATATTTGACGACGGTGATTTCGGCGGCGGAGGCTTCGGAGGCGGAGGCTTCGGAGGCGGCTCGTCAGGCGGAGGCTTCGGAGGCGGAGGCGGCTCGTCAGGCGGCGGAGGCGGCCACGGATTTTAAAAAACCTTTTTTGACAAAAAAGCGTCTCAAAATAATGAGACGCTTATATTTTTTTTACTTGACGTTAATCAGAGCTCTGCAATGAGTTCGACCTCGCATTTTACGCCCTTCGGAAGATCCTTGACCGCTACGCATGACCTTGCCGGTTTTGATACGAAATATTTCGCGTATACTTCGTTGAAAGCTCCGAAATCGGTGATGTCGGAAAGAAAGCAGACTGTTTTTACAACCTTATCCATTGAACTTCCGGCAGCCTCTACCACGGCTTTGAGGTTTTTGCATACCTGTTCTGTCTGATCTTCTATAGTTTCTGCTTCTACCGAATTTGTGGCGGGATTTATCGGTATCTGACCGGAGGTGAATAAAAATCCGTTAGCTTTAACAGCTTGTGAATAAGGTCCTATAGCTCCGGGAGCGTTTGTTGTAGCAACATAATCCATTTTTTCTGTCTCCATTCATAATATTATTTAAAAAATTTATAAGAAAAATTATAAGCAGCAAAAATTTTTAAAATTTACGTGACGTTATAGCCTGCGTCGGTGAGTGCTCTCTTGACCTGAGCCAAGTGCTCGTAATTTCTCGTCTCCATTCCGATTCTAAGGTAGCAGTCGGTAATATTCATATCGAGGTCTGTAGCGTCGTACTTTACGTTTACTACGTTTGCGCCGTTTTCGGCGATTATTGCGGAGACGTCAGCGAGCTGACCCGGTTTGTCCGAAAGAGCTATTGTGATTTCGCTCGTTCTGCCGCTCATCTTGAGTCCTCTTTCAATAACCTTTGAAAGAATATTTACGTCTATATTTCCGCCGGAAACGAGACAGCAGACGTTTTTGCCCTCGATATCAGGTATTTTGCCGTTCATTACAGCGGCAACAGGCACGGCGCCCGCTCCCTCCGCTATAAGTTTCTGCGTTTCAATCAGAGTCAAAATTGCGAGAGCAGTCTCGTCATCCGATATTGTCACTACGCCGTCCACGTATTTTGAGCAGATATCAAACGTGTTTTCGCCGGGAGTTTTGACCTTAATGCCGTCGGCGACCGTGTTTACCGAATCGAGAGTTTCGATTTTTCCGTCCGCAAGGCTTTTTACCATTGAAGGAGCGCCCGATGCCTGAACGCCGTATACCCGGCACGACGGCTTGAGCTGCTTGATAGTATAAGCCACGCCAGAAATAAGTCCGCCGCCTCCGACCGGAACGACGACAACGTCAACGTCAGGCAGCTGATCCAATATTTCAAGACCTATTGTGCCCTGACCTGCAATTACGTCAAGATCGTCGAACGGATGAATAAACGTATATCCTTTTTCCTCTTTTAATTCGAGTGCTTTATTGTAAGCGTCGTCGTAAACGCCTTTTACAAGACATACTTCCGCGCCGTAACGCTTTGTAGCCTCAACTTTTGATATCGGAGCGCCGTCCGGGAGACATATGACCGAATGTATTCCGTTTTTTGTGGCGGCGAGGGCTACGCCCTGCGCGTGGTTTCCTGCCGAACAGGCGATAACGCCCTTCGCCCTTTCCTCTTCGGAAAGCTGACTTATCTTAAAATATGAGCCTCTTATCTTGAATGAACCCGTAACCTGAAGGTTTTCCGTTTTAAGAAATACATTGCAGTTAGGATTAATCCTCGAGGCTTTAATCATATCGGTAGTCCTGCAAACATCCCTCAAAACACGGGAAGCAAGATAAATTCTGTCAAGCGTCAGCATTTTTAATCACCCTCCACAAACAAGCGAAAATAAATCGCGTAATTTATTTTTTTGACTTTAAGTTGCATCTTTAAGATGTTGCCTAATATTTTACCGCATTCAAATAAAATATTCAACCTAAAATATCCGATTTATAAAGATATATCTTAGAAAAACAAAAAAATATGTTATGGTTATGTATTATTAAATGAAAATTGAATTTATTATTGACAAAGGTTTCAAAAATATATATATTTTACTAAACGGTGAAAAACAAAAAGGACTTCGTGCCGAATTTCCGGCAAATGATTATTTTTGCAAGCCGGATTTATCTTAAAAAAGATGATAATTCGGTTTTCGCGCGAGGTCAAATCGGGAAATCCGCCTTCAAAAAAGAAAAAATCGGGCGGACGCATAATAAGGGGTTGTTCTATTATCCGTTAATTTTTTTGGCATTTAAGGACGTCGCGGTCTATACAAATGAAACCGGTCGGTCTTAATATGCCGTAAGGAGCAATGAAAATTGGCTGACGTAATTAATCTTAAGAATATCTGCGTTTCGTTTGACGACGAGCAGATATTGAAAAACATCTGTCTTGATGTCGAGGACAAAAAGTTTCTCACTTTGCTCGGACCTTCCGGCTGCGGAAAGACGACTACTCTGAGAATAATCGCCGGGTTTCTTCAGCCCGATTCGGGAGACGTCATATTTGACGGCAAGAGAATAAACGGCGTTCCCGCTCATAAAAGACAGGTGAACACCATTTTCCAGAGGTACGCGCTTTTCACGCATCTGAATGTTTTTGAAAACATAGCATTCGGATTGAGACTCAGGAAGAAGAGCGATTCGGAGATAAAAAAATCCGTATCCGAAATGCTTGAGCTTGTGAACTTAAAGGGATTTGAGGAGCGTGAAATAAATTCTCTTTCCGGCGGACAGCAGCAGAGAGTCGCGATAGCGAGAGCTCTTGTTGTAAATCCAAAGGTGCTTCTGCTCGACGAACCTCTCGGCGCTCTCGATTTGAAATTGAGAAAAGATATGCAGAAGGAACTCAAGTCGATTCAGAGGGAAATGGGCATCACGTTTATTTATGTCACTCATGACCAGGAAGAAGCTCTCTCAATGTCGGACAAGATAGTCGTCATGAACGAAGGACTTATTCAGCAGACCGGCACTCCTTTAGATATCTACAATGAACCAAAAAACGCTTTCGTCGCGGATTTCATCGGCGAGAGCAATATCGTGGACGGAATTATGAGAAAAGATTTTTCTGTTGATTTTTCGTCCCATAATTTTACATGCGTCGATTCCGGCTTTAAAACCAACGAGCCTGTCGACGTAGTTATAAGACCGGAGGACGTTGACGTCGTGTCTCCGGATAAAGGCATGCTCACGGGAACCGTAACATCAATTACTTTCAAAGGCGTATTTTACGAGGTTATAGTCGATATTGACGGTTTTAAATGGATGATACAGACTACCGACAGCCCGAGAGTCGGCGAAAATATCGGTCTGTATATCGAGCCGGACGCCATTCACATAATGCACAAGAGCGAATATTCTGATCTCTACGGAGATTACTCCAGCTATTCTGAAGAATTTGACGAGCTGTCGGATGTCGGCGCTGTCCAGGAGGAAGAGGAGAATGAATGATTCGGTAAAAATGAGGAAAGCCATGACAGCGCCTTACACGGTCTGGATGGCTGTGTTTGTTGTTGTCCCGATAGCTCTTGTGGTTTACTTTTCCTTTACAAACGTCGGCGGAAAATTTACGCTTGACAATATCAAGGCTATAGGGGAGTTTAGAGGAACATATCTAATATCAATAGAACTCGCTTTTGTCGCTACGGTCATTTGCCTTATTCTCGCGTATCCCATAGCTTATTCCATTTCGAGAATGAAGGACGAGCGCCGTCAGCAGACGATGATAATGCTGATTATGCTGCCTATGTGGATGAATTTTCTTATCAGAACGTACGCGTGGATGACATTAATTGAGGACACGGGTCTTATAAATACGTTCATTAAATGGTTTCTCCACCTTTTCGGCTATGAATTTGAAGGATTCAGCATGATAAATACGCAGGGCGCGATAATACTCGGCATGGTCTACAATTTCCTGCCGTATATGGTTCTGCCGATTTACACGGTACTAACGAAAATAGACGAATCGGTTATTGAAGCCGGCAGAGATTTAGGCGCGAGCGGAAGAAAAATATTCACTATGATAATTCTTCCTCAGTCCGCTCCCGGAATAATTTCCGGAATTACAATGGTTTTTGTTCCGGCTGTTTCCACATTCATCATATCAAAGCTTTTGGGCGGCGGAATGACGTATCTTATCGGCGATATTATCGAAAATTATTTCCTCGGCAACGCAGGAGAAGTAAACTACAACGTTGGCGCGGCTCTTTCGCTTGTGCTTATGATTCTTATCCTTATTTCAATGGGAATTATGAACAGGTTCGATAAAGAAACCGGAGAAGAGGCGGGAGGAATAATATGAAAACGTTTTATAAAATATACAACGCGATTATCTTCATATTCCTCTACGCTCCGATAGTTGTAATGATAGTTTTTTCATTCAACGGCATTAAATCGAGGTCTGTTCTTAACGGATTTTCACTTCAATGGTATTCGGAACTTTTCCACGACTCCGTAATAATGAATTCCCTTTACGTGTCTGTTATATTAGCTGTCGTTTCTGCTTTGATAGCTACATTGATAGGAACTTTCGCGGCGGTCGGAATAAATTCGATGAAGGGATTTAAAAAACAGTCTTACCTTGCGGTGAACAATATTCCCGTAGTGTCGCCCGAGATAGTCACGGCTGTTTCCATGATGATACTTTTTGTCTTCATCATTTCATTTTTCAACACGCTTGAAATGGGATTTTGGACTCTTCTCATCGCTCACGTCACGTTTTGTATTCCTTACGTCGTCTTAGAGGTTTTGCCAAAGATTAAAGGAATGGATTCAAATATCTACAACGCGGCTCTCGATCTCGGCTGTCCGCCGGCAAAAGCGTTTTTAAAAGTCGTTGTTCCGCAGATAAAGCCGGGAATTATCACAGGCGCGATACTTTCATTCACGTTGTCGCTTGATGATTTCGTAATAAGTTATTTCAATTCCGGCTCAAAAATACAGACGCTTTCAATCACTATCTACTCGATGACGAAAAAACCGTATTCTCCCAAGATCAACGCGCTTTCTACACTTCTTTTCACTTTCGTCATGATTCTTCTTCTGATAATAAATATCAGAAATTTCAGACCGAGAAAGAAGGCGGAATCGAAATGAAAAACAAAAAATCTATTAATATTTTCAAAAGGGCGGCATTTGTTATTTTATCAGCTGTCATGCTCTCTTCTTTCGTTCCGCTTTTATGCGCCGGCGCTGCCGACGTCACAATAAACGTCTATAACTGGGGCGAGTATATAGATCAGAATCTTCTGACTCAGTTTGAAGAAGAAAATCCCGGGATAAAAGTGAACTACACTACGTTTGATTCGAACGAATCGATGTATTCCAAAATAATATCCGGAGCCGCCAATTACGACATAGTGGTGCCGTCGGATTATATGATTTCAAAGATGATAAACGAGGATCTTCTCGCGGAGCTTGATTTTGACAATATTCCAAACTATAAATATATAGGCGATGTATATAAAAATCTGGCGTTCGACCCGGACAATAAATATTCCGTTCCGTATTTCTGGGGTACTACGGTTATTATGTATAATTCCAAATATGTAAGCGAGGATGACGTAAAGGATAAAAGCGTAAACTTACTTTGGAACGAAAAATATTCGGGAAAAATTCTGATGTTCGACAACCCGAGAGACGCGTTCGGAATTGCCCTTAAAAAATTAGGCTATTCGATGAACTCTTCAAACCCGTCGGAATGGGACGAGGCGGCGGAGGAATTGAAACGTCAGAAACCGCTCGTACAGGCTTATGTAATGGACGCCATATTTGACAAAATGGAGTCCGAAGAGGCGTATATTGCTCCTTACTACGCCGGCGATGCGCTTACAATAAGCGACGAAAATCCCGACATCAAATTCTACATTCCGGTTGACGGCTCAAATATGTTCTTTGATTCAATGTGTATTCTGAAATCGTCGGAGCATAAAACCGAAGCGGAAAAATTTATTAATTTTATGTGTGATCCGCAAGTGAGCGCCGTCAACAGTGAAGAAGTCGGTTACGCTACCGCCAATACCGAGGCTTTGAACTACCTTGACCCGGAGCTTACAGAAAACAAGCTTATATACCCGGAAAGTGATTTCCTCAAAAATTATACCGAGGTTTTCAAAAATCTTCCCGCTCCGATTCAGGCGGTAGAAAGTCAGCTTTGGACGAATCTTAAAATAGAATCCTCAACTGACGGCGGAGAAACTGCGAGCGGCGCAGGATGGATACAGATATTCTGCGTAGTTTCGCTTGTGTTGATTGTTCTGTTTGTCATATTGAGGGGAATTTCAAATCAGAGAAAGAAAAAGCTTTGGCGAAAACCTGCCGACGGAAAAAAGGAAGTCTATAGACAATTATAAGAAAAGAGATAAAAAAATGATAAAATATATTGTTTTCGATATGGACGGCACTCTTCTCAATACTCTCGATGACCTCACATTGAGCGTAAACCACACTCTCAAAGAAAACTCGCTCCCTGAGAGAACCGAGGAAGAGATACGGATGATGGTCGGGAACGGTATTCCGAAATTGATAGAAAGGGCGGTTCCTAAAGGGACTGCCCCGGAACTTGAGAAAAAATGCCTCGACGAGATGCTTGTATACTACAAAGTTCACGCTCTCGACAATACGGGACCGTACCCGGGTATTAACGAGACGCTGTCAACTCTTAAAAAAAACGGAGTTAAAACGTCTGTAGTCACAAATAAGGCTCAGGCGGCGGCTCTTGAATTGTGCGATAATTTTTTCCCGGGACTTTTTGACGTGTGTATAGGCGATAACGGCAATATGCCGCTTAAACCCGATCCTGCCGGCGTATTTCTCGCTATGAAGAAAATGGGCGCAAAAGCGGACGAGACTGTTTTTGTCGGCGATTCCGACACCGACATCAATACGGCCGTCAACGCGAAACTCAAATCTGTCGGCTGCCTTTGGGGATTCAGAGATTTGGAAACTTTAAAAAAGGCCGGCGCCGTATATATTATAGACAGTCCGGAAAAACTTCTCGACGTCGTAAAATCGAACTCGTGAAATTTGTATTTTCATATTGATAAAAGATTAAACAGGAAAAAAAATTTTACCCTGTTTAATTTTTTTTAGTTGTAAATATAAACAATATCTTTTCTCAATTAATAATCATATTTTCGGATTTTTTACTATTGACAAAATTTAAATAATAATCAATAATATAATATGTATGAAATGAAATAATTAAAGACTGAGTCCGTTTGCGGCAGATGAAAATTAGACTGTCGAAAAGATAATTTTTGCGGACATTCGGAAAACGGAGAAATATAAAAATGAGAGTAATCACCGGAATTGCAAAAGGAAGACATCTTCAGACTCTTGATTCCGACTATATCAGACCTACGTCGGATAAAGTGAAAGAAGCTATTTTTGATTCTATTCAATTTGACATCGAGGGCAGGACTTGTCTCGATTTGTTCGCGGGCACGGGAGCGCTCGGCATAGAGGCTCTCTCAAGAGGAGCCGAAAAGGTTGTTTTTGTAGATATTTCAAAAGACTCTGTCGGCGTCGTAAATAAAAATCTTCAGCACTGCGGACTTGACGAAAACGCGGTTGTAAAATTGGGCGACGGTGTTTCGTTTTTAAAGACGACGGACGAAAAGTTCGATATAGCTTTTCTCGACCCTCCTTATAATAAAGGAATTGTCGCAAGCTGTTTGCCTTATGTTCCGAACATTATGAACGAGGGCGGAATAATAGTCTGCGAGACGTCGGCCGATGAAGATCTTCCGTTGAGCTTTGGAAAATTCATTCAGGTCAAAAATTCAAAATACTCAAAGACAAGACTTATTATTTACAGATATTCTCAGGATTAATTTTAATTGAATATAAGCTTTATCGGATAATATAATATGAATACGCTGGCAATATGCCCGGGAAGTTTTGACCCGGTAACATACGGACATCTTGATATAATCAGAAGAGCGGCGACAATGTTTGACTCGGTCATCGTTCTCGTCTCTTATAACGCCACTAAAAACGGCGGAACGTTTTTAATCCCCGAGAGAATAGATTTTCTCAAAAGGACTACTAATGACATTCCCAATGTTTCTATAGATTCTTACGACGGTTTGACCGCGGAATATGCGATACAGAAGGGAGCCGTCGCCATAGTCAAGGGACTGAGGGCTGTATCCGATTTCGAGGACGAATTTCAGCAGGCGCTTATCAACAAACAGCTTGCTCCGGATGTTGAGACTGTTTTTATGGTCGCAAGTCAGGAGTATATGTATCTCAGCTCTTCGGCTGTAAGGCAGGTTTGCTATTTCGGAGGAGATATCAATATGTTCATGCCCGAAAGCATAGTGGGCGACGTAAAGAAAAAAATACTCGCCGCTAAAACCGCAAGAGAAGAAAAGGGAGCTGTCGGCTCCGCGAGGCTTGACGGGGAAAAACTTTCTCTTTAAATTTTTCATTCAGAATAACATTTCATATTTTTCGGAGGTTAAAATAAAATGGCAGTTTATGAGGAAATAATCGAAGATTTATATACACTTATAGATGAAGGAAAATCGTCTATGGGAGGCTCCAGAGTTAAAATAGACGGCGAGGCCGCAAAAGAACTTCTTGAAAAGCTCAAGGAATCAATCCCCGAACAGCTTGTTCAGGCGAGAAGAATTGTAGCCGACAGAAATTCGATTCTTGAAGAGGCAAACAGAAAAAGAGACGATGCCGTAAACGAAGCCAATCAGGAGAAAAACAGAATACTCTCCGAAGCTACAGACCAGCGCGACCAGATTCTCGCAGAGGCGAGAAAAAAAGCCGCTGTTTTGACAAGCGAACATCAGATTACCGAAAATGCGAGAGAAGCGGCGAGAATAACAATAACCGATGCGCAGGACAGAGCGTCAAAAATAGTCGACGAGGCGAACAATAGGGCTAACGCCGTTGTAAACGCCGCGAACAGATGGTCTGAAAACGTTAAAAACGCCGTCAGCCAGTATTGCACCGAAACTCTGGGCACTGTTCAAGAGGTATGTGCAAGACTTGTAGTTGATCTCCAAAAACAGGGCAATGAAGTCAGCACCAAGACGTCTCGTCTCAGAGGACTTGAAGTCATTCGTGACAAGGTTCCCAAGAAAGCTGTCGCTCCCACGGCGGAAGATTTTGAACCTGTGCGCATTTCTCAGAATGCGGCTGGCTCCGATGATCGCAAAACCGCCCACGGCGTTTCTCAGCCTCAGGCTGTAAACAAAGCGGACGACGACGGATTTTTTGATCAAAACGGCGAGGACACTACTGCTGATTTTGACGAATAATTTGGTATTGTAAGGATTTTTTTCCCTGTAAGATTTTATTATCTTGCGGGGAATTTGTATTTATTTCAGGTTAAAATCAAATGGTAAATAAATATTTTGAAGTAGGTCAGATAGTCTCGACACACGGAATCAAAGGCGAGGTTAATTTAATGCCGTGGGCGGATTCTCCCGAATTTTTAAAACAGTTCGATGTTCTTTATTTTGACAGCTCGCTTGAAAATCCCGTAAAAGTGGAAGATGTGAAAATTCATGGAAAAATGTGCATTTTGAAGCTTTCGGGAGTAGACACGGTCGAGGACGCTCAGAAACTAAGAAATAAAGTTTTAATCTGCTCGAGGGACGACATAAAACAGCACAGCGGCTGGTTCGTAAAAGATCTTATCGGCTGCGAGGTCAGAGATTATAACGACAAGAACTTAATCTACGGAAAAATTACAGATGTGTTTTCAATCGCATCAAACGACGTATGGACTGTGACCGACAATAAAGGAAAAGAATATCTTCTGCCCGTAAACGAAGAAAACGTCAGGGAAGTGTCGGTTGAAAACGACCTTGTTCTGATTTCTCCTATAAAAGGCATATTCGACGAGCCCGAGGAAGTTTGAAATAATGAAAATAGACATATTGACGCTGTTTCCCGATATGTGCAGGTCTGTATTTATGGAGTCTATAACAGGCAGAGCAGTAAAGGCAGGACTGATTGAGATAAACGCCGTAAATATAAGGGATTACTCTGCGGATAAACGCGGCAGAGTCGATGACACTCCTTACGGCGGTGGACCCGGCATGATAATAAAGTGCCAGCCCGTTTTTGACTGCTTTGAGGCGGTATGCGGAAAAAACGGCAGTCGGCCTCATCTTATTTATATGTCGCCCAAGGGGAAAACTCTGAATCAGGAAAAAGTAAAGGAACTTTCAAAGCTCGACAGTATCGCGATTTTATGCGGCCACTACGAGGGAATAGACCAGAGAGTTATTGATGAAATAGTGGACGAGGAAATTTCAATAGGCGATTTTGTCGTCACAGGCGGTGAAATTCCGGCGCTTCTTCTGACCGACGCCGTTGCCCGTATGATTCCGGGCGTTCTGTCATCCGACGAATCATTTGAAAACGAGAGTTTTTTTGACGGACTTCTCGAATATCCTCAGTACACAAAACCGTTTTCATGGAACAATATAGAAGTCCCTGAAATTCTCGTTTCCGGAGACCACGGAAAAATCGATAAGTGGAAAAAAGAAAAAGCTGTTGAAATTACAAAAAAAAGAAGACCCGATCTTTTTGAAAAAAAATTCGGCGGAGGCGGTGAATGAATAAAAACAGACTTTTATTTCTAAATAAACAGTAAAAATTACTAAAAATTTTTTTGTCTTTTGTCTAAATAAAATAATAATTCAATTTTTTCACCTATTACGCAAATAAATATCGAATTAATGGCGTATATCATTTTTTGCGGATGACCGCCTTTCAAAAAAATTGGAAATAATATATAAAATATTTTTTTAAATTTGTGATATGTTTATGAATTGAACCAAACTTTAATTTTTTAAAAAATTTGTCTATTTTGATTTATTGACGAAAATTTTTTAAGTGATATAATAAGTAGCGTTGAGATTCGATTCGGTAATTGAAAAAAGAAATTCAGGAGAAATGTAAATATGTGCTCTAAAGAAGTTGTAGTAGAAAATCAGATTGGTCTTCATGCCCGTCCGGCGACATTCTTCATTCAGAAGGCAAATGAATTTAAATCTTCTGTCTGGGTTGAAAAAGAGGAGAGAAGGGCAAATGCGAAAAGCTTGCTCGGCGTTCTTTCTTTAGGCATAATGGGCGGAACGAAAATAAAGATTATTGCCGGCGGCTCGGATGAGAAAGAGGCTGTCGAAGCCCTCGCGAATCTTGTAGAGTCGGGTTTTTCAGACTGAGATAAATAATAAATAATGACGTATCCGCTTGTTTTAAATGGATGCGTCAAATTTTTGTATCCAAAAATCAGGGAGGAGAGGCAGATGGCGGAAATTTCGAGAGAAAAAGCGGCTTCTGAATTTGAAAGCCTTGATAATTCCGAAGCCGAACTTGCTGATGAATTTGACAACGGCGCAAGAGACTCCGGAAGCGAAAGAATGAAAAGACTCAGAAAAAAATCCATGCGCCTTCCGATGGATCCCGGCGTCTACATAATGAAAAATAAAAAAGGCGAGATAATTTATATAGGCAAAGCAAAGCATCTTAAAAACAGAGTTTCGCAGTATTTCGGCTCTCAGAACAATCATCCGGTAAAAGTGCGCAGGATGGTTCAAAACGTCGCGGATTTCGATTATATTGTGGTTTCATCCGAATTTGAATCTCTCGTGCTCGAATGCAGTTTAATCAAACAGCACGCGCCTAAATATAATATTCTTCTAAAGGACGACAAGGGTTATTCTTACCTTAAAATCAGCGGAGACACTTGGAAAAATCTAACATTCACCCACCAAAAACTCGACGACGGCGCAAAATATATAGGCCCTTATATGTCGTCCGACAATGTCCAGAAATCTCTGGAGGAGGCATGCAAAATATTCAGACTGCCGACATGCTCTATGCAGTTCCCTAGGGACATAAAGTCAGCGCGTCCGTGCCTGAATTATTATATCAAACAGTGCAGCGCTCCCTGCGCCGGAAAAATTACCATGGAGGAGCACAACAAAAGAGTAGACGCTGCCGTAAAATTCATCACCGGCGGTTCCGAAGCGGCATTAAAGGAACTTAACGATAAAATGCTCGAATCGTCAGAAAAACTTGAATTTGAAAAAGCCGCTTATTTCAGAGACACTATAAATGCAATAAAAAGGACAAGAGAAAAACAGGTCGTCTATTCCAACAAAATAAAAGAACAGGACGTTTTCGCCGTAGCCGAGTCTGAGGATAAAATGTGCCTTTCCGTTTTACGATTTTCAGACGGCAGGCTTTACGATTCCGAGTGGTTCATCGTCGAATCCATTGAGGATTTGCCGTCGGCAAGACTTAAATTCATCACTGATTATTATTCAATCAGAAATTGTATTCCCGGGCATATTGCCGTTGACGGCGAAATAGAGTCCAAAGATATACTGTCCGATTGGCTTGAGAAAAAACGAGGCGGAAAAACTGTAATATATATCCCCGAAAGGGGAGAAAACGCCGGACTTACAGATATGGCGAAGAAAAACGCGTCCGAAAAACTCGCTCAGCGCACGGGTTCTACCGCCCGTGAGGTCAGAGCCCTTCAGGAGCTTTCCGAAATTCTGGGTCTCAAAAAAATTCCGGCATATATAGAGTCGTACGATATTTCAAATACTGCTGGCGAATATAATGTCGCCGGAATGATAGTTTTTAAAGACGGAAGACCGCTCAAATCGGCCTACAGGCGCTTTAAAATAAAATCATTTGAAGGTCAGGATGATTATCGTTCGATGAATGAAGTTATTTCAAGACGCGTTGACGAGTACAAAAAATATCACGACGAAAACGGATCTGCTGATTCGGACGAAGGCTTCGGCAAAAAGCCGGATCTTATTCTGCTTGACGGAGGAAAAGGTCAGGTCAGCGCCGTAAAAGACGTATTGTCATCGTCTTTAATGTCCGATGTTCCGCTTTTCGGCATGGTCAAGGATTCAAAGCACAGAACGCGCGCGATAGTCGCGACAGGCGAGGAGCTTTCAATAACTGATAAAAGGGCGGCTTTTACGCTTGTATCTTCTATTCAGGACGAGGTGCACAGGTACGCGATATCGTATCACCGGCTGAAACGGTCAAAGGGAATGGTGAGAAAGACTTTAACCGAAATACCCGGAATAGGCGAAAAGAGAGCCGCCGCGCTTTTGAAAAAATTCGGCTCTGTTCAAAAGCTTTCGCTCGCGGACGAAGACGAAATCAGAAAAACAGACGGTATGACAAAAAAAACAGCGGCCGATGTTTACAAATATTATCATCCGGACAATTAAAAATAAAGGAGCCGATTAAACACGGCTCCGAATATTTTATTTAACTAATCAATCCCGGTTATCAGTTTTTTGAAGAAGTTTTTTCTTCCAGCGAGCTTACGACTTCCTGAAGATCGGACGCGTATTCGTCAAGTTTTCCGAACTTTGCGAGAGCTATAAGATTTTTGATGAAAGCTACGAGAAGCTTAATAAGAAATACCATAGATAAATTACCTCCAAATTAATTTCTTATTTTATTTTATTATCTTTTGTCATTATAGTCAAGCGAAATTAATAATTTAAAATATTTATCACTTTTCCGCAACAATTAAAAATTATAATACTAAATAAAACAAAAATTTACCCGACGAGACGTCAATAATATTCATCTCAAAAAATATGGTTGAAATTTAAAAAAAGGCTTGACAAAACGCTTTTGTTTTGGTATAGTAATAAACGCCGCAGGCAAATGGGAGCATAGCTCAGCTGGGAGAGCATCTGCCTTACAAGCAGGGGGTCATAGGTTCGAGCCCTATTGTTCCCACCATTATACGGCTCGGTAGTTCAGCTGGTTAGAACGCTAGCCTGTCACGCTAGAGGTCGTCGGTTCGATCCCGATCCGAGTCGCCATTTTTTTGCTTAAGCGGCGTGCCTTTGTAGCTCAGCTGGTAGAGCAACGGACTGAAAATCCGTGTGTCGTTGGTTCGACTCCGACCGAAGGCACCAACTTTTTACCCGGATCTACAAATTAATATTTGTGCGGCCGTAGCTCATTTGGTAGAGCGCCACCTTGCCAAGGTGGAGGTAGCGAGTTCGATCCTCGTCGGCCGCTCCATTTGATTTTACGGCGTTGTAGCCAAGTGGTAAGGCAGAGGTCTGCAAAACCTCGATTCCCCGGTTCAAATCCGGGCGACGCCTCCATAAACGAGGTCATATTTTATAACCTCTATCAAAAAGTCCTTGAAAAATCAAGGGCTTTTGTTATTTCTCCGTTTAAAAAATATAATATAAACTTGCTTTCGGCATTTCCTATGAAAAATAATCTTCCAATGCTGTTCTGCGATACCGACCGTGTGAAAAAAGACAAGTTAATAGATACAAACGCCGAAAAGCTTGAGCTGTATAATTTTGTCGCGCCGGATATGCCATCGGCGTCCGCTCCCTATGGCACGGGAATGCGTGACTACATCATTGACAGAATGAAAGCCGGCGACGATATCATCTGCGGCATTTTTCACAACATTGATACGTCAGGCCATAATTTCGGCTTCGGAATATGCACTTATCTGCCCGGCGCCGCTCCGGTTAAATCAGGCTTTTTTGATAAATGCAGGGAGCTTGGTTCAACGAAATATATTTTCTGCGGTCATGACCATGAAAACAATGCAAGCGTTTGGTATGAAGGAATAACAATGACCTATGGTCTGAAAACAGGTTCTTCTCCTGCGCCGTAGAATCATGCCAAAAAAAACGGGAGACACGCTGATTACGTTAAAAGGACATGACGAAAATCAATCTGTGAGCGTTGAGCATATTGTGATAAATTGAGGCGGCACATGTTTAGCTGTAAAAAATTTATCAAATCTTTTAACACGAAGGGGTTATTTGATAAAAAGTATGAAAAAGAATACATTATTTCTTGAACCGCAACATCCTGTTGAGGAGTTTGTAATATGACAAAATATGTTTTAAAGGATCTGAAGAAAAGCAGACTTGTTGTCATTGCTTTATGGCTTATATACGCGTCGGCATATTTTTGCAGAACATGCTATTCCGCCGCTATCGCATCTATCGTCACCGACGGTGTTTTCGATAAAGGTCAGATAGGTCTTGTGGGAACAGCATTTTTTATCTGCTACGGCGCCGGTCAGATTATAAGCGGAATCGCGGGAGACAAAGTAAATCCTTTTGTAATGGTTTTGCTCGGCTCTTTCGGCAGTTCGGTATGCTGTTTTTCTATGGCTTTCGCGAAATCCCTTGCTGTTATGGCGGCGGTATGGGGTGTAAACGGCGTTTTTGAGTCTATGCTTTGGGCGCCGCTTCTGCGAATTTTTTCCGAAACGATAAACAGTAAGCTGCGTGAAAAAGCGGTGCTTAACATTGCGCTTTCTCTGCCCGTCGGAACTGTATGCGCCTACCTTTGCTCGACATTTATAATAAAATACTCAAAGTGGAACCGTATTTTTCTCTGTGGATCAGCCATTATTTTCGCGGCGTTTTTATTCGGACTTTCAGTTGTTGTTTGTTCCAGAAAATTTGTCGGTAAAATTAAATACGAAAATGAAAAATCAGACAAAAATAATAATTTTCTCTCCTCGGTTGTTTCATCAGGACTTTTAATCATCGCGATACCGTCTTTTCTTCACGGCATGATGAGAGACGGAATAACAAATTGGGTTCCTACAATGATAACGGAAGAATACGGCATTATGCCGTCGTTTTCGGTATTTTTAACCGTTGTCCTTCCGATATTCAACGCTTTCGGCGCGTATGCAATTACGCCTTTATACAAAAAACTCGGCTGCAATGAAATGAAAACAGCGGCAATCTGCGCCGCTTTTGCAATAATTCCCATGATATGTTTACTGTTTATCGGTACTATTCCCGTTATTATTTCAGTTATTCTTTTGGCATTGACAACAATGTCGATGTATTCGTTGAATTATCTTATAATTTCCCGAGTTCCTGTAAGATTTGCCGAAAGCGGACATACTTCAAGCGCAACCGGCATATTAAATTCTTTTGCTTATATCGGATGCGCCGTGTCATCATACGGCTTCGGCGCGGTTTCTCAGAAGTCGGGATGGAATACGGTAGTTGTTATTTGGATTTTTTCAGCAATATTAATATCGGTTTTTTCGTTTTCCGTAAATAAAAAATGGAACAGATTTATTATCGGCATGAAAAAATATGAAAATCGAAATTAAAGCGGAACCAAGAAAAATCAAGACAGGTAATTTCAACTACGGGAATATCAAAAGCCCCTACGGCGCCAACACACTGTATTTTACAAAAAACGGCAAGCCATACGCGGTTATTGCCGGAGAACTTCATTTTTCGCGTCTGCCGAGAGAGCGTTGGCGGGAAATGGTTTTAAAAATGCGTGAGTGCGGAATAAACACAGTATCAACATATATTTTTTGGAATTATCACGAGGAAATCGAGGGACGGTTTGATTTTTCGGGAAATAAAGACATTGCCGCATTTCTGCGAATCTGCAAGGAAACGGAAATGTCTTGTATTCTGCGAATAGGTCCCCGGTGCCATGGAGATGTAGTAAGAGGAGGCTTCCCGAAACGAATCGATAAAATGCCGAAAAAAAAGCGACGACCATAAATATCTTGACGAAGTAAGAGAATTCTGGCAGGGATTATATAAAGAAGTCGACACATATCTCGACGGCGAAACGGTAATCGGCATTCAGCTTGAAAATGAATATACCGGCTCAACGGATCCATATACGCTCGCTTCGTAAAATTGTTGAGAAAATAGGTTTTAAAACGCCGTTTTTCACTATCGTATTTTCCAAAGTGGAACAGCAATGACCCGGCCGATATTTCCTTTTTAAAATGCTCCGTCAGAGCGGATGAAACGGGGAGCGGCTATTTCTTTGCGTCAACATATGAAAAGGGATTAAAAAACAACGATTTCAAAACACATGTCGGCGAATCCGGAGAGGAAAAACTAAAACAGCGAATATACGGCTCCGTGGATTTGTACGGCAATAAAAAACCGCCCTACGATTTTATAAAATCCGCGAATCAAAAATAAACAAAGAATCAAATTAAAAAAGCGGAAAGGCAAATGCTAAGGCCAGATAAGGCAGTAATTCTGAACACTAATTAAAAGACATAGCAGAAGCAAAAAAGAAGAATCGAGATCAACTCTTTATGGAGCCGGTCTCGATTTTTTAATATGTCATCCACACATTCGACGGAAAGCGTTGTATAGAGTAAACTATTTCCATAATAACGAAGGAGCATGATTATGGTAATAAAGTTTATTGAAAATCTGTTTTTCGGAAACATTGATCTACAGGCTCGGACAGTGAAAAGCGGCAGTCGCGCGGACGAACTGAGAACATTTATCACAAACCACCAGTCAGAGATAGAAACTGCGCTGCAGAACGAACAAAGTGAGCTTTTCAGCAAAATAATGGATGCACAGGGCGAACTGGATACAATATCAGAATTGGACAGTTTTATTCTCGGCTTCCGACTCGGTGCGGCATTTACTTATGATACCTTTATAAATACCGATACTCCATACCGTGATCTGAACGAAAAACTATAATCCGCACATTCGACAGACCTTCACTTCTTTGGTATGATGAGAGTACCAAATGAAGCGGAGGTTTTGTTTATGGAATGGTTTATCATCGACGAGAAAAACGGTTTTAAGTATGAGCTTATTGGGGACTACTATTACCCGACGGGACGGAGAATGAAAGGCGGCTTGCTCTCACCGACTGAATGCTCGAAGGAATCATCTGCCGAAGAAGAAGTAATCATCGGACCATGGTCACAAAGACATTTGAACTTCATCAAAGAACATCGTCCGGGCTTTTACCTTGAGCTTTTTGCAAGTGATAAAGCAAACACATACCTCGCCGAGGTCGAACGCGAATCGTCGGAGCTTTTTCTTCGGTTGGTAAAAGAAATGTCCTCGCAGGAGGGAGTTACTGAACGGTTGAAGGCAAAGAATCAGATGCTGTGGATTCAGCAGATGAACAACATTCGGGAACGAGCGACGGAGATTGTGAATGGTGAGCTGATTTTTGTTTAGAACTTCATCATTTATCAATTAAAAAATCTTCGGCGGCTGATCTTTCAAAAAGATTTGCCGCCGATAAACTTATTTATTATTATTTATGAATCGAATGACGTCTCCCACTGTCTTAAAAGTCTTTAACGCTTTATCGGGGATCTCAACGTCAAATTCATCTTCAACCTCGCAGACCATTTGGATAAGATCAAAGGAGCTCATACCGGTATCTGCAAGAAGAACGGAGTTTTCCGTCAATGTAAAATCTTTTTTGTCAGTGTGTTTCAATATAATCTTTGTCAATCGTTCAAGCATTTTTTACGCCTCCGTTACGTTTCTTTTTATCTTTTTTGTCGTAGTTTTCGGAGACTCTGTTTCTCTGAATTTAACGTTTGCAATCTGCTTATAGTTCGGCAATGCGACGTTCAGTTCTGAGGTTTTTGTTTTTATGGTTTCCTGATCGCAAGGAGTATCGGGATTACCGGCGCACACGTTTGGGAATGGGTGATTGATCAAAATGCCGATTGCGGTAATAATGGCGTGAAGCATCAGGAATGCAAAAACTGCCACGCCGTTCAGGCTGAGGGCACCGTGATCGAAGCCACCGGCCAGCACACCGCGGGCGACGACGAAATCGAAACAAAACCCGCTACCTGCGTCGAAAACGGCTATACCGTAACAACAACGAAGTGCGCGGTCTGCGGCGAGGTCCTTGAATCGAAAACGCTCGTCATGCCCGCCACCGGCGAACATCAGACCGAGCTGCGTGGCGAAAAGGCCGCCACCGCCACCGAGGACGGCTACACCGGCGACGAGGTCTGCACCGTCTGCGGCCAGACGATCAAGACCGGCAAAGTCATCCCCGCCACCGGCGAGGACACACCCGACGAGCCCGACGCTCCCACCGAGCCCGCTACACCCGTTGACGAGGGCGCCTGCCCCATCTGCGGCGAATCCCATAACGGCGGCATTTTCGATAAGATCGTCTGTTTCCTCCACAGCCTGATTACTATCTTCCGCAGCATGTTCTCCTTCAATTCTTCTGTCTGCTGAACACCGGCAAATGAAACCATGTAAGACCGGAATGGTGGACGATTCATCATCTGAAACATAATTGCCATTCCGACTAACGCAAATTCAAAGCAATTTTTAAGCATAATACCCGGTGCCGCGCATCCTTTTCGGTTTGCGGTGCCGGGCTGTTTTTTTTGTTTTCTCAGCAGGAAAGAACCGCTTAATGTTATAAAATGCCAAGCAAAATAAAAAACTCCGTCAGAGACACTTTTCGTATTTCTGACGGCTTTTTCTTATCAGACAACATTAAATGGTTCAATCGAGGCTTGTTTTTACGCACGAATCCCATCGTGGACGGTTCGCTCCGTCTACGGTGGGCTTTTTTTATTATATCAACAAATATCATTGAAAAAATATGCGTTATCTTTGTCCGGTATGCGAATGCTGTTTTACTTGATATACTAAAGATTAAGATCAATATATATCAATATACGGAGGGATTTCCAATGACAAAAAGAATCATCACTGCCGAGACAATTGCGACTTTCAAAAACCATCTTATTGAAGAGGAAAAGAGCGCGGCTACAATTGAAAAGTATATCCGCGATGTGACGGCATTTGCCATATTTGTCGCTGACAGAAATGTGGAAAAGGAACTCGTCGTTTCCTATAAAGAAAAAACCACTGCGGATTACGCAGTGGCAAGTGTGAATTCCATGCTTTCAAGTATTAACTCGATTCTTGAATTTTTGGGATGGTATGATTGCAGAGTAAAACAATTGAAAATACAACGCGAGATATATCGTTCTGTGGAAAAGGATCTGACTGAAGAAGAATACAAAAAGCTGGTGCGAACAGCTGAAAAAAAAGGCAAGCAGCAGTTATCTCTCATTTTGCAGACCATCGCCGCCACGGGTATGCGTATCAGTGAGTTGAAGTTTGTAACTGTTAAGGCGCTTAAGCGTGGCGAGGCGATCGTGAAGTGTAAGGGTAAAAATCGAAAGGTATTTATTCTGCCGGAACTGTGTGAGACATTAAAAAAATTCGCGAAAGACAACAATATACGGCACGGTGCGGTCTTTCTTGATAAATTCGGAAAACCTATCCATCGAACAACTGTCTGGCGTCAGATGAAATCACTCTGTAAATCCGCTCAAATCAGCCCATCAAAGGTTTTCCCTCACAATCTCCGTCATCTTTTTGCGATAGTATACTACAGACTGCATAATGATATCGCAAAACTGGCAGATATCCTTGGGCACAGTTCAATAAATACCACACGTATCTACTTGGTCAGCACAGGCGACGAGCATAAAAAACAAATCGAGCAAATGCACCTGTTAGTGACGAACATCCGAAATACTGCATAAGGTTGATTATGTTGACGAATTCGAAAAAGCAATAGTTTTCATGAACTTTATCTGTCCCATTCAGTGGGACTTTATCTTGTTCCATAGGGAAAAGAACCCATGCCCTCTGTCAGCTAATGACAGAGCATAGGCTTATATCAGTGTATCATTATCGAAGGAAGCTTTGACTTTTTTGAAATTATCTTTTAAAGTTCAAATTGGTATTGTTTTTTCATGTGTTTTGTGTTAATATATAAAAGTTAAATTGGGATTTTATCGAATGATGGGGAAATAACGCAACATAATCAACCTTATGTTTTATTTGTGTTGTGCTTTGCGAAAGGAAGTGTGTTTATGAAGGTCGATTGTTTATACGATGTGTTTTGTGATCTGTGTGGGCGATCCATGAGCCGTGATTATGCGGTTGGCCTTTGCGACAGTGTTGAAGTAGCCGAAAAAGAAGCACAGCGTGTCGGTTTTTGTGAAATCGACGGAAAACGGATTTGTCCGGATTGTCTGCAGAAGCTCGCTTTAACAAATCAAAGCGGCGATTTGCGGACATTAGGTTCTTGCGAATGAGCGGGAAAGAATCTGTAATTCCGGATCTAACCGGACAACGCAGCGGACGTTTGACGATGATCAGCCGTTTGAACGAGAAAAAACGCGGCGATGAAGTCTGGCTTGCTCGTTGTGATTGTGGTAAGGATGTAAAGGTAACTGTTTACAATTTTCTCCACGGACGGGTCAAAAGTTGTGGCTGTGCCAGAAAGGGAAAAAACTTAAAAGATTTAAGAAATATGCGTTTTGGCGAGTTGACGGCACTTGAACGACTTCCAGAGAAAAAAGGTAGTTCCTATCTTTGGCTTTGTAAATGTAGTTGTGGAAACATAGTCAAAGCCAGCACAGCGGAATTGCTCGGTGAACATAAGAAAAGCTGCGGATGCTTGAGAACAGAGCACTGCAAACAGATGGCAAAAGATATCACCGGACAGCGGTTCGGACAATTGACGGCACTCAATCCCACGGAAAAGCGCATAGGCGGTAGCGTGGTCTGGAACTGCAAGTGCGATTGTGGGAAGCTGTGCGAAGCATCTTACAATGAGTTGAAAGCGGGCAATCAACGAAGCTGCGGATGTCTGCGAAATATGCTGCAGCCTCCTCCGGCGTTCCAATGGGGAAGCATGACGGAGGAGACATATCGGCAGAGGCGTGTTCGATCTGATAACACCAGCGGTTATACCGGGGTGCAGAAAACACGAAACGGAAATTGGCATGCGTTTATCACAGTGAATAAGCAAACCTATCATCTTGGTACGTATAGCGAAATTCAACAGGCGTTGTTGGCCAGACGCAAAGCGGAGGAACTGGTTTTGAACCAAACCGGAGAACAATCCGCAGAAGCTCTGGATAAAGTATTTGGTCAACCAAACAAACATTAGATTTGATATGAAACTATTTTAGAGAAAGATTCAAAATAGAAAGTTTTTGCGTGTATGTGGTTGATGGAGGTAAAAATAGAGTGAAAAAATTTCTTGTAATAACATCTGTGGCATTAGTTGCCATTTGCGGGGTGTTTCTTGCTTTTTCGCCCGATATTCTCTCTCTGATTGTTGTTGGCGTGATGTTTGTTGTAATACTGTCTGGACACGTTTTCGGTATTGTTCCGAATCTCCTTTTTTGCGACGGTTTCAGAAACGGATGTGCGTCTATCGACAGTATTCAAAAAATTGCAGCTGACAACAAATGGGCTGCGCTCAGACAGATTCAGCCCTTTTTTCACCAGAAAACACTGGACAGTTTCTTTGAGTCTTATCTGGATAAAACAAGAAAACAGCAAGACAGTGGACTGATTGTCGGAGATGTTGAAGACTTCATTAATGAAGATTCGCTGGAGCTCCGCAACTGGCGTGGTGTGGTTCTACAGATTTCCGGTGTTTTGACTGCTTTGGGCTTGCTTGGCACCTTCCTTGGTTTAATGACGGGTATCAGCAGCGTGGTTTTCAGCACGCTGGACGCGACGATCGCCAGCATTGAAACACTCTTGCAGGGTATCGCCACCGCATTCTACACATCAATCGTCGGCGTTATTTTGTCGGTCATTTTTAATCTTGTGAATCGGATCGTTTGGAATTACACCGTGCGTGAGATGAACCTCTTCTTGGAAGCGTTCCATACGGAGATTCAACCGTATTCCGAAGAACAGCTTCGCGCGAAAAGCTACCTCCAAAATGAGGAAATGATTCGTCTTCTGACGCAGATCAACAACGCTGAAACCAGTTCGAGTAATCAACTCTTCCGGGATGCTTCTTATGAACAGCGGCTGATGGTTCAAGTGTTCTCGGGGGTGAAAAACGGAGAATTCTCTACGGTTTACGAGCCAGTCTGCAAGCTGGAAGATCGCAGTGTCGTTAAAGTGGCCGCGCACCTTTGCTGGAAGCACGGAACTCTGGGTGTCATCCACAACTCCGTTTATTTCCCTACTATCGAAGCGAACGGTTACTTGATTCAGCTTGAAAAGCTGTTATGGCGGGACGTCGCTAAAGAACTAAGCGACAGAAAAAGAAGCGGGTTGCGCACAGTACCCGTGGTGCTCGCGGTATCGAAAATCTTTTTGATGTCAACCGACGTCACGCGGTACATCAATGATTTGGTTGCCGAATTTGATTTGACTCCGCACGATTTTGAGATCTCCCTCCCGACGGACGTTTACATGACCTGCCACGCAGAAGCGAGTGAAACTGAAAGACGTTTGCGGAAGAATGGTTATCGGGTCTCGATTCACGGCTATGGCGGGGATCTGCTTGACTTGCCGGAAACAAACGCCGAGGAGCTTGTACTTGATTTGAACATGGCGGATCCGGAACGTGTTTCGGATATTTTCGGTCGGTCGCTGAAAAAGAACCTCATGATTACTGCAGAGAACATTGTGTCGGCTCGACAGCTGGCACAAATGCGAAAATGCGGCTGTGAATACGGAAGGGGCAGACATTTGTATCCCGAGATGACCGCAATGGCGCTCATAGATCTGATTGACGGGGAAACAGTTTGATTGAGGGTTGCTTATGAGAATTTTCAAACGTAAAAGACAAGGTGAGTCACAAAACTACTGGCAGCCAGCTACGGATATGATGCTGGGGCTATTGCTGGTGATTATTCTGCTGCTTGCCCTCTTGTTATCCTACATTCTGCGAAAAGACGACAGATATGAATTTGAAACTTCGCATTCAACCACGTATGTTACGAAGGAAGCCGGCGACTGGACGCGCAAGCCTGAATCAACAACAAGGCGGGACGACGACGATGGCGGCGGACATGAGGATGACACAACAACTACCACAATTCCGAATTCAGGCGGAGGTGGACATCCTTCGGAGGATGAAGGAAAAACCGCGGTTTTGGTTACGGTGATCGACGCGGAAACCGGAAACGTCATCAAAAAGAGCGGGATTATGTTTGAACTGTATGCGGAGCGGGACGCAATCGGCGGTCTGCAGGCGCTGCATACATACTATCCCGTAAAAATTGAATACAAGCAGTACGAAACCGACGAAAACGGCAGGTTTTATCTCCCGGAAAAGATTGTTGACGGATGGTACTCTCTGCACAACCTCACCGCGCCGGAATCCTATGAAGTCGGCGCGAACACGGATTTTGAAATCACTGAGCCGCAGGACTGGGACGATCCGTTTCTTGTTTCAGTTCCGCTTTCTCCGGCAAAGAATATCGTCAAGATCAACGCAATCGATTCTGAAACAAAGGATCCTGTGCCGAACGGTGTTTATGAAATCATTGCCGATCAGGATATCGTGACGCTTGACGGATCTGTTCGTCTGAAAAACGGTGAAATCGCGGATGTTGTGACTTGCGATGAAAAAGGATATGCCGAAAGCAAAGAACTGTATCTCGGCAAATACAGGATTCGCCAAAAAGAAGCGAATGCATTTTACGCGGTCAGCAGTACCGTGCTGGCTGTAGAAGTAAAAAAGTCGGCGGATACTGAGATTCCGGTCACACAGGCGCTATGTGAAAAGACGGAGTTTGTCTTTACGTTGACGGACGAATATACAAAGGAACCGATTTCGGGCGTAGTATTTACGGATAACAGTGGAAATGAGCACACAACGAATGAGAACGGCAGCATCATACTGACAAATCTGAAAAAAGGTCAGAGCTATTCGCTCTCTGCACGGCAGTTACCGCAGCCGTATCGAGCGAAGCGTCTGTCTGCAGAATTTACGGTCAACAATAAAGGTCTGATTCGGGGTGAGGCAAAGTTTGCCTATTCAGATACGGCATATGCCATCCGCTTGTCAGCCGGCATAGTCGACAGAATTCTGAAGCAGAACGTCAATGATATTAACCTTACGCTGTACAGCGAGGACGGCGAAGTAGTTGCGAATTGGGATTCTAATGGGGCAGATTATGTAATTGAAGGATTGGAACCCGGCAAGTATCAGCTTGAAATTGGCGGTAGGGCTTCTACTCGCAAGACATTTGAAGTGAAGGATACCGGTAGTCTTCAGTACGCAAGAGTTTATACTTGGACGATTCTCGATTCTGTGCTTCTGATTACCGGCATCGGAGTGTTTGCGCTTGCTATATTCATTGCTGTTCGACTTATTCGCAGAAAAAAGAAGGTGAAGAACGGTGAATAAGGCAAAATACTGGATTCGCTTTGGCGATGTGATTTACAGTATCTTTGAGGGAAAGTGGCTGATCGCGGCGCTTACCGTTATTGCGCTTCTTGCCGGGATTCTGTTTTCGGCTGTTGGATACGTGCGCGGTGAAATGTCTAAGCAGTATAAAATCGAGGCATCGGTCGTAGTATCTTCCCAAATAAAGAACGGTTCATTTTCAACGAAATCGAAAACTCCGACAAAAGAGGATATCACGCTTGCAAAGGAAATGACTGTTCAGGCCATGTACATCATGAAGAGTGATAAGGCTGTGAGCGCAGCGATCGAAAAAATCGGCATGGTGGGTGTGTCATCCAAAAGTATCCGAAACAATCTGACGCTGTCGCAATACAACGACAGTCAGATCGTTGAGATCTCGCTGCTTTGGCGCAGTAAGGATGAGGGTATAAAAATCCTTCAGACTTTGGAAGATACAACAAATAATATTTTGCTGAGCACAATGCAGGTCGGCAAGGTGGTCAGCGTAAATGATCCGACCGCAACTTATATCTTTGGCGGCCAACTCAGCATTTCGACCTGGCTGATCTTTGCGTTTGCCGGCGCAATCATCGGCGTGGCTATCTGTGTGTTTAAACGGATGCTTCATCCGACTTTGCTTTGGCCGCAGGATCTTGAGGAATTCTTTGACATTGAGGTGTTGGAAAAAATCCGGCGTAATCGGGCGTTTGCGCAGAGTGACCCGTTTTCGGTTGAACCGGAATCCATAGACGCACAAATTGCCTCTGCGGCGTATATCTTGATGGACCGTATCGAACACGCTGGCATTAAACGCCTTTATGTCACGTCTGCTACACGTAAAGAGGGCAGATCGACGCTGCTTGCAGACTGGGCAGTCAAGTTGTCCGAAACCGGGAAACGCGTTTTGTTGGTCGACTGTGATTTCAGCAATCCTTCGCTCGCGCCGCTTTTCCATGTAGAATTAAGCCATGAAAACACATTGAACGCGCTTTTTAATGGTGAGAGCGACGTCTCAGACGCGATCGTCCGTCTTTCGGGAAATCTGTTTTTACTGCCCTATATTCTGGAAGAAACGTCGGACGCGCTCAGTAAGCCTATGCTGCAAGTGATAGATTCTGTTTCCAACAACTTTGACTTGGTTCTGATCGACGCCGCGCCTGTAGGTGAAAACGCTGAGGTCCTTCGATTGAATACGATTGCGGACGCAGCGCTGCTTTTGGTAAAGTATGACGGCGCGCCAACGGCTGTGATCAATACTGCATTGACAAGACTTCGCAAATCAGGGCTTCCTGTAATCGGCGCTGTTGTGAACGAAGTTAAGAGTTTGCGCGATGTTTTGCTTGAAACAAAAAAGCCGAAACGCATTTTACGTAAATCTGAGAAGAAAGAACCTAAAAAGCGGAAGCATAGAAAAGTAGAAGAAAAAGAGCTGATCTACAAATGAGTCGTTTTATGGTTTAGACAGATACTCAAAAGATATCTATCGAAGAATGTCATATTAAAGGATCGAGGAGAAAACCATGTGAAATACGCATGGAACATGGATAAAATGAAAAAGCAGATATTCCGGACCGGATTCTCGGTTATTACGATGATACTATATGATCTCATCGCCGTTCATAGCGCCTACTTTCTGGCACTTTGGGGACGGTTTGATTTCGTTTTTTCAAAGATTCCCGATGAGTATCTTTACGTTTATCAACGTTCCATTACAGTTTACGCTGTCTTATGTATTCTTGTTTTCTGGCGTTTTCACCTTTACCGAAGCATCTGGCAGTATGCAAGCTATCCGGAGTTTGTCCGGTGCTTTGCGTCTTCCGGATTGTTGTCTGTCCTTTATTCTGTGATCGTTACTCTCGTTTTCTCAAAGATGCCGATTACATACTATCTTTGGGGAATGATCCTGCAATTTCTGCTGATTCTCGGTATGCGGTTCTTTTCCCGGACATGGTTGTTTGTAAAATCAAGTCTTAAACAACGCGTTAATATCCGTGAGCGCATAATGGTCATTGGCGCCGGTACAGCCGGACAGATGATCTTGCATGATATTATCCAACATGGGAAACAAACCGGAGACCGCGTGGTTTGTGTGATCGATGACGACCCGAATAAGTGGCACCGTGATTTAGAAGGTGTTCCAGTTATCGGCGGGCGCGACTGTATTCTCCCCGGTGCAAAAAAATATCATGTCAGTCGGATCTATCTTGCGATTCCGAGCGCGTCGGCGGCGGAAAAGCACGATATCTTGACCATTTGCAATGAGACCGACTGCGAACTCAAACACCTCCCCGGTTTTTATCAGGCGATAGATCGCGATATCTCCGTAAACGAAATGAAGGATGTTTCAGTGGAGGATCTGCTTGGCAGAGAACCTATTCGGACGGACATGAAGGAAGCGTACGATTTTATCCGAGGCAAAACGGTTTTGGTGACTGGTGGCGGCGGTTCTATCGGCAGTGAGTTGTGCCGGCAGATTGCGGAACAATCGCCAAGGCGGTTGATTCTTCTCGATGTTTATGAAAACAGCACTTATGGCGTTCAGCTTGAGCTGAAGGAAAAATATCCGCAGTTGGATCTTGTCGTATTGATTGGTTCGGTACGCGACAGTCGAAGGCTGTATGAAATATTCGGTCTGTATCGGCCGGAGATCGTTTATCACGCGGCGGCGCATAAACATGTGCCCTTAATGGAGGACAGTCCATGCGAGTGTATTAAAAATAACGCGATCGGCACATATAAAACCGCCTATGCCGCTATGGTACATGGATGTGAGCGTTTTGTTCTGATTTCCACTGACAAGGCGGTTAACCCAACGAATATCATGGGAGCAAGTAAGCGCATTTGTGAAATGATCATTCAGAGCTTTGATCAAAAGATCAAAGAGGGTAAAGCGCGTGAAATCCCGCAATTGTTCACACACGATGGTATTGAAAACGCAGATAAAGACGGAACCGGACGCATATTTGAAAACATTCATACCGAGTTTGTAGCCGTTCGTTTTGGCAACGTGCTCGGCAGCAACGGTTCAGTTGTACCGATTTTCAAAAAACAAATCGAAAAAGGCGGTCCGGTCACAGTCACCCACCCGGATATTATACGTTATTTCATGACAATTCCGGAAGCCGTCAGTTTGGTCATGCTTGCGGGTACCTATGCCCACGGAGGTGAAATCTTCGTGCTCGATATGGGCAGTCCTGTAAAAATCGACACCTTAGCTCGCAATCTGATCAAACTCTCTGGATACAAGCCTGATGAAGACATTAAAATTGAATACACCGGTCTTCGTCCCGGGGAAAAACTGTTTGAAGAAAAATTAATGGCTGAAGAGGGGCTAAAGAAAACGGAAAATGAGCTGATCCATATTGGTTGTCCAATTCCATTTGATGTGGACGAATTTTTGCGTCAGCTTCCCCTTCTGATGCAGGCGGCGTATGGAAATCGCTCAAACATTCGGACTTTGGTGATGAAAATTGTCTCCACGTATCATCCTGCCCAAAAAGAAATGCCGCAAGGTGAGAATGATGTTTTTTCAAATCACGTTGACAATCAAAACAGCCTTCGAAGAGAGAAACTGCGTGTGTAACGTGATTGCAAAACGTAGTCATAATAGTTCATTGGATTCTATAATCGGATGAATTTACTGCGCTATATGCAGTATAGAAATATTTAGGATAGAAGTTGTGATACATATGAATAAACGCAACATTAATTTCAGTCCGCCAGACATATCGGAGCTTGAAATTGAGGAAGTCGCGGCGGCTCTACGGTCCGGCTGGATCACAACCGGGCCGCGTACAAAGCTGTTGGAACGACGACTTGCAGCCTATATTGAAACCGGCCGCGCGGATCTGGATTGCGCGACTCCTGCTTCCAATGCGAAGGATGGACGACCGAGGGCGGTTTGCCTGAATTCGGCGACAGCGGCTGAAGAACTGAATCTGCGTGTGCTTGGTATCGGTCCGGGAGACGAGGTACTTGTTCCTGCGTATACTTATACGGCTACCGCGAGCGCTGTTATTCACTGTGGTGCAAAGGTCAGATTTATAGACATTCAAAAGGACGGAGATCCGACGACGCACATGCCGGAAATGGACTACGCAGCTCTTGAGAAAGCGATTACACCGCGGACAAAAGCGATCGTTGCGGTAGATCTCGGCGGGATCGTCTGCGACTATGATCAGTTGTTTGAAATTGCGGAGCGCAAAAAAACCATGTTTACCCCGAAGCAGTCTGACGGAAGCGCACTTGGAGATCTGTCTGCGAGAATTCAGAAGTCGATAGGTCGTGTCGCAGTGGTCGCGGATTGCGCTCACAGCCTTGGCGCGAGCAGAATCTTTTCCGGTACACAAAAACACTGCGGAGCAATCGCTGATTTTTCATCATTTTCTTTTCATGCGGTTAAAAACTTCACGACCGCAGAAGGCGGCGCAACCGCTTGGAAGCCTCTGCAGGATATTGAAGACGCAGAGATTTACCAGATGTTTCAACTGTTGTCTTTGCACGGACAAAGCAAGGACGCGCTTGCGAAAACACAGCGCGGCGCATGGGAGTATGATATTATCGGTCCCTGGTATAAATGCAATATGACGGACGTTATGGCAGCAATCGGCTTGCGGCAGCTTGACCGATATCCGATGCTTCTTGCCCGCCGAAAAGAGATCATTGCGATGTATGATCGCTTTTTTGACCGACTGAATATCGACCATTTGGTGCATTATACCGCGCAGATCAATTCCTCCGGACACCTGTATCTGATCCGGATTCCAGGCGCTGATGAGGAAACGCGCGGAATCATTATTAAAAAATTGGCAGAGCGCGGCGTTGCGACAAACGTCCATTACAAACCGCTCCCGATGATGTCTGCCTACGGAAAAGATGTTGCGGCCTTTCCAAATAGTTATGATTATTATCGTAATCTGATCTCTCTTCCTCTGCATACGCTGCTTTCCAATGAGGATGTGGATTATGTGTGTGGAACGCTGGAAGATGTTTTGAAAAGAATAATATGATAGTGGGATTTTGAGGAGGGATAGCATCTTGTTAAAATCATGGGAAGAATTACCTGCGTTTATGCGGACGGATGATGTTCGCCCCTATTGGGATATTTTACAAAAAAAGAAAGGGCAGCTTGTGTTGAAACGCGCGTTTGATTTAACCGCCGCACTTGCGTTGACCGCAATGGCTGCCGTCCCGATGGCGGCAATCGCTGTCAGAATTAAGCAGGATTCCCCCGGCCCGGTTTTTTATCGGCAGGAGCGAATCACCACATATGGAAAGACGTTTCGCATCCATAAATTCAGAACGATGGTCACTGACGCCGATAAGATCGGTACTGTTGTCACTGTAGGTAACGACGCAAGAATTACGCGTGTCGGAGAAAAGCTGCGCCGTTTTCGTCTGGATGAGCTTCCCCAGCTTTTTGACGTAATTCACGGAGATATGAGTTTTGTAGGGACGCGTCCGGAAGTGCCGAAGTACGTCAAGCAATACAGGTCGGAATATAACGCGACGCTTTTGCTTCCGGCCGGAATTACAAGCGAAGCCAGTATTCGCTTCAAGAATGAGGCAGAGTTGCTCAAGGACGTCGAGGATGTGGATGAGACATACATGGAAATCGTTCTGCCGCAGAAGATGCGCTGGAATCTGAAAAGTATCGAGCGCTTTTCTTTTTCGCATGAACTCCGAACGATGATTCGAACCGTGCTTGCCGTTTGCGGAAAAACATATGAATAAGGAATAATGAGAAATGATAGAAGGTCTTGTATCGATTATAATGCCGTCCTGGAATACGGGACGTTTTATCTCAGATTCGATACGTTCTGTAGTGGAGCAGACGTATCAGAACTGGGAGTTGCTGTTGGTGGATGATTGCTCCACCGATGATAGCGATGTAGTGATCCGACCGTTTTTGGAGGATAAACGCATCCGCTATTTCAAAAATGAAGCGAACAGCGGCGCAGCGCTGTCCCGTAACCGCGCTTTGCGAGAAGCGAAGGGTGAATGGATCGCGTTTTTGGATTCCGACGATCTTTGGTCACCGAAAAAGTTGGAAAAACAAATTGTGTTCATGCGGGAGAACGGATATGACTTTTCCTACCATGGCTATGAAAAGATCGACGAAGATGGTTGTCCCCTGCATGTGTTTGTTTCCGGACCAAGCAGCGTGAACAAACGAAAGATTTACAATTATGATTATATCGGACAATTGACTATGATGTACAGCGCGAAGCATTTCGGTCTGATTCAAATCAAGGATATCCGAAAGAACAACGATTACGCGATACGGTTACAGCTTTTCAAAAAGCCGGGCGCGGCCTGCTATTATCTGCCTGAAAATCTTGCGCAGTACCGTGTGCGCAAACAGAGCATCAGCCACGACAAGCTTTCAAAAAAACTGAAAAGCCACTATGATCTGTTTCACGTCTGCGACGCAAAGCCGGCGATGGCTGCGTTTTGGTTTGCCGGATGGAATATGTTTTTCGGGGTTTTGAAAAAAATCAGGTATGAAACAAACCGGCCGAAGTAACGAATTATCGGCTGAACAGGAGATATTATATGACATCATCAGTAAGAGATGCGCTGATTCATCTCATCGGCAAAAACGATTATTTGTTTTTTATCGTTAAATACTGGCGCCTGCGATATCTGATGTTTTTCAAAAAAGGCGTATCCGATCAGGCTTATATCACGCGCCAATATAGGCGGATAACAGGCAAAGAACTGAATCTTGAGAATCCGGTTCTGTATAATGAAAAGATGCAGTACAGAAAACTGCATCATCACGACGAACGCCTGGTTCAATTGACAGACAAATATGAAGTTCGCTCATATGTAAAAGAAAAAATAGGAGAACGATATCTGACAAAACTTTACGGCGTATATGACGCCGTATCGGAAATTCCATTTGAATCGCTTCCGGATAAATTTGTAATGAAGCTTACAAACGGATCGGGTTTCAATTATATCTGTACACAAAAAAGTGCGAAAGAAATCCGGAAGATCAAACGAAGATTCAACAAATGGATGAAGCTCGACTTCTATATG
Source organism: uncultured Eubacteriales bacterium (assembly GCA_900314355.1). Classification (GTDB taxonomy): domain Bacteria; phylum Bacillota; class Clostridia; order Oscillospirales; family Acutalibacteraceae; genus UBA1081. The sequence continues at coordinate 3,546 of OMUY01000002.1, read as the reverse complement.
CTCGGACGCGAATGGGCTTATAAAGAAATCCGTAACCGTATTATTTGCGAGGAGCTGCTTGAGACTGACGATCCGTTGGGCTTGAACGACTATAAAGTGTTTTGTTTTGATGGCCAACCTAAAATGATTCAGGTCGATTTTTCCCGGTTTGAGGATCACAAGCGAAATTTATATACAACGGACTGGCAGTTTATAGACGAGAAGGTCGCCTATGAGAACGATCCGAACGCAAAAATTGTCAAGCCGCAAAATCTGGAAGAAATGCTCTCGTGCGCTTCTAAGCTCTCCGCCGGTTTTTCTCACGTCCGCGTTGATTTTTATTCTGTCGGAGATCGTCTCATTTTTGGTGAAATGACTTTTTACCATGGGGCCGGCTATCTGCATTTTGAGCATGAAGAATTTGAAAAGGAACTTGGTTCTTACTGGAAAATTTGAGGATGGAAATGACTTATCAACTGTTGGTATCCACGATGAATCAGACAGATGATTCCATTTTGGATGAAATGAGAATTCAATCAGACGCGATCATCATCAATCAATGCGACCATGTTGCCAAACGCACACTCTCTAAAAACGGTAAAACAATTCAGTTTTACTCCTTTGACGAAAGAGGCATTGGGTTGAGCCGTAATACCGCGTTTATGCGCGCGACAGCAGATATTGTTGAATTTGCGGATGACGATATGATTCTTTCTCCGACATATGAACAAGATGTGCTGAGAGAATTTGAAGCTCATCCGGAAGCGGACGTCATTCTTTTTTCCATAGAGAGCCTGAATCCGGAACGTCCTTTGTTGAAAATCGATAAATTCGCACGAGTTGGAAAAAGAGAAGCCCTGAAATATGGCTGCGCCAGGCTTGCGGTACGACGTGAGAAACTGTTATATCATAACCTTTCTCTCTCCCTATTGTTCGGGGGCGGCGCAAAATTCGGCTCCGGTGAAGATACTGTTTTTCTACAGGAGCTTCTACATGCAGGGCTTCACATTTACAAGTCACCGATAAAGGTGGCTGACGTGAAGCAGACACAGTCCAGTTGGTTTGACGGTTTTACTGAGAAATATTACGCCGACAAGGGGGCTCTGTTTGCTGCCGCAATGCCTGGATTCTGCTACATTTATGCGATCCTGACAGCGATGAAGAATCATCGAAGACCTGATTCTGCAAAAAAGGTACTGCCGCTGTATTTTCAAGGAATTCGGCAGTTTAAGGAAAAACAAAAAGGAGGGAGAAACAATTGAAAGGGTTGATCATTACAGCAGACGATTACGGTATGTGCGACAGTGTTAATCGCGCGATCGACGCGTGTATTGCCGCGAAAGTCGTGTGCTCCACCAATGTGATGGCAAATATGGAAGTCGCTGAGGAGGCCTCGTCTTTAAAAAAGCGGTTCCCGACGCTTTCGCTCGGGCTTCACTATAATTTTACCGTTGGAACGCCATTGTCACCTGTCGACCACGTTCGCTCTCTGGTGAACGGTGAGGGTGAATTTCTTTCCTTTCCGGAAATTCGTGAACGCTGCAGAAAGAAGAGCTATGTCTTCGGAGAGCTCCAGGAGGAAATGATAGCGCAGTATCGTCGCTTTAAGGAGATTTGCGGGGAACCGGATTATTGGAATACTCATGAGAACGTACACGTGTATCCCGGATTATATCAGTTGTTCCGTGACGTATCTCTGGATCTTGGCATCAAAAAAATGCGTACGCATAAAAGAATCTATATTCCCGCCTCCAACGGCAGGAGCGATAAGTCGCTCGCATGGACGATCACGAATCCGGTGAAGCAAGTCATGCTGAAAACATGGCAGCACGAATCTGCGAAAAAGGGCGTCGCCGCACCTGACGGGCTGCTTGTCAGGATGAATGAAGACGACAAACTGAATCTGCCCTATCTGTTTTCGCATATTCAGTGGAAAAACGCGAATACTGCGGAGATCGCCATTCACCCTGCGCTTGACGGGAACTGCAAATGGTTTGGGGAAATCACAGAGCAAAGAGTTTTGGAATATAAATGTTTCAGCGATCCTGCGGTTTTGCGCGTCGCTGCGCAAGCAGGCGTCTCGATTGTTGGATTTGAGACGGTCCATTGCTGAACAGAGCCACGTGAAAGGAGCGATCTTCGCCGCGATATTAACGCTGAACGGGTGCGAAACGGGATACGGTATAAGCTATGGATAGTTTTTTTAATCCGGTGCTTTTTTTGAAAAAGAAAAACAGCGCCGCCGATTCAGAATCGGAAATAATACCAAAGCGATTGATTTTCTCCTTTGCTTTGTTATCGCTGCTGATTATCGCAAGAGCATTCAGCAGTGTGTTTTGCTATGTGATTCTTGCGGTTGGCGGACTTTTGTTGGTATTCTTTACACTTGAAGAGAGTTTTTCCGTGCTTGTTTTTCTGCTTCCATTTTCTATGGTGCTGAAACTCAGCGAAGACGCGATGAGTTTTTTTACGTTTTTGTTCTTCGGTTTGTTTCTTCGAATCTTTTTGTTTAATAACCGATTTGATATCGTCAGTTTTATCGCGTTTGTGCTATTCGGCGGCTATTCTCTTGTCTTTTCCGGCTTGGGTCAACTTACGACGATCATAACGATCCTTGCCGGGCTGATCCTTGTGAAACAAATGGACAGATGTTCATTCCGCGCACAGACCGTTGTAGTTTCTTTTTCTCTTGGGTTGTGCGTTTCATCTGTGGTGGCGTTGTTTCGGGAACATTTGCCTCTGATCGACCGTTTTCTTATGACCGCTATGTTAAAGGTTGGCGAGAATGAGTACGCAGACAGGTTTGCCGGCTTGGAAGGCAACCCGAATTACTATACGGTGGGCGTGATCTTTGCAGTAGCGTGCCTTGCTGTCTTGATCTTGAACGACAAGCCGCGTGTCCATTTCTATTTTCTGATCGGTGTACTGACAGTATTCGGTATGATGTCGGTAAGCAAATCGTTTTTGTTGAGTTACGCGGTTCTACTGGCTCTCTGGTTTGTGTTAACGGTAAAAAGAGGGAGCGCGTCGAATGCCGTTAAGTTTGTGTTTGCCGCCGCTGCGCTTGCCGGTGTTGTTGCGATCTTTGCGCCGGACAGCATTCAGCTTTTTCTCTTTCGTTTTACTAAGGATTCGAAGGGAACGCTGAACAGCATCTCCACTGGGCGATATGGTATTTGGCAAACATACTTGAATGAGATATTCCACAGTAGAAGAATTCTGTTTTTCGGAAATGGTCTTAACAGTATCAGCTCTTTGGGCCGCGGTACACATAATACGTATTTTGAAGCGATTTACTCCTTGGGCCTTGTCGGAAGCGGCCTGTTGATTTTTGCGCTGAAAAAAGTCTTTGAAGGGATCCCGAAAAGCTCACTTTTGTTGATTCCCGTGGCTGTAATAGTGGTGCGAATGTTGGGCATCGGCATCCTTACGTATGATAACTTTTGGATATATTTAATAATGCTGAAGATTTTAGGACTGTCAATAAAAAAACCTTTGGCGACGATCAAAGGAGGATAAACGGTATGATTCAGACGAAAGAAGATCTTAATTATTATATTGCCTGTG
>OMUY01000005.1 GCA_900314355.1 uncultured Eubacteriales bacterium | reverse complement strand
TCGAACGAGAAGCCCTCGCCTCTATGCGCAGCATAGGCGGTGGGAGTATGTCACTAATAAATAAAAAATATCAGGAGGAACATTATGTCAGTTATAAGACCTTTTAAGGCGATAAGACCTAAAAAAGAGTTCAGCGGCAAAGTTGCCGCTCTGCCTTATGACACTATGAACAGCGAGGAGGCGAGAGCCCTCGTTAAAGACAACCCGTATTCGTTTATCCACGTAGACAAGGCCGAGGTGGATCTTCCGGAGGATACAGACATCTACGACAAAAAAGTCTACCTCAAGGCGAGAGAAAATCTCGACAAGCTTTCATCCGACGGAATATGCGTTCAGGACCCGAAGCCGTGTCTTTACATATACAGACAGACATGGAGAGGAAAAAGCCAGACCGGAATTGTCGGATGCGCCTCAATAGACGAGTATATAGGAAATGTAATAAAAAAACATGAGCTTACAAGGGCGGACAAGGAACAGGACAGAATAAACCACGTAGATTACTGCGACGCCAACACGGGCCCTATTTTCCTGACATACAGAGGCAGAGACGACATAAACAAAATCAAGGATAAATACATATCCGCAGAACCATTCTGCGATTTCGTTCAAAACGACGTCAGAAACGAGGTATGGGTAGTGTCGGATGACGACGATATCAATTCGATAGTAAACGGATTTAAATCCGTGGACAGCCTTTATATCGCGGACGGTCACCATAGAGCCGCTTCGGCAGTTAAAGTAGGACTTAAAAGAAGAAAAGACAATCCCGGATACACAGGTCAAGAAGAATTTAATTACTTCCTCGCAGTCTATTTTGATTCTGACGAACTTCAGATTCTTGATTACAACAGGGTATTGGCCGATTTCGCCGGAAATACAAAAGAACAGATGATTGAAAAGCTTTCTGAAAAATTCACTGTTTCTCTCGTCGGAAAAGACGCGTACAAACCGGTGAAAAAACACGAGTTCGGCTATTACGACGGCGAGGAATGGTATAAGCTCGAGGCGAAGGAAGGCACTTATGACGATTCCGACCCTGTAGGCAGACTTGACGTGTCTATTCTTCAGTCAAATGTAATTTCGCCAATATTCGGAATTGACGACCCGAGAACAGACAAAAGAATAGACTTTGTCGGCGGAATAAGAGGACTTTCCGAGCTTGAAAAGAGATCGCACAGCGATATGGCTCTCGCGTTTTCAATGTACCCGACTACTCTTGACGACCTTATGTCTATTGCGGATGCGGGAAAAATAATGCCGCCGAAATCCACATGGTTCGAGCCAAAGCTTCTTTCGGGACTTTTTATCCACAAACTTTCCTGAACGCTGTTTTTAAAAAGGCTTTCTTAGTTGAAAATCAGGCAGAAAGACGCGAATTAAAATAAAACAAAATTAAGAATCAAACCGATTTCTCTGTCATCGAGAAACCGGTTTTTTTATTTTCTTTTTAGAAGAATATTTAATTGAGTTCTCCCTTTTTTAATATTTCGCAATATTCTATATTATCAATATAATCAAAATGAAATGTGGTATAAAATAATCAGGAAATTAATTAAAAGCTTTAATTAATTAAGTTGTTAATAATAGATAAATACTTTTCCGTGATAATATATAAAAATTATTCTAATTCAGGGAGAAAAATTAAATTGAAATTATATAAATCAGGCGAAGACCTAATACTTGACTCAGGCTTCGGACATGTAAACAGATTTATCAGGGGCGCTTTATCGGCTCAGGTCGGAATAGGCGAAGCGTCTTATACAATGGATCACGGCAGATTCAGATTTCATGAAAACTTAAAATTCAAAACTGATCTTGTAACATATGATTTTGTCGAATGCGGCGGCGGTTTCAAGACGTCTCTCTGCGATTCGAGAGGCGAGCAGTATCTGACGGCCTATTTGAGTGTAAACGGCGATATTTTTACTGTTCATTTTGAGACGTACGGCAGCCATACCGATTTAAACAGGATGTGGGTCAGAATACCTGCGAAAAGAAATGAGCACGTCTACGGCGGCGGCGAGGTTTTTCAGTCGTTTGATTTGAGAGGGGAATCTCTCAGAGTGTGGGTTGCGGAACATACAAATTCTGCGGCTATAGCGAAAAAAATAGCTAGGGAAGCGATCGCCGGCCCTCAGCCTAAGAGAAAAGAAAAGTTTTCTTCTTATGAGACATACTATGCCCAGCCGACTTTCGTGTCGTCCGAGAAATATTTCTTCCATACGGACGCGACGTCGTTTGTAAATTTCAATTTCAAGGCTAAGACTTTTCATGAAATTGAGATAAGAGAGATAAGCGACATCCATATAGGTTTCGCTTCCGATTTTGAAAAGCTTTCCGAAGTTTTGACGTCAATCACCGGCAGACAGCCGGAGCTTCCCGACTGGGTATATGACGGCGTTATTCTCGGCATTCAGGGAGGAAACGATGTTGTCGAAGAAAAAATAAAAAAATGCGAAAAGTTCGACACCCCGATAGCAGGCGTCTGGTGTCAGGACTGGGAAGGAAAAAGAGTTACGGCGTTCGGAAAACAGCTTATGTGGAACTGGTCGTATGACAGGGATATGTATCCGAATCTTTCCGATGAAATAAAAAGCTTAAATAAAAGAAATATTAAATTTTTGGGATATGTAAATCCTTTCCTCGCGGTTGAGAGAGAGCTTTATCAGTACGCCTCGGCTCACGGTTACTGCGTAAAAGACAAAAACGGAAAAGATTATCTTGTAAAGATAACGACATTTCCGGCGGCTATGGTTGATTTGACAAATCCCGACGCCTGCGAATGGATAAAAAACGTAATCAAGAAAAATATGATTGAATTGGGTCTTTCCGGATGGATGGCCGATTTCGGCGAATATCTTCCGACAGACTGCGTATTGTATTCTGGCGAAGACCCTGCGATTGTCCATAACACATGGCCCGTAAGATGGGCTGAAATAAACAGGCAGGCTGTGGAAGAAGCGGGAAAACTCGGCGATATCATGTTTTTTACAAGAGCGGGATTTACAGGCACAGGCAAATACACATCTATGATGTGGAACGGCGACCAGCATGTTGATTGGTCTTATGACTGCGGAATGCCGTCTGTTATAACAGGCTCTCTTCAGCTTTCCTTGTGCGGAATAGGTCTTGTCCATTCCGATATGGGCGGATATATTACGTTTCCGCCTATGACGAGGACTAAGGAACTTATGCAGAGATGGACAGAACTTAGCGCGTTTTCCGTTCTGATGAGATCCCACGAGGGAAACAAGCCCGACAGCAACGCCCAGTTTGATTTTGACGAGGACACTTTGTATCTTCTCGGCAGAATGTCAAGAATTCATAAGGCGTTAAAACCGTATCTCCATTTTACGGTCAGGGAAAACTCGGAAAAAGGCGTGCCCGTTATGAGACCTCTTTTCTATTACTACGATGAAAATATCGCTTATGTCGATTCGACTGAATATCTTCTCGGCAGGGATCTTCTTGTCGCTCCCATAATAGAACAGGGTTCCGACAAAAGACTTGTATATCTCCCCGAAGACGAATGGATAGATATTTGGACGGGAAAAGAATATTCCGGCGGCTCTTATACGGTATTTGACCCCATGGGCAAACCGCCTGTATTTTACAGAAAATCCACGTTTTTCAAAGAGTTGTTTGAAAAAATCGGAACGATTGAATAAACGAAAAAAGGAGCATTTTTTATCAATCCGATATTATTTTATAAAAGACATAAAAGTTAAATTCAGAAATAAAGGAACGTCATTCATTCTTGCGTTCCGAAAAATATAAATAAGCTCAAAAAAAGGAGATGCTTTTATGGCTCGACAAAACAAACCGCCTTACAGCGGACCGACTTACGGAATTAAATTAAAAGACAAAGTCGGCTACGCATTGGGCGATACTGCGGGACTTCTTACTTTTGCTTTGGTAGGTTCGTTCCTTCAGATGTTCTACACCGACGTCCTTTTTATCGACCCGAATAAGATAACAATTCTTTTCTTCGTCGCGAGAATTTGGGACGCCGTAAACGACCCGATGATGGGAGCTATTATTGATAGAAGAAAAATAGGCCCGTCAGGTAAATTCAGACCATTTCTGAGGTACGGCTCTGTTTTTCTCGCCGCTTTCGCCGTTTTGATGTTTACTGAAATTCCCGGACTTTCGGAAAACGGCTACCTTGTATTTGCGTATATTTCTTATATACTTTACGGTATGGCTTATACCGCGGTAAATATTCCTTACGGCTCTATGGCGTCGGTCATTACCACAGATTCGCAGGAGCGTTCGTCGCTTTCCATGTTCAGATCAATCGGCGCGGGGCTCGGCGGTCTGCCGGCTCAGATACTTCTTCCGATGCTTGTATACACCGTTTCCGACGAGGGCGTAAAATATCTTGACGGCAGCAAGCTTTTTATCGGAGTTGTTATTTTGTCGGTTCTCTCTGTTATAGTATATCAGCTCTGCTACAAAATGTCGGCAGAGAGAGTAAAGCCCGAACCTGTGCAGAGAAAAACCAAAGTTTCAAAGACTGTAAAAGCTCTTTTAAAAAACAGACCGTTCCTGGCTCTCTGCATCGCTTCAATGCTTTTAATAGCGGTTCAGCAGTTTACTATGACAATTTACAATTATCTTTTCAAGGATTATTTCGCGAAGCCGGAACTTTATTCCCTCGTAACGGTGTTTACATATCTGCCTATGGCTATTCTTCTGCCGATAATGCAGCCGACGGTCAAAAAGTTCGGCAAAAAGGAAGCGTGCGCCGCAGGAATGGGTCTCGCTTTCGTCGCTAATATAGTCCTTCTTGTTCTCAGAACAAAAAGTCCGGCGGTATTTTTCGTCTGCTGTTTCGTTTCGGGTCTCGGAATGTCATTTTTTGTGCTCGAGGTTTGGGCTCTCGTTACAGACGTAATAGATTATCAGGAGATACTTTCAGGTCAGAGAGACGAGGGAACATCTTATTCGTTCTTCTCGTTTACGAGAAAATTGGGTCAGACGCTCGCCGGAGTTCTCGGCACTCAGGTGCTTTCGTGGATAGAATACGATGCGAAGACTGTTTCAACTGAAGCGGTCACGGAAAAAATGTACACATGGTCGGCGGCGCTTCCGGCTATTATGTGCCTGGGTATGGCGCTTTCGCTCGGACTGTGGTACAACCTTTCCAAGAAAAAGCTTGAAAAACTCAAACCGGAATTTGACAGAATTCATTCGTCGTCAGACGGCGCGGTGTCCGAAGATAATGCGAAAAAAGAAACTTCTGAATAAAAAAACGATTTGGATTTGAAAAATATGTTTTTTCTTGAAAATTCAAATAAATATCGCAAAAACGGAGTTTGGCAATACTTCAAAAAAAGTTTATATAAATCAATTTAATTTCAGGAGGAAATAAAGATGAAATATTTTCTTGACAGCGCGAAGATAGATGAAATCATCTACGCTTACAATACTTTCGGAATTGACGGAGTCACGACAAATCCAAAGCACGTCATGGCGTCCGGCAAGCCTTTTCTCACTGTGGTAAAGGAGCTTTCCGACTGGGCGAAATCCGAAAATCTCGACGGATACGAGAAATTTCCGATATCGGTTGAGATAAATCCTCACCTTCAGAAAAAAGAGGACCTTGTTGCCGCGGCTGAAAAAATAGCAAAGGTGTCACCCAATTTCTGCATTAAAATCCCGTGCTGCGAGGAAGGCGTCGCCGCCGCGAGACAGCTTGAAAAAGAGGGAATAAGGACAAACCTCACCCTTGTTTTCTCGCCCGCTCAGGCTATTATCGCCGCTAAAAACGGTTCGCTTTTTGTCTCGCCCTTCATAGGATGGAAGGAAGATAACGGCGAGGACTGCGTCAGATATATCGACGACATAGTAAAAATTTATAAAAATTACGGATATTACGGAAAAACTCAGATTATATGCGCGGCCGTCAGAACGCCGAAACAGATAGTCGACTGCGCAGTGGCCGGAGCCGATATAGTCACAGCCGGTCTTCAGGTATTCAAAAACAGCTTCTATCATCCCTATACCGATTCCGGTCTGAAGATATTCTCCGACGCGTGGGACAACACGGTGACAGAATAAATTAATCCGAACGACAATAACGACAAATAATAATTAAATTTTCGGCGTTTATATTTACCTCGGCCGGGATTTTATTTTCCCGGTTCGGATTTTGAAATACGGAGAGAAAAAATATGAAAATAGGTTTTATCGGCCTCGGCATTATGGGCGAGGCGATGTGCGCGAATATCATCAAAAAAAATAATGACACTGTCTACTGCTGCGATTTAAACAGAGACAGAGTAAAACTGATGGAAAATTTGGGCGGCGTAGGGACAAAGACAAATAAAGAGCTCGCCGAAAAATCCGACGTGATTATTTCCATGGTTCCGGAGTCTAAACATTCAAAGGCCGTTTATGACGAGATTCTGCCGTGCTTAAACGAGAAAAAAATATGCATTGATATGTCTACGATAGACCCGTCGGTGTCTGTCGAAATAAGCGAAAAAGTCAAATCAACAGGCGCTGATTTTGCGGACGCTCCCGTAGTCAAATCAAGACCGGCGGCGGAAGAAGGGAAACTCGGAATTTACGTCGGATGCGATGAAGAACTCTATGAAAAAATAAAGCCCATTCTTTCGTTTATGGGTGAAAATATAATCAGAATGGGCGAAAACGGCATGGGACTTGTGATGAAAGTATGTCACAATGCTCTTGTGTCTCAGATACAAAACGGAGTTAACGAAACGCTTATTCTCGCTCAAAGCTACGGCGTTTCCGTTGAGGATTTCGAGACGGCTGTTTCATACGGCGGCGCTCAGAATTTTTATCTCGATTCACAGTATAAAAATCTGATGAGCAAAAACTGGACGACCGCTTTTTCTCTTAAAAACGAGCATAAAGACTTGGGAATATGCGAAAACATGGCTAAGGAAAAAGGTCTTAAATTAAAAGGTCTTGACAACGCAAAATCTGTTTATGACAGAGGAATGAGCGACGATATGGGCGCCGAGGATTTCAGGGCGACATATAAAATTGTCGAAAAAATTTCCAAAGAATGATATCGGAGAAATTATTATGAGTGAAAATAAAAATTACACAGCCAAAATAGGAGTCGTATGCCTCGGCAGATATACATACGACGTTGCCGCCGCGCTTGAAATTTACAAAAAAACGCAGGAAGATTTGAAAACAATAGAGGGCGTGGATTGGACAATAATCGAGGAATCGGTTATCGAAAAGCCGGACGCCGAAAACGCCGTGAAAGTTTTGAAAGCCGCGGATGTCGATGCGGTTGCGATAATTTCGGGCACGTTTCATCTCGGTCATCTCGCGCTGATTATCGACAGAGGTCTTAAAGTTCCGGTACTTCTCTGGGCGTTCAACGAACTTCCTTACAACGGAGGAAAAATCAGATTAAATTCCGTCTGCGGAATGAATTTGAACGCGTCAAATCTTTATAAATCCGGCAACCGCACGTTCAGCTACACCGTATCCGACACTATAGACCGCGACTGGGTAAAAGCCGTAAAAATGACGGCGTCGCTCAAAAGATCCCATGTGGGCATAGTAGGCTACAGAGCCGACGGATTTTTTAACCTCGACATTGATGAGCTTTCGTCTTTCAGACAGACGGGCGTTCTTCTTGACCACTACGAGCTGTCCGATCTTTTCTCCGCGAAAATCGAAGACGAAAAGGTCTCTGAAAGAGAAAAAGAACTCAGAAAAATGTTCGACTGCTCTGGCGTCACGGATTATCAGGTAAATAAAGTCGCAAATCTCTGCGAGACATGTGAGGATTTTCTTTCGAGAAATTCTCTTGACGCCATTGCCGTCAGGTGCTGGCCCGAACACGCCGCGACGTACGGAGTGGCGCCGTGCGCCATGATGTCTGTTCTTCAGTCGTCGGGCAGAATAATCGCCTGCGAAGGCGACGTTGAGGGAGCGGAGTCAATGCTCGTCTCTGCCGCGGCAGGATGCGAAGCTCCTTTCCTCGCCGATCTTTCTCAAGTCAATTTTGAAGACGATTTCAGTCTGATGTGGCACTGCGGAGTAGCTCCCCACAGTCTCTGGGACGGATGCTCCGACTGCACTCTTGACACGTATTTCGCCGGCGGAAAGGGAGTTACGGCAGGATTTGTAATGAAAAGCGGCATATGCACATTTATGCGAATAGATTCCGCCGGAGGAAAGACGAGAGTATTTTTGTCAAAAGGCGAGGCGTTCCCCATGGAAAAGCAGCTTTCGGGCACGTACGCCAAGGTTAAATTCGACTGCGGAGTAAAAAAACTTCTCGACTCGGCAGTGACTAACGGAATTGCTCATCATCTTGTAATGTGCTACGGCGATTATGAAAAAAGCTTTGAAATTTTCGCGCACATCATGGGCTGGGAGGTAATAAAGCCTTGACGGATACCGACAGATTGAAAAAAATAAACGCCAAACCGGTATTTTCATGTTTTGACGATGAATTTAAGTCTTACGGCAGGGTTCTCAGAGATATGGACATATCGGATATGAAAGATTATATGGAGAAAAACACCGAAATACCGGACGATGGCAATATATACGTCGCGTCCGACTCAAAGCTCGAAGAATGTAAATCTTTTGCGGCTTTAGAGCAGAGATATTACGGCGGTCTTAAAGCGCAGGCGGGATATTGCAACGGCAGAAACGTTAAAATGAACGGTTTTGAATTTCACAGAGGCAGCGAGATAAACTGCTGTGTGAATACTGATATCGCGCTTATTCTCGGTCACACGTGGGACGTGACGGAAGACGGAAAATACGATCAAGATAAAGCGGAGATATTTATAATACCTAAGGACATTATAATCGAGATATACGAGACGACTCTTCATCTGTCTCCGTGCAGAACATCGGGAACGGGTTTCAAAACAATAGTTATTCTTCCCGAAAACACGAATACTTATCTTGACAAAAATACTTTGAAATACGGTATTGACGATAAATTTGACAAGCTGCTTTTTATGAAAAACAAGTGGATGATAGCGTCCGTTCATAATGCAAGAGCCGTTTCCAACGGCGCGTTTCCCGGAGTCGAAGGCGAAAATTACGAATTTAAATACTGATTTTCTTTTTTTCGATTGATTTTAAATGAAGATATGAGCGAACTGATAAGAAACATTCTTTTTGAAGCCGTAATATTTTTTTCAAACGTAATGCAGGGCATCACGGGTTTCGCCGGCACGGTTCTCGCCATGCCGGAGTCTGTGAGGCTCGTCGGATACGCCACAGCCAAACCGATTTTGAATGTGTTAGGAATAGTGGCCGGGCTGTGGATGGCAGTAGCGGACAGAAAATATATAGACAAAAAAGAATTTTTGAAAATTATCGCCGTCATGCTTGCCGGCATTTTTTTGGGTTTTTATATTAAAAATATTTTCGCCGGACAGCAGAAAATAATGTATATATCTCTCGGCGTAATAGTCTGCTCTGTCGGAATAATCGGAATAATTAAAAATCTTACAAAAAGAAAATTCAAGGTGTTTGAAAACAAATACCTGTCGGCGGCACTTCTTGTTATAGCCGGAATAGTGCACGGTATTTTTGTCTGCGGCGGTCCTCTTCTCGTAGGCTACCTCACTACCGTATTGAAGGATAAGAGCAAATTCAGAGCCACAATATCGTCGGTATGGGTAGTATTAAATACAGTTATCCTGTTTTCCGATATACATTCGGGCTACTGGGTCAAACCAACAGAAATTTTGCTTATTCCGTCTGTAGTTGTCCTTTTCGCCGCCGTAATCACGGGCTCGGTTCTTTACAAAAAAATGTCGAGGGATTTATTTGTAAAAATTACATATGTCCTTCTTATTATCAGCGGAGCTGCGCTTTTCTTTAATTGATTTTATCAATATTTTTTCAGGCAGAACAAAAAATAAATTTATTCTTGAAAGTTTTCGAAAAATTAACAATTTCTTCTTGATTTTGATGTATAATATATAAGTCGTATTTTTAGGCAAAAAAAATTACTGAATTTATCTTTAGCAGGAGATTAAATGAACTATTCAGGTATCAATATGTCGGACGTCAGGACGAAAAACAAATCTATTGTCTTGAAGCTACTGAACGACAGCGGCGACATGTCAAGGAAGGATATTTCCGAAACACTCGGTCTTACGCCTGCGGCAGTTTCAATTTTGACAGCTGAATTGATAGAAGAGGGATTTGTAAGGGAGTCCGGCAAGGAGTCGGACTCGGATTCATCGAAGGCCGGAAGAAAGAAAATAAAGCTCACTCTTTGCACGGATCGTTTTTATGCCGTGTCCATAAACGTTGAAAAAGACAACACGTGCGTTTCTCTTGTCCGTCTTGACGGTGAACTTATATCTATGAGAAAAGTGCCTACTCTCGAAAACGGAAAGAAATCGTTAACGATAGCGGCGGAGTCGGCGTCCGAAATAATAGCCGAATCGGGCGTAGACGAGGACTCAATACTCGGCGCCGGTCTCGGATTAGTCGGCTCTTATGACAGAAAAAACGATCTTATATTAAGATTCGGCCTTTGGGAAAATGATTTTCATCCGGCGGAATTTCTTTCACGAGCCCTGAATATGAACGTCGAGGCGGAAAACAACGTTAAAGCGTTTGCCGGAGCACATATGCTTTTTTCAAAAGAGCAGTCGAAAAATCTTCTTTTTATTAAATGGTCGGAAGGAATAGGCTCCGCGATAATTTTCGACGGAAAGACTGTTCCGGGAGCGCAGGAGATAGGTCATTACATAACAGAACATAACTCAAGGATTTGCCGCTGCGGCAGAAAAGGATGCATTGAAACGGTATGTACTATTGAGTCTATTGCGGAATCTGTCATGACGGTCTATTCCGCCGAAACTACTCCAATACTTTTTTCGCTCACAAAAGGCGACGCGTCAAAAATAAAAGAACAGATACAGGTCTGCGACATAAGAGCGATTGACGACGCGGCGAAAGCCGTCATATTAAACAGAATAAACCTTATGGCGAGGGCGGCAGTAAATGCGGCGACGACAATGACGCCCGAAAAAATCATATTGTTCGGCTCTATGTGGTCAAAATCGATTTTTTCGTTATTTGTAATGGAATGCAGAAAACTTGCGGCTTTTTATAAAACCGATATAATTTTTAAATCGGGAATTATGGACAAGGAGGACTATATAGGTCCCATATCTCTCGTATCCAGAGCTAAATTTTTTCTTGAATAATCGTCAGAAAAAAATAATTGCCGCTCAAAATAAATGAGCGGCTTTTTTATGAAAACAAATTATAATACCGAAAGCTGTAATGTCCGGTGTAACATCAAAACACAAACTGAACGAGAAGCATATAGACGATTGTTCCGGCTGCCATCGAGACAAGCATATTTTTCTTCCAAAAATATGCGGCAGTCACCACAAGTATGCCTATAAGTTCAGGTATGCCGTGATTACCTGTTGATATTTTGGTATTTCTCAGACAGTATACCACGAGCATCGCGAAAAGCGCCGCCGGGAGAGCTTTTCCGAGATATTCCACGACTTTCGGCGTTTTTTCCTTGGAGCGAAAAAGTATGAACGGAATAAACCTCGTCAATATTGTCGCAAGAGCGCAAAGAGCTATTGTAATAATGCTTTGAGGAACAGTTTGAATCATATCAGTCAAGCTCCGCTTTCTCAATAGGTTTTCTGAAGGCGATAAGCAAAATAAGCATCATCGCCATAGTCGGAATAAGGAAATTGTCGGCTCCGAAAATCAAAAGACATGATATAGAAGATAAAGCGCCGATAACCGCCGTATAGTGTTTCTTCTCATGGAACAGCTTATCGAGAAGAATTACGGTGAACATTGCGGTCATTACAAAATCGAGACCCTCGGTATTGAATGTTATCAAAGACCCGATAAGCCAGCCGGCGCCCGCGCCGAATACCCAGTAAAAATGGTCAAACAGACTTACGAAAAAATAAAACCATCCTTTATCTATATTGGCAGGTACTCTTGTTGAACAGTTTATTGAAAACGTCTCGTCGGACATGGCGAAAATCACATATATCTTTTTTCCGCCTATGTCGTTGTACTTATCGAGCATAGAAAGACCGTAGAATATATGTCTCGCCTGAATCATAAGCGCGAGAAGAAACGATTGAACCGGATTGAATTTAGACATCAGCATATCGACCATTACAAATTCAAGCGAACCGCCGTAAACTATAGCCGCCATCGACACCGGATACCGGAAACCGAATCCTTTTGTTTTCATAAGTATTCCGTATGAAATGCCTAAGAAAACATAACCCGCCATTACAGGCAGAGTTTTAGGAAAGGCGAATTTAAAAGTCTCTTTTATGTTTACGCTTTTTACTTCTTTTCCGGCGCCGTCCGCTTGATTTATATCTTTTTCTGTCCGCCGAACTTCGTTATTATTCATTTGTTTTCCCTTTTATTTAATTATTTAAAACAGACTATAAATATCATTATTATATGAATTTTAAATAGCTTGTCAATGAATATTAATAATGCCAAATTATCTATTTTAATAAACAAAAATATATATAATCGTCTAATTGATAAAAAAATTTGTCGTTTGCGTAAATTTTTTCTCAATTATATTTACAATTCGACATTTAATATGATATAATAAAAAAAAATTGACAAAAAGGTGATGTGTTTTGAAAAAATCGGTTAAAATTATTTCTTTGGTTTTATGTATTTTGATTATAGTGTCGTCGTTCTCTTTCGCGTTCGCGTCGGAAGACGGCGGCAATCAATACGTTCAGATAAAAAATGCAACAGTTTATCCCAACGTATTTATCAGAGGCAACGGCAATAAGATTTGGAACGCCGACGGCACCGAGGCGTATACGTTCACCAGGATGGGCGCCGCGCTCAGCGATTCTTCCAACTCTAAAGACAACATTAAGGAGTCTGTCATGAACGTGCTAAAACCGTTTTTAATTCAGGGCGCTTTGACAAACAACTGGCAGCCGTATTATGACGCTCTTCAAAAGGAAGTCGGCGAGCTTTTCGACGACGCGATTCTTGACGAGAACGGAAACGCGCAGTACGGCACGGGCATTTCACAGGACGACAAAAACGAAAACGAATACAAAATGCACACAGACCTTGCCGGCGCGGACGGACTTTATGACGTATCAAATGAAAGATATACATATTGGTACGACTGGAGACTTGATCCGTTTGAGATTGTGGACGGACTTCACGAGTATATAGAAAATATTAAAAAAGCTACCGGAAAAGATAAAGTAAATATCATCTCAAATTGTCTGGGGACTGAAATTGCGCTTACTTATGTCTCAAAATACGGCACGGACGGAATTAAGGGCATGGCGTTCGAGGCAGGCACATTCAACGGATGCGCGTTTGAAGGAGAGATGGTTTCCGGCAAATTCAAATTTGATCCTGCCGCGATAGACAGATATCTTCAGTGCCAGGAAAACAACAGTGACATAGAGGCTCTTGACGAATGGAGAGAACTGATTGACGCGTCTCTTGACGTTCTTGAAGATTCCGGAGTTTTCAAAAGCGGCAAAGTTTCAAAATCATACATTTATCATAAGCTTGGCGAAGGAGTCACATCGGCTCTCGCTCTTTCTACATCGTTCACATTTCCTTCATATTGGGACTCAATGAGTTCAAGAGATTATGAAAATGCGAAGAATTATGTTTTCGGGCCGCAGGGCAGCGAAAAAAGACAGAAGTACGCCGGACTTATCGCTAAAATTGACAATTACGATGTAAATGTAAGGCAGAAAGTCCCGGAGCTTTTGAAAAAGATCGCCTCCTCCGCGAATATCGCCATACGTGTAAACTACGGGTATCAAACTATGCCTATGTGCGTATCCGCCAACGAACTCGGTGACGAGCTTGTACTTGTAAAGGACGGCTCATTAGGCGCGACGACTTCTCAAATGGAGACTGTTCTCCCCGACGATTATATTCAGACGAGAATATCCGAAGGAAAAGGAAAATACATCTCGCCGGACAAGCAGATTGACGCTTCTACATGTCTGTTCCCGGATGAAACATGGTTCTTCAAAAACTTAAGTCATTACGATTGGCCGCACGACGTCACAAAACTGATGGCTACCGTCATAGACGCGGACAAACAGCTGACTGTAGATGATTTTGATGTTTCGCAGTTCGTAATGTATGATGAAAAAACCGAAAAGTATACGAAGATGACAGAAGACAACTGCGATGTTTGCCTCTGGGAGAAAAAAAATAACAATCTCAATTTCTTCCAAAAAATAAAGAGGTTCTTTGAAAGCCTCAATAAATTTTTCAAAGTACTTTTCAAATATTTAAAAGAGTTCAATAAGAAATAATTTTTTCAGGTGACAGAATAATTTTCCGCTCGCGTTCAAAATCCGGGCGGATTTTTTTATTAAAGTTTTCTATTGATTTATCTGTCTGAAAATGGTAGACTTTAATAAAAGTTTTTGATATGTGGGAGAAAATTTTATGTCAAAGATAAAAAATGCCGGTTTCATCAGACAGGACGCCGATTTGGGCGATAATTGCCCTGTTTTCTTTAAAGAATTTGATTTGGACAAAGAAGTATCCTCCGCCGTTATTTCCGTTTCGTGTCTCGGAGTTTACGAAGCGTACATAAACGGAAAAAGAGTGGGAGATTTTTTCCTCGCTCCCGGCTGGACTTCTTACGAGACCAGACTTCAGTATCAGACTTACGATATATCGGATTTTCTGATAAAAGGAAAAAACAAGGTGGAAATCTGCGCCGGCGTCGGCGAAAGATTCCACAAAAGGAAAAACGAAGAACTTGACTGTCTGAAGTCCGATGAATACGCTGTAATTGCGTCGATAGAGATAAATTGCAGAGACGGTTCTAAATATGATATTTTCACCGATTCAAGCTGGAAAGCGAAAAAAACGAAAATTCTTTTCTCATCTGTCTACGACGGCGAAACATACGATTACAATTTTGAAGACGAAAAAATATATGACGTAAAAGAAATTCCGGTATCAAAAGACATCCTTCTCTTTCAGGAAGGCGAGACCGCGAGAGTGAAGTCGAGAGTTGCGCCTCATAAGCTCATCATAACGCCGGAAGGCGACAGAATGATTGATTTCGGTCAGGAGGTCACCGGCTACGTCGAGTGGAAAGTGCCTGCCGAAAAAGGGCGGGAATATAAGCTTTACCACTCCGAATTTAATGACAAAAACGGCAATTTTTACAATGCGAATTTAAGGAGCGCGAAAGAGCTGATAACAGTTGTCTCGGACGGAGAAGAGCATATCTACAGACCTCATTTCACATATCAGGGATTCAGATATATAAAGCTTGAGGGCTTTTCCGACGATGAGATAAATCTTGATAATTTCACCGCCTGCGCAGTATTTTCGGATATGAAGCGCACGGGAAGATTTCAATGCGGCGATAAACTTGTTCAGCAGCTTTACGAAAACGCCGTATGGGGTCAGAGAGGAAATTTCCTCGACGTTCCGACCGACTGTCCTCAGAGAGACGAGAGGATGGGCTGGACAGGCGACGCTCAGATATTTGCAAAGACCGCGTCTATAAACTACGACACGGATAAATTCTACACAAAATGGCTTCACGATATGGCGGCGGATCAGGACGATGAAGGAGCCATACCTCATGTGGTTCCTGCCGGATGGGACGGATACGGCTCTGCGGCTTGGGGCGACTCTGTTGTAATAATTCCTTACAGAATGTACTGTGCATTCGGCGACGAGGATATTATCAGAGATATGTTCCCGTCTATGAGAAAATGGCTTGGATTTATCCGGAAAAACTGTTCGGAAAAATATATATGGTCAGAAAGTCATCAGTTCGGCGACTGGGTAGCTCTCGACGGCGGAAAAGTCGACAGCTCGGAGGGACTTACGGACAAAAGCCTTATCGCCACGGCTTATTACGCTTACGATGTAGGCATAATGATAAAAATGGGAAAAGTTATCGGTGAAGACGTCTCGGATCTTGAAAAAATTTATCCCGAAATCAAAAAGGCGTTTAACGAAAAATTCCTGTCTTCCGACAGACCTGAGTACACTACGCAGACTGCTTGCTGCCTTGCCATTAATTTCGACCTTTCATATAAGCCAGAAAGGGAGGCCGCGATTTTAGTTACCGATATTCTTTCATGCGGTCATCTTAAAACAGGGTTTGTCGGCACGCCCATACTTCTTCCGACTCTTGAAAAAATCGGCAGAGCAGATATAGCTTTCGCTCTTTTAACGAGAAAAGAATATCCTTCTTGGCTCTATCCCGTTTTGAAAGGCGCTACGACAATCTGGGAAAGATGGAACGGAATACACGAGGACGGAGAATTTGCCGACGTAGGAATGAATTCGTTCAACCATTACGCCTACGGCTCCGTAGCCGAATGGATGTATACGGGTATTGCCGGAATAAATTACGACGAGGATTGCCCGGCTTATAAACACGTAATTTTCCGACCGCATTTTTCCGCCGAACTCGGCTTTGCGAAGGCGAGAATAGACACGAGGTCGGGCGTCGTTACATCATATTGGAAATTTATCGACGACAATACGGTCAGATATGAATGTTCGGTTCCTGCCGGCGTAAAAGCCGAACTTTACCTAAATGGCGAAAGAATAGATCTTGAACCGGGAGAATTTGTAAAGATATTCAGTCTGAAATAACAGGTAATAACTTTTGATACCGCTCTTTCAAAAATGAAAGGGCGGTTTTTTGTGCCGCAGAACATGTTCGGCCGCTGTTCAACGATTTAAATTTTTTTAATTTCGGACTTGACAAGTTAGACATAACTAACTATAATAATTATGAAAGTAAGCGAAAGCTAACTCAAAAATATATGTTCGGGAGGAATTCATATGATGCCGTTGCCGCTTGCGAATGATGAAGAAGAAAACGTTATCAAGCATATAGGCGGTTCGCCCGATGTAAGACGTCACCTTGAAAACCTCGGTTTTGTCGTCGGCGGAGACGTCAGGATTATTTCGAGAATGGGCGGGAATATAATAGTCAACGTTAAGGAGACGAGAATAGCCATCGACGAAAAGCTCGCAAGTAAAATAATGGTATAAATATATTTATTATTAGTGCCGATTTATAGGAGGAAAATTTATGACATTGAAGGATTCAAAGCCCGGTCAGACACTGAAAGTTATCAAAATCAGCGGAGAGGGCGCGATAAAAAGAAGGATAATGGACATGGGCATCACGAAAGGAGTAGAGCTGCATATCAGAAAAGTCGCTCCGCTCGGAGATCCCGTAGAGCTTACGGTAAGAGGATATGAACTGTCGGTAAGAAAAGAAGACGGTCAGATGATAGAAACCGAGATAATTTCGGGCTGATAAAATCTTATTTTGATTTTTCAATGAAAAAAATTTCAAATCATCGTGTGTAGAAAAAGGTTGAGGAGAATTTTTTTTTTGAACATTCAGTTAGTCTAAACTAACAATATTGTCCGATGGCTGATAAGCCTGCGGGGATAAAGGAAAGAGGTATAATAAAATTTTATGAGTGAAATTAAAATTGCTTTGGCGGGCAACCCGAACAGCGGTAAAACCACTTTGTTCAACGCTTTGACGGGCGCCAACCAGTTCGTCGGAAACTGGCCGGGTGTTACGGTTGAGAAAAAAGAGGGAAAGCTTAGAAAATACGAAGGAGTAACGATTACCGACCTTCCCGGAATTTATTCGCTTTCCCCGTATACCCTTGAAGAGGTAGTGGCGAGAAATTACATATTGGATGAAAAACCCGACGCGATTTTGAATATTGTCGACGGAACAAACCTTGAAAGAAACCTATACCTCACTACACAGCTTATCGAGGTCGGCGTTCCCGTAGTAATAGCCATTAACATGATGGACGTCGTCAGGAAAAACGGCGACAAGATTAACACGGAGGAGCTCGGAAGAGAACTCGGCTGCAAAGTAGTTGAGATTTCCGCTCTTAAAGGAACAGGAATAGAAGAGGCCGCAAAGGCCGCTGTCGACGCCGCGAAAGAGGGCAGAAGAATACCTTATCACACATTCTCGGGACCTGTCGAGCACGCTCTTGCCCACATTGAGGAAGCTGTCGTCAATGATCTTCCCGAAAGCCGGCAGAGATGGTACGCGATTAAAGTTTTCGAGAGAGACGACAAGGTACTTGAAAAATTAAAAGTTCCTAAAGACGTAAGGGAACATGTGGAGAAAGATATCAAGGCGGCAGAAGAGGAGCTTGACGACGACGCCGAGTCGATTATAACAAACGAAAGATATCTTTACATAGCCGATGTAATAAAGGGATGCTATAAAAAGAAAAATAAAGGTCAGCTCAGCACATCCGATAAAATAGACAAGGTAGTCACAAACAGATGGGCGGCTCTTCCTATTTTCGTGGTAATTATGTTCCTTGTCTACTATATTTCCATTTCAACGGTAGGCGGACTCGCCACGGATTTTACAAACGATCAGTTTTTTGGCGACGGATATTATCTTTTCGGAATAGGCAGAGCTGCTTATACCGAGGAGATGACGGATTATTATAAGGCGAATATCTGGACAGACAGCATGGTAAAGACTGTAGACGCCGCCGCGAAAGCCGGAGTAACGGGCGCGGATAAGCTCAAGACCGCGATAGACGACGAGGATTACAGCGCGTTTGACGAGGCCTACGGCACATACGCGTCAAAACTTGACGAGGAAGGATATTCGCTCGGCGACACATACGACAAAGCCCTCGCGTCGGATAATTGCCCCGATCCTTCAGATACGTCTGAAAGAGGCGGAATATGGATTCCCGGCGTTCCCGTTCTTTTTGAAAAGCTGTTTGATGCGACTCATATGACTAACGCGTTTATAAAATCGCTTGTCATCAAAGGTATTGTCGGCGGCGTCGGCGCTGTTCTGGGATTTGTTCCTCAGATGTTCGTGCTTTTCTTCCTTCTTGCTTTCCTTGAGGCGTGCGGTTATATGTCAAGAGTCGCATTCGTCCTCGATAAGATATTCAGAAGGTTCGGTCTTTCGGGAAAATCATTCATCCCGATGCTTATCGCGACAGGATGCGGAGTTCCCGGAGTTATGGCTTCAAGGACAATAGAAAACGAGCGAGACAGGCGAATGACCATTATGACGACTACCTTCATGCCGTGCGGAGCAAAACTTCCCATCATCGCCCTTGTCACAGCCGCGCTTTTCAATAATAAATGGTACATTGCGCCGTCATGCTACTTCATAGGTATCGCGTCGATAATTATTTCCGGAATAATGCTTAAAAAGACTAAATGGTTCGCAGGCGATCCGGCTCCGTTCGTTATGGAACTTCCCGCTTACCATTGGCCGACGCTCGGCAATCTTCTAAGGTCAATGTGGGAACGCGGATGGTCATTCATAAAAAAGGCCGGCACGATAATCCTTCTTTCAACCATAGTCGTATGGATAGGAACAACATTCGGAGTAAGAGAGAACGGAACGTTCGGCTGGGACGCGGCTCTTGCCGATTCGGGACTTGAGACAACAGTTTTGGGATATATAGGCAACGTTGTCAAATGGATATTCTATCCTCTCGGATTTGACAATATCAGAGCCACAATAGCCACGGTAATGGGACTTGTCGCCAAAGAGAACGTTGTTGGCGTATTCGGAATACTTGATTTTGAAGGTATGACGGCGCTTCAGGGCTTCTCGTTCATGATATTCAATCTTCTCTGCGCGCCTTGCTTCGCCGCTATCGGCGCTATCAAGAGAGAGATGAACTCCAGAAAATGGACATGGAGAGCAATAGGCTACGAATGCGGCTACGCTTACGCTCTTTCGCTTATGGTTTATCAGTTCGGTTCTGTGTTCTCCGGAAGAGAAACAGGCGTTCAGTGGATTTTCTTCGTCTGCGCCGTAGCTGTTTTGCTTGCATTCATCTATATGCTGTTTGTAAAAAAATACATTCCGTCAAATACTCTGACTGAAAAAGTCAAGGTCTGAAAAGGTAAAAAACAAAAATTGATTCGGAGGTGTTTGATATGTCTTGGATAATTTCAAATATCGGAACAATTATTGCCGCCCTTTTGGTCGCGCTTCTGATTTTCTTCCTTGTAAGATCCGTTTTAAAACCTTATGTTTCACGGGGCAAAAAAGGAGGCAAACCGGGAGGTTCCTGTCAATCCGGTTCAAGCTGTTCCGGCTGTCCTTATTCAAATGTATGTCATCCGAATTTAAATTCAGATTCTTCAGTCAAAAAGGGCGAGTAATTTATTGCTTATAATCTTTTCCCGGTATAAATTCAGACATCTGTCCTCTTCCGCAAAAAGGAGGAGGGCAGAATGTTTTTAAAAAAAATTAACATGAAAAAAATTTGATTTCTCAGTCGGAATAAAATTTTTAAGCCTGCCGAAAACAGAGCCGCTTGTTTTAATATTCTATTTGCTTTTAAAGGCTTGATAAATTTTAAGAACTAATATATAATAAACTTCTGAAATTATGAGAAATAAAGATAAAATGAAAAGAAAAAATTTTTCAAGGGAAGAGGAAAAATATCATGAGTCTTAAATTAAATACGAAATACCTTGAAGGTTTCGTAAGCGGGGAAGATCTCGGAAAATTAAAGCCGGAGACAGAAAAGGCGCTGAGTTTTTTCTATGAAAACAAGTCGTCAGCTCCCGGAAATGATTTTCACGGATGGCGCACGCTTCCGGAGGACTACGACAAAAAGGAATTTGCCGAAATCAAAGCTGCGGCGGAAAAAATCAGGAATGATTCCGATATACTCATCGTGATAGGAATAGGAGGTTCTTACCTCGGCGCGAGAGCAGTTATTGAGTTCTGCAAATCCAAAAACTACAATCTTCTGCCCGGCGCAAAACCGCAGATATTCTTTTTGGGCAACAGCCTTTCGCCGACGGAGATAACCGAGGTTTTGTCTCTTACAAAAGACAAGGACTTTTCCGTAAACGTCATATCCAAATCAGGCACTACGACAGAACCGAGCGTCGCATTCAGAATATTCAAACGCAGGCTCGTCGAAAAATACGGCGAGAAGCAGGCGAACGAAAGAATTTACGTCACGACAGACAGATCAAAAGGTATATTGAGACGGGAAGCCGACGAAAATTCATGGAAGTCTTTTGTTATCCCCGACGACGTAGGCGGCAGATATTCTGTTTTGACAGCCGTGGGACTTCTTCCTATCGCGTGCGCCGGAATTGATATTGATAAGCTGATGAAGGGCGCGCGTGACGCCATGAATGACTTGAAAGAAAGGGACGTCGAAAAAAATCAGGCGTGCAGATATGCGGCGATAAGAAATATCCTTTTGAGAAAAGGAAAATTTGTCGAAATGATGGTATGCTACGAGCCGGATTACACGATGATGAACGAATGGTTCAAGCAGCTTTTCGGCGAGAGCGAGGGAAAAGAGAACAAAGGCATACTCCCGTACAGCGGCATTTATTCAACCGACCTTCATTCTCTCGGTCAGTACGTTCAGGAAGGCGAGAGAATTTTATTTGAAACTCTTGTAAGCTTCAAAGAGCCCAAATGCGACATCACTATCGAAAAAGAGGAAAATAACGGCGACGGTCTCAATTTCCTTGCAGGCAGAAAGCTTTCATATGTAAACAAGACGGCGTCTCAGGGCGTTATTCTCGCCCATACAGACGGTTCTGTTCCGAATATCATATTGGAGCTTGACAGAATGGACGAGGAAAATCTCGGCTATCTCATTTATTTCCTTGAGTTTTCGTGCGGCGTCTCGGGATATATTCTCGGCGTAAACCCGTTCAACCAGCCGGGAGTCGAGGCTTATAAGAAAAATATGTTCGCGCTTCTCGGCAAACCGGGATACGAGTCTCAGACTGAAAAATTGAGGGCGAGACTTTAATTAAATTTCAGTATCAGCATTGAAATAATATAGATTTTCTGATATAATTGTCAAATAAACATGAAAGGAAATTTATTCCTTCCTTTGATGTTTGATTTTGAGAATTAAGAGTAATTTTAATAAAAAGGAGTTATCCAAATGGTATCATTGCTTACAGGCCCCAGAGGCTCGGGAAAAACAACACAGCTTATAGAGATGATCGATTCCGCTTACAAAAAGAGCGCAGGACATGTAGTCTGTGTCGACAAGGCCGGAACTCTCAGAAATTCGGTTACCTACAGAGTCAGACTTGTTACTGCGGACCAGTACGGCATTTCCGGATTTGACGCATTTTACGGACTTCTCTGCGGTCTTTGCGCCGGCGATCACGATATTACCGACATTTTATGCGACGCCACTTTAAGAATAGGTTCCAGAGATTACAAAGAACTCGGCGAATTCCTCAAAAAGGTCGCTTCTCTTTCAGAAAAGAGCGGAACCGATTTCGTGTTCACAATCTCAACGGAGAAGGAGAATATACCTGCCGACGCGGCTCAGGTTTGCGAATTTAAAAACTGATTGACAGCTGATTGTTTTGTCCGGAGTATATCAGACGTTTGAGTTTTATTTCTAACCCGATTTCGTCATTTTACTCCGGATTATTTAAATATGTTTGTTGACAAAACCGATTTTAAAAGCTATAATATAAAACGCTTGTCAAGGGGCGAGAAATGACCGTCAACTTATATGATTTCTATAGTTCGGACATCCGCAGAGATTTAAGGCTTAAATTTGACATATCTTCCGATGTGATTCCGGGGTCAGTTGAATTTGAAGGCAGCATTTCAAGCGCGGCCGGTCTTGTGAAATTTTCGGGAAAAGCCGGTTTCACGATTAAAACCGAGTGCGCAAGGTGTCTTGAACCGATTGAGAGAAAAGAAAGCATCGATATCGAGCATTATTTAGTCAAAACAGACTGCGGCGATGACGATGACCTTTACATTCCCGTTGAAGGCGGTGTTTTCAATCCGGAAGAGCTTATCTGCGAAGATATTTCGCTTTCTCTTCCTTACAGATTCCTGTGCAGGGAAGACTGCAAGGGACTTTGTCCGAAATGCGGAAAGAATTTGAACTTGGGCCCGTGCGGTTGTCCCGCGGACATTGACCCGAGACTTGAAAAGCTTCAAAGTCTTTTGACGGACGAAGAATAATAACGCATTAATATCTATTTTTGAATATACGGAGGTAAATAAAATGGCTGTACCTAAGAGAAGAGTTTCTCATGCCAGAAGAGATAAGAGACGTTCGAACGTATGGAAGATGTCCGCTCCCGAGCTTGTCAGATGCCCCAACTGCGGTGAATATATGCAGGCTCACAGAGTATGCAGAATGTGCGGATATTACAAAGGCAGACAGGTATTTGAAATAGAAGAAAGCTGACTGCTTTTCGCCCGAATGATTTTTCGGGCTGTTAGAGCTTGATTTTTTAAAAAAAAGTTCCTGAGCGGAGAAGGTCTTTCTTCCCCGCTTAATAGTATTATTTAAATCAATTTGAAAATTGTCTGTGTGAATTAAATAATGAGCGTTTTGATAAAATCTGTAAATAAGGACTCCGTTTCTTGCATTCACGGAGTTTTCGGCGGCTGCAGACTTGAAAGCATTAACGGCCGCAGCATTAACGACGTTCTCGATTACAGATTTTACGGCGCGGCAAAAAGGCTTCACTGCGTCTTTAAAACTCCCCAAGGGAAAGAAATTTCATTCCTCGTTAAATCGGAGGGAAATCCCGATATCCTCGGTCTGAATTTTGAAACATACCTTATGGACAAAGTAAAGACATGCCGCAACAAATGTATTTTCTGCTTTGTCGATCAAATGCCTAAAGGAGAAAGAAATACTCTGTATTTTAAAGATGACGATTACAGACTTTGTTTTCTTTTCGGCAATTATGTTACGCTTACAAATTTCACGGATGATGACGTAAACAGAATTATCGAGATGAAAATAGAGCCTATTAACATCTCAATACAGACTATGAATCCGGAGCTTAGAGTGAAAATGCTCGGCAACAGATTCGCAGGCGACAGTCTGAAATACATTGACAAGCTTTACGAGGGCGGAATAAAAATGAATGTTCAGTTCGTCCTCTGCCCCGGAATAAACGACGGGGAAGAGCTTGTAAGTTCGCTTGAAAAACTGAGAAAATACGGCGATTCGATTTTGTCGTGTGCGCTTGTTCCGGTAGGTCTCACATCATACAGGGAGGGGCTTTTCGATATTCATCCCTACACTAAAAAAGAGGCCGAAAATGTCATTAAAATTTCAGACCGCTTCAATGAAAAATATTTCGGCGATTACGGGAGATATTTTGCAAATGCGTCAGACGAATTTTTCCTGAAAGCGGAGCATCCGTTTCCGAATATCGAATATTACGGAAATTTTGACCAGCTTGACAACGGCGTCGGGATGTGGCAGCTTACTAAATACGAATTTAAAAAAGCCTGCGACGCGTTTTCCGAAAAATCAAGTCTTGAAAATGAAAGCGCGCTTATTATTACAGGCGTCGCGGCGTCGGAGCTTATGAATGAACTTGCGAAATATGCGGGTAATAAAGTCAGCGGTCTGAAAGTGGATGTTCTTACCGTAGTCAATGATTTTTTCGGACATGAAGTTACGGTAGCCGGACTTGTCACCGCTTCGGATATTATAAATCAGGCAGGAGACGTCTCGTCTTACGACAGAGTAGTTATACCTGATGTAATGCTTAAAAGCGAAGATGAGAAAATATTCCTCGATTCAGTTTCTCTCGAAGAATTGGAAAAAAGGTTAAATCATAAAATAACAGTCGATAAACCGGGCGGCAAAGAACTTTTTAAAGCCGTCGCCGGATTGAGCCAAAACGGATAAAATTAACGGAGGAGAAAAATGTCACAGCCAATAGTTGCCATAGTCGGCAGACCGAACGTCGGCAAGTCGTCTCTTTTCAATAAACTGTGCGGTCAGAGGCTTGCGATAGTCGAAGACACGCCGGGCGTCACGAGGGACAGAATTTACGGCGAATGCGAGTGGAGAAACAAGTCTTTTCTCCTCGTCGATACAGGAGGAATTGAGCCGAAAACGGACGATATCATCCTTTCGAGAATGAGAGCGCAGGCGCAGATAGCAATCGATACGTCCGACTGCATAATATTCGTCACCGATTTGAGAACGGGCGTCGTTTCCACCGACAGCGAAATAGCGTCAATGCTTCTTAAAAGCGGAAAGCCGGTAGTTCTGGCGGTAAATAAGTGCGATTTTACCGGAGAAACACCTGCGGAGGTGTACGAGTTTTACAATTTGGGCCTTGGCGACCCCTACCCCGTATCGTCAATT
Organism: uncultured Eubacteriales bacterium; assembly: GCA_900314355.1. GTDB lineage: Bacteria > Bacillota > Clostridia > Oscillospirales > Acutalibacteraceae > UBA1081. The sequence goes on along the minus strand of OMUY01000005.1, from coordinate 46,662 downwards.
CACGGTCTTGGCACCGGAGATTTGCTCGACAGGGTATACGAATTTATTTCAGATAAATTCGACGAAAAAGAGGAAGACGACGCAATTAAGGTCGCGGTCATCGGCAAGCCCAACGCCGGAAAATCGAGCTTGATAAACAATCTTTGCGGCGAGGAAAGAGCTATTGTATCCGATATTCCCGGTACTACGAGGGACGCCACCGACTCTGTTGTGGAAAACAAGCACGGCAAGTATGTTTTCATCGACACGGCCGGACTCAGAAGACAATCCAAAGTCGAGGATAATATTGAGAGGTATTCGGTTTTAAGAGCTCAGCTCGCGATAGAGAGGGCGACTGTCTGCGTAATAATGATAGACGGCTCCGAAGGCTTTACGGAGCAGGATTCAAAGGTTGCGGGCCTTGCACATAATGCAGGAAAAGCGTGCATAATAGCCGTAAATAAATGGGATATAGTCGAAAAGACGGGTAAAACGATGGACGTCATGAGAAAAGAGCTAATGAACGACCTTTCTTTTATGTCCTACGCTCCCATAATTTTCATCTCCGCCAAGACAGGTCAGCGTGTAGGACGGCTTTTGGACCTTATTAATTTCGTCGACGGACAAAATTCCATGAGAATACAGACAGGCAAATTAAACGATATTTTGGCAGACGCCGAGGAGAGAGTTCAACCGCCGACCGACAAAGGAAAAAGACTGAAAATCTACTACATAACACAGGCGTCCACGAGACCGCCGACATTTGTGGTTTTCGTAAACTCCAAAGATCTTTTTCATTATTCTTATCAGAGGTATATTGACAATTCGATAAGAGGCGTGTTCGGTCTTGAAGGCACTCCGACAAAATACGTCGTCAGGGAGAGAAACGAAAATTCAAGATGAAAATTAAAGCCGGATTTGTATTCGGCTTTATTTTTTAGATAATAATCATATTTTTTTAAAGAAAATATTATGCTTTGTTTACTAATATAAACAAAAATATGTTTATTTTTTCTTAATAATCCGATTATTTAATCAATAGTTCACAATTTGTTAATATCGCTATAATAATATAATATTATAATTTCAATAGAAGAAAAATTATAAATTCAAATGATGCGGAGGATTTCATCATGAAAAAATTTTTAAGCGTTTTCCTCGCGGTGCTGCTCGTATTTTCCGCTGTTCCGCTGATGTCTTTTGCGGCAGGAAACGGCGTTAAAGCAGAAACTCAGGCGACAAACGGCATTGCGTCGATTTTGTCGCAGATAAGAGAATTTTTTGAAAAGATTTTGAATTTTTTCAAAAAGCTTTTCGGCGCCGGCAAAGACAACACCGGCAAAAAGGAGAAAACCGACGAAGAAAAAACAGAAAAATATTCAAACGGCGATTATATATATTTCCCCGAGGATACCGAGATAGATTACGATGAGAAGACAAACACCATGTTTACAAAAAATCTTATCGACGTCTACACTTATTCGGATCTTTCTTCGGAAAATAACGATAAAATCGCGTCTGCCGCAGGCGGAAAAATAGTAGGCGACATATCAGGAACAGTTAATATGCTTCAGGTAAAAGTCGACGCTAAAGATTTCGCCGACCTCAACAATATAATCAATTCCCTTTATTCCGATTCCGATGTTATGTACGCGACTTACGACCTTCCCATGACTTATGAAACCGAAGCGGATGAAAATCCGTGGTCAGGGGAGACAGACAAAGGCGATGAAGCAAATCCCGGCGGAAACGACTGGTGGGCGGAGTCTGTCGGAGCTTACACGGCGTGGCAGTCGGACGACAAAGCGTCAGATATAAAAGTAGGCGTTATAGACGACGGATTTTACACGTCTCACGAAGATCTAAAAGATAAATTTGAATTTCCGGCAGATTTCAAAACGGTAACAGTCGATTCTTTTGAAGGTTATCCCGATTTTTCGCACGGAACTCATGTCGCCGGATTAATCGGCGCGAATAACAACAACGTCGGAATAAGAGGCGTCGCGGACAAAGCGAAAATAGAAGCGATAGATATGACGTCCGGCGCGAACAACTTCAATCTTTCCGAAGGAATAAAGACTTTGGTGGACGACAACTGCAAGGTGATAAACCTATCTCTCGGCGCAACCGTATATTCGGAGGAAGTTTACGCCGCCACTATTTATAAAAATTACGCCGGAACTCTTCTTGAAAAACTTTTGAGCGATCTTACAGGCGACGAATATCTTTATTACAAGACTCACCGCACGGCAATTCTTTATGCTATCGAAAGCCAGGGAACTTACGCTGCGTATCTCGATTCAATGAAGCTCCAGTCTGAAAGATCTGCAGTCGGATATATCGTTGAGATAGCGCAGATGATTATGGCAGGAAAAGACTTTATAATTACACAGGCGGCCGGCAACGGCTACGATAATGCGGGTCCCGGATATGACGCGTCTCTCACATGCTTTTTTGCCGGCATAAATGAAAATCTGTTCAATTCTCTTCCGGAACAGACGAGAAAAGTTCTCGCGGAAAAAGGAATTACATACGAAACTGTCAAATCGAAAATTATGATAGTAGCCGCAGCGGAAAATAAAAAGGACGAAAGCGGAAATTACAAACTTGCCGATTTCTCGAATTACGGCGACTGCGTAGATATTGCCGCGCCCGGAGTAGGTATTCTTTCAACGGTGAACAACAACGGTTATCAGACGTCCGACGGCACGTCAATGTCGTCGCCGATTGTGGCGGGCGCCGCAGCTTACCTCTGGTCGCTTCACCCCGAGATGACGTCATCTGAAATCAAGACCGCTCTGATCAGCAACTCAAAGACTGCTGTAGGCGTTACGGGAAAAGACCAAGGCAGAATTTATCCGTTTTTGAATATCGGCAGCGCTGTTGCCGCGGCTGCGGAGAATAAATAAAAACAAATAACAGCATAAACGGCGGCTGAGACAATTCCCAACCGCCATTGATTTTATCCTTTATTTTTTAAAGTATTTTATTGACTGATTGTTTAATTAAAAATTAAATCTGAAATTTATACAATTTATACAATAATAAAGTTGAAATTTATCTATCATTTCTAAAATTAGCTATTGAATTACCCTGAAAAAAAATATATAATTAAATAAAGTGAGATGATGAATGCCGAATGTACGAACAGACGCTTAATATTGAGAGAATGGAAAGCGCGATTTCTCTTTTCGGAAGTTTCGACGAGAACATTAAGGAAGTTGAAAACGCTTTTTCTGTGACGATTGTCACAAGAGGCTCCGAGATGAAAATTTCGGGAGCGCAGGCGGACGTCCTTTTGGCTTTAAGAGCGTGCGAGGGACTTCTGACAATTATTAACAAGGGCGAACAGCTCGACAGCCAAAAAGTCGATTACGTCATTTCTCTCGTTAAAGACGGCGATTCAGATAAACTTTCGGGACTTATGGGCAGCGTCATCTGCATAACGACAAAGGGCAGACCGGTAAAACCTAAAACGCTCGGGCAGAAAAAATATGTGGACGCTATTGCGGAAAACACGATAACATTCGGCATAGGTCCGGCGGGAACCGGAAAGACATATCTTGCCGTCGCGATGGCTGTAAAAGCTTTCAAAGCGAAGGAAGTAAACAGAATAATTCTCACGAGACCCGCCGTCGAAGCCGGCGAAAAGCTCGGATTTCTTCCCGGCGATCTTCAGCAGAAAATCGACCCTTATCTTAGACCGCTTTACGACGCCCTGTTTGATACGCTCGGAGCCGAGAATTTTCAGAACTTTCATGAAAAAGGCGTTATCGAGGTGGCGCCTCTTGCCTATATGAGGGGCAGAACGCTCGACGACAGTTTTATAATACTTGACGAGGCTCAGAACACAACGAGAGAACAGATGAAAATGTTTCTCACAAGGCTTGGGATGAACTCTAAGATGGTTGTGACCGGAGACGTGACTCAGATAGACCTGCCTTCGGGTCATGTGTCGGGTCTTGTGGAGGCTTCGAGAATACTGAAAAACGTTGACTCGATAGCCGTGGTAAAATTTACGGAGCATGACGTTGTAAGACATAAGCTTGTTATGGATATAATCAGAGCTTATGAAAAAAACGACAAAGCGAAGCAGGAAAGAAAAAAAAGTTGAATATCTTTTCGCCCAATAAATTTTTTAATGTCAAATAGATACGAGGAGAAAAAATGAAAGACAAAATAAAGGTGATAATCACCGACAATCAGAAAAAAATAAAAATCCCGACAGGCACAAGGATGCTCGTCAGGCGCTGCTGCAACGCTGTTTTGCAGCTTGAAAAATTTGAAGGCAGCGTTGAAATCAGCGTCACCTTTGTAGACGATGACGAAATAAGGGAGTACAACAGGAAGTACAGAAATATAGACAAGGCGACAGATGTTCTTTCATTCCCTCAGGGAGTAGACGGGCAGTACGATGTAAACCTTGACACAGGCGCCAAAGTTCTCGGAGATATAGTAATATCATGCGAGACTGCTGACAGACAGGCGAGGGAATACAATCACCCGTTCCAGTCCGAGATAGCTTTTCTAACAATTCATTCAATGCTCCATCTCCTCGGCTACGACCATGTAAACGGCGGCATTGAAGCCGAAAAAATGAGAGAAAAAGAAGATCTCGTTCTCTCCGAAATAGGACTCCCCAGATCTAATGCCTACGAATACTGATATGAACGGCAGAGAACCGGATACAGAGACCGTAGAACAGAATAACGGGCGGATCGTCTGTGAAAAAAATCCCGAAGGGGAATCAAAGACGGCTTTTATAGCCATTGTCGGTTGTCCCAACGCCGGCAAATCAACTGTATTAAATAAGCTTATCGGCGAAAAAATCGCCATAGTATCTCCAAAGCCCCAGACTACGAGGTCAAGGATAATGGGCGTTTTGACAAAGGGAAATATTCAGCTTGTCTTTACCGACACTCCCGGCTACCACAAGCCTAAAAACATGCTCGGCGAAAATATGATAAAAGCTGTTAATTTATCTGTCGGCGACGTCGACGATTGTCTTCTCGTCACAGAGGCTCAGGGCGAGATTAAAAAAGGCGAGATTGAGTTGATTGAAAAATTCAAAAAAGAGCATATTCCTGCTATTCTCGCTATAAATAAAATAGATCTTCTCGAAGACAAGTCAAAGCTGCTCGAAAGAATACAAAAATTTTCCGAACTGTATGATTTCAAGGCGGTAGTTCCGATATCCGCAAAAAAAGGAACTAACATGGCGGAGCTTGAGGAAGAACTAATGAAGCTTTCTTTCCCGTCGGCTCACTTTTTCCCCGACGACACTTTGACGGATCAGCCGGAAAAAGTCATAGCTTCGGAGATTGTCAGGGAAAAACTTCTCGACTGCCTCGACAAGGAGGTCCCCCACGGAACGGCAGTTGAAATAGAACGCTTTTCCGAGAGGAAAGAAAAAGATATTCTCGATATTGACGCTGTTGTCTATTGCGAAAAAGATTCTCATAAAGCTATAATAATCGGCAAAAACGGTGCAATGCTCAAAAAAATATCGACTCTCGCAAGAAAAGACATGGAAAAATTCTTCGGCTGCAAGGTAAGCCTTCACACATGGGTAAAGGTGAAGGAAGGATGGAGGAACAAAGCAGGTCTTATCAGAAATTTCGGACTTGAAGTAAAATAAATTTATTCAAAAATTTTTATCAGATGAGTTTTACAACCGACGGCGTAGTGATTAAAATAACAAAAACGGGGGAGTCCGACCGACTCCTCTATATTTTGTCACGCGGTAGAGGAGTAATAAAAGCGTTTGCCAAATCGGCTAACAGACCCAAAAACAAACTTCATTCTTCCACAAATCTTTTCTGTTATTCAAATTTCACTTTTTACGAGGGAAAGACTGCGCTGAAAGTCACGGAATCCGAGGTAAAAGAGACATTTTTCGGACTTACCGAAGACCTCAAAAATCTTGCCCTCGCGCAGTATTTTTCGGATCTTGCAGTCTCGATGATACCCGAGTCTGTTGAGACGGACGATATATTAAGGCTTCATCTTAACTCTCTTTATTTTCTTTCAAAAAAACTTAAAAAACCGGAGACGGTCAAACCTGTTTATGAAATGCGGCTCATGTCCGATATAGGGTATATGCCCGGGCTTGTGGCGTGTGCGAAATGCGGAAAGTTCGAGACGCCCGTCATGAATTTTGATCCTCTGACAGGTATTCTTCTCTGTTCCGACTGCGCCGATAATCACAGCCTCGATCTGCCTTTGAACGTAATTTCGGCAATGAGACAGATTTGCTACGCTGATTTAAATATGATATTTTCATTGAAATTATCGGATGAAAATCTGTCAATACTTAATAATACGACGGAAAAATATCTTTTGAACCGTTCCGAAAAAAATTTTCGGACGCTCAGGTTTTATAATTCTTTATAAAAAATACCCGTATTTTTAAAAGACATGAAAAAAATCTCCTTTTTCAAGGAGATTTTTTCAGGTTTCGGAGGTTGATGGTCCGAATAAAACCAACAGTCTTTCAGACATATGCGCCCTCCGTTTTAAGTTAGCAACAACTAATTTTTGATATTATGTTAGTATATGCTAACTAAAATGTCAACCGTAATTTTATAATTTTTTTCCGATTACAGACGACTTAAATTGCGAATTTTGTACGGAGCGGATTTATTAATTACATGTTGATTTTATTTTCAGTTCGTAGTATAATCAATCAAATATATTTGGAGGTAGGCAGCTTTGTTCAATGAGACGATGACAGACCCGTCGCAGAAGTTTGCCAAAGAGGGCTTGACTTTTGACGACGTTCTTCTTATTCCGCAGGCGTCCGATATTCTGCCGGCGGATATCGATGTTTCCACATATCTTACAAAGACGATAAAATTAAACACGCCTATTTTAACGGCGGCAATGGATACCGTTACCGAGTCGAGGATGGCGATAGCCGTTGCCAGGGAAGGCGGTATCGGAGTAATCCACAAAAATATGTCGATTGAAAAACAAAAAGAAGAGATCGACACAGTAAAAAGATCCGAAAACGGCGTTATCACAAGCCCGTTTTTCCTTCATCCTTACAATTTGGTCACCGAGGCCAACGAATTGATGCACCGCTACCGTATTTCGGGCGTGCCCATATGCGACGACGACGGAAAGCTTGTCGGCATCTTGACAAACAGAGACCTCCGTTTTATGACAGATTTTAATATCCCGATTAATGACGTCATGACAAAGGAAAACCTTGTAACGGCTCCCGTCGGCACTACTCTTGACGAAGCGAAAAACGTTCTTATGAAGCATAGGATAGAAAAACTTCCTATTGTTGATGAGAATGGCTATCTCAAAGGTCTTATAACAATAAAGGACATAGAAAAAGCCGTACAATATCCCAACAGCGCGAGAGATAAAGCCGGCAGACTTCTCTGCGCCGCGGCAATAGGCGCGACCGACGACGTGCTTGAAAGAGCGTCGGCGCTTGTAGAGGCCGGAGTAGACGCTCTTGTTCTCGATTCCGCGCACGGTCATTCTAAAAATATACTTAAAACAGCGTCAAAGGTAAAAGCGGCCTTCCCCGACGTATCGCTTATCGTAGGCAACGTAGCTACTGCAGAGGGAACAAAGGCAATTATCGACGCCGGAGCCGACTGCGTAAAGGTCGGCATAGGTCCCGGGTCTATATGCACTACCCGAGTAGTCGCGGGCATCGGCGTTCCTCAGATAACTGCCGTCTATGATTCCGCGATCGAAGCGTCAAAACACGGTATTCCGATTATCGCGGACGGCGGAATAAAATATTCAGGCGATATCGTCAAGGCTCTCGCGGCCGGCGCAAACGCCATTATGATTGGTTCTCTTGTTGCCGGATGCGAGGAGGCTCCGGGTGAGCTTGAGCTGTACCAGGGCAGACAATTCAAGACATACAGAGGCATGGGCTCCATCGCCGCTATGAATCACGGCTCCAAGGACAGATATTTCCAGCAGAATAACAAAAAGCTTGTTCCCGAAGGAGTTGAGGGAAGAGTGCCCTACAAGGGGGAACTTTCGGAGACAATTTTCCAGCTCATGGGCGGCGTAAAATCAGGTATGGGATACTGCGGAGCTCCTAATATAGAAACACTTCAGAATAATTCAAAATTTGTCAGAATTACAGGCGCGGGACTTATCGAGTCACATCCGCACGACGTATTTATCACAAAGGAAGCCCCGAATTATTCAGGCAGAGAATAAATTTTTTGCACAACAGACAGCCCCGTTTTTATTTTACGGGGCTGGTTTTTTTATTATAAAAAAAAGTTGCGTCTTGCAAAAACTGTCTGTTCAATATATAATTTACCTGTCAAATATACAGAAAATAATTTTCAAATCTTTTTTTCGGAGGAATGATTGATATGTACGATTTTCCCGTCGGAGTGATGATAGATTCTTTCAGATGCGATTTAAAAGAGGCTGTCGAAAAGGCTGCAAGACTCGGAGCCGACGGCATTCAGGTCTATGCGTCAAGGGGAAGAATGTCTCCCGAAAATATGACGAAAGATGACAGAAAAAATTTCGTCAGATTAGTAAAAGATTCCGGTCTTGAAATATCCGCTTTCTGCGGAGACCTCGGAGGAGGATTCTGCGATAAAGACGCAAATCCCACAAAGGTTGAAAAATCAAAAGCTATAATGGATATGGCTTACGAGATGGGCGTAAAAATAGTTACGACTCATATAGGAGTTGTTCCGGAGGATAAGAATAATCCTAGATATTCCGTAATGCAGGACGCTTGTTTCAAGCTTGCCCAGCACGCCGACAGTCTCGGCTGCCGTTTCGCCGTAGAGACAGGCCCCGAAAAATCCGCAACCCTTAAAGGTTTTCTCGACTCTCTCGGCTCAAAAGGCGTAAGCGTAAATCTTGACCCGGCAAATCTCGTAATGGTAACGGGTGACGACCCGGTTCAGGCTGTATATAATCTGAAAGATTACATCGTCCACACCCATGCGAAGGACGGAGTTAAGCTGTATGATTTGGATCCCGAGATTGTCTACGGTCTTAAAAAAGTAATAGTCGAGTCGCCGTCATTCAAGGAAGTTCCTTTGGGAGAGGGAAATGTCGATTTCCCGAAATATCTCGCCGCCCTCGAGGACATAGGATACAGAGGATATCTGACTATCGAAAGAGAAGTTGGCGATGATCCCGAAAAAGACATCGGCGAAGCCGTAAAGTTCCTCAGAAAACTTACGAGAGGATAAATAATATTTTTTTCAGGGTAAAATAAAATGAAATTATGGACAGGCAGATTTTCCAAAGAGGTCGATAAGGTCACAAACGATTTCAATAAGTCTATCGGAACCGATTCGAGAATGTACAAAGAGGACATCACGGGCAGTATGGCTCATGTAAGAATGCTCGTGAAGCAGGGTATAGTTTCGCCGGAGGACGGCGACAAAATACTTGCCGGACTTAAGTCTGTATTGTCTGACATAGAGTCGGGCAAACTTAAAATAGACCCCGACGCCGAAGATATTCACACGTTTGTCGAGCAGGAGCTCACAAAAAGGACGGGCGACGCAGGGAAAAGGCTTCACACCGCGAGGTCAAGAAACGACCAGGTGGCTCTCGATATCAGGCTCACGCTCAGAAACGAAAGCGGAAAAGTCGATTCCCTTCTTTCTTCTCTTATTGAAACATTGACCGGTATCGCCGAGAAAAATTACGATGCGATTATGCCGGGCTACACTCATCTTCAGCGCGCCCAGCCGGTGACATTCGGTCACTATATGATGGCGTATGCCGAAATGTTTTTAAGAGACAGGGGCAGAATAAAAGATGCGGTGAAAAGGATGAATTCAAATCCTCTCGGTTCTTGCGCTCTCGCCGGGACTACTTATCCGATTGACAGACAGTATACATCCGACCTTCTCGGTTTTGATGACTACTGCCATAATTCGCTCGACGGAGTCTCCGACAGAGATTTCATTATAGAATTGTCTTCGTGTCTTTCTGCGATCATGGTTCATCTTTCAAGATTTTCCGAAGAGATAATTTTGTGGTGTTCAAAGGAATTTTCGTTTGTTGAGCTTGACGACGCGTTTTCGACAGGTTCTTCCATAATGCCGCAGAAGAAAAATCCGGATATTGCGGAACTCGTAAGAGGAAAATCCGGCAGGGTTTTCGGCGACAATATGACGATACTTACGGTAATGAAAGGAATACCGCTTGCATACAATAAGGATATGCAGGAAGATAAGGACTGTATTTTCGACGCGTTCGACACGGTAAAAGCCTGCCTTACGGCGTTTGACCCTATGCTTCAAACAATGACGGTCAAGCGGGACAACATGAGAAAAGCCGCCGCAAAGGGCTTTATCAATGCGACCGACTGCGCTGATTTTCTCGTTTCAAAAGGAATTCCATTCAGAGACGCGTATAAAGCTGTAGGCGTTTTGGTTAAAACGTGCATAGATAAAGACACGACGCTTGAAAATCTTCCTTTGGACGAATACAAAAAAGTCTGCGGCGAATTTGACGAAGGAGTTTACGACGCGATTAACCTTGAAAACTGCGTAATGAAAAGGACGAGCGCCGGAGGGCCTGCGCCGGAGAACGTAAAAAAGGAAATTGAAAGAGTAAGAAAAATAAATTCGTCTCTCAACTGACTGTCGGGGAATAGAATAAACCTGTCGTAATTTTCTGCGGCGGGTTTTTTATTGAAAAAATCTGATAAATAAAACTTTGAATTTCAGAAAAATGTCTTAATTTTTGGACGGCTGATTATTTAATCCGAAAAAATTTTAGTCCGAATTTATTTTACGGCAGCTTTGACGAAACGTTTTTCCCCAATTGTCTAATATACTTTTTGCTATTGAAAAAATAATAAAAATAAGTATAATAAAAATTAATTAACTTGTTTATCAATTCGATTTTTTGGAGCGCGTATAAGCTATGGCAAAGACTGTTTCTGTACTAAACCAGAAGGGCGGAGTCGGAAAGACCACGACGGCGGTCAATCTGTCCGCTGCCGTTGGCGCGCTCGGGAAAAAAGTCCTGCTCGCGGATATAGACCCTCAGGGAAACTCTACATCGGGCTACGGCATAAACAAGCGAAAACTTGAATATTCAAGCTACAGTATTTTGATGAACGAGGCCAAGACGTCGGAAACTATTATTCATACCGGGTTTGAAAACGTAGATTTGATACCTGCAAATATGGATCTTGCCGGTGCGGAACTTGAGTTAATCAATGTAAATGAGAGGGAAAAAGTACTCAGAAATTCCCTTTACGAGGTTTGGAACAATTACGATTTCATTTTTCTTGACTGCCCGCCTTCTCTCGGTTTGATTACGCTTGACGCTCTTACCGCGTCCGATACGTTTATTGTTCCTATTCAGTGCGAATACTACGCTCTTGAGGGACTTTCACAGCTCATGGCGACAGTCAGAAAAATAAAACAGCTTTACAACCCTTACCTCGGGCTTGAAGGCGTTTTGCTCACTATGTACGACGGCAGGCTCAATCTGACTCAGCAGGTTGTGACGGAAGTCAAGAAATTCTTCCCTGGCAAGGTTTATAAGACGACTATACCGAGAAACGTCAGACTTTCGGAGGCTCCGTCATTCGGACAGCCTGTGATTTATTACGACAGTCAGTCTAAAGGCGCAAAAGCTTATATGGATTTGGCTCGGGAATTTCTGTCTCGTCAATGAAAATTTAAACGCCGTATTTTCGGGCGCTGAAAAATATATTTTTAAAATTACCGCAAAGGAGATTGCTGTTATGAAGATTTTATACGCGGCTTCCGAATGTAAGCCTTTTGCCGCTTCGGGCGGACTCGGAGATGTTGTCGGAAGTCTTCCGCAGGCTTTAAGACAAAAGAAAGTTTCCGTCAGAGTCGTTCTTCCTCTCTATGGCTCTATAAAGCAGGAATACAGAGATAAAATGACTTTTCTGAAAGCTATATATGTCCCTGTCGCATGGAGACGCCAGTATTGCGGAATTTTTGAATACAGAGGCGACGGAGTAATTTATTATTTCCTCGACAATGAATATTATTTTAAAAGAGACAGTCTGTACGGCTATTACGACGATGCGGAGAGATTCGCGTTTTTCTCCAGAGCTGTTCTCGAGATAATACCGGCGGTGGATTTCAAGCCCGATATAATTTCATGCAACGACTGGCAGACAGCTCTTGTGCCGGTTTACTATTCGACTATGTATTCAAAGGGCGGCGGATATTACTCCAATATAAAGACCGTATTTACAATTCACAATATACAGTATCAGGGAAAATACGGCGACGAAGTCCTTGAAAACGTAATAGGATTAAGCCCGTTCGATAAATCAATAGTGGAATACGACGGATGCGTAAATTACATGAAGGGCGCAATAGAATCGTCAGACAAGGTGTCTACGGTCAGTCCGACATACGCCGAGGAAATTTTAGACCCGTGGTATTCATACGGACTTGACACGATACTTAAAATGCGTTCGTGGAAACTGAAGGGAATACTGAACGGAATAAGCTACGACGTTTACAACCCCGAGACCGACAAGCACTTATGGGCAAATTATTCTGTCGACAATCTCTCCGGCAAAAAGACCGATAAGGAAGAGCTTCAGAAATATTTCAATCTTCCGCTTAAAAAAGATACTCCCATTGTCGCAATGGTTTCAAGGCTCGTAAGCCACAAAGGTTTTGATCTCGTTCAGGGAATTATAGAGGAATTTATACGCTACTTTGACGTTCAGTTTATCGTTCTCGGTTCGGGAGACTGGCAGTATGAGCAGTTTTTCAGAGACCTCGCAGGCAGATATCCCGATAAAGTCGGGCTTTATCTCGGATACGTCCCCGACCTCGCTCAGAAAATTTACGCCGGTTCGGATATCTTTTTGATGCCGTCTAAATCGGAGCCTTGCGGACTTTCACAGATGATAGCACTGAGATACGGTTCTGTTCCCGTTGTAAGAGAGACAGGCGGACTTGCCGACTCTATAAAGGATTCCGGCATGGGCACAGGCAACGGATTTGTCTTTACAAATTATAACGCGCATGAAATGAAGCACGCGCTTGAAAGAGCCGTCGAGGGATACAAGGACAAAGAAGGATGGCAGATTCTGATGAAGCGCGCAATGAACTGCGATTTTTCGTGGGACAGATCCGCCCAGGAATATATAGATATGTATAAATCGCTGATCGGGCAATAATATGGCTGTTTAAAAACCGATAAAAATAATCTGTAATTAAATTTTTCGGAGGATAAGAATAATGGCTGAATTTTTGATTTCGGCTTTCGCCGATGAAGGCGGAAAAACTATAGAGGAACAGATAGACGCCTGCAAGGAAAATAATATAACTCATATTGAGCTTCGCGGAATAAACGGCAAGAACATATCCGACTTTTCCGAAAACGAGGCGAAGGAACTCAGAAAGGTTCTCGACGATGCCGGAATGGGAGTTTCGGCTATCGGTTCGCCTTTCGGGAAAATAGAGATAACGGATGATTTCGGGCCTCATTTCGAGCTTTTCAAAAAAAGCGTTGAAAACGCCTGTATTCTCGGAACGGAAAATATCAGAATGTTCTCTTTCTATTTCACAAAGGGCGAAAGCTATTCCGATTACAGAGACGAGGTATTTGAAAGATTGAATAAAATGGCTGAATATTCTTTGAAATCCGGAATAAGATGCTGCCTTGAAAACGAAAAGGGAATTTACGGCGACAACGCCGAGAGATCTCTTGACCTTCTTTCAAATTTCAAAGGAAAATTATTCGGAGTTTTCGACCCCGCGAATTTCATTCAGTGCGGACAGGAGACAGTTCCCGCCTATGAAATGCTTAAAGACTATATTCTTTATCTTCATATCAAGGACTGCAGGAAAGACACGGGTTTTGTGGTTCCGTCGGGATACGGCGACGGCCACATAAAAGAGATTCTTTCCGAATTTAAGAAAAAGGACGGAAAGAGATTTTTGACGATAGAACCGCACCTCAAAATATTTGACGGACTCGGTGCGCTCGAGAAAAAAGGCGGAACTTTTGACAAGCTCAAAAATTCTTCCGAATTTACTTATTCGACAAACAGAGAAGCTTTTAAGGCGGCTGCGGATGCTCTTTTCGCAATCCTCGACGAGATATAAAAATCAGAATTTTTATTTTATCCGACGCTTTCTTTGCCCGGGCTTTATCGATAAAATTAAGGATTAATCAATAATGAAATTTTAAAATAAGGCAGATTCTATAATCCGCCTTATTTATTTTTCTGTATATACACAGTGCGGAAATATTTTTTTGGAGAATATTTAATAAAATGTCGGAAGATTTTAATGAAAATTACGGAACGCCGCGGCGGCCTGATGACGACCGCAGCCGCGGCAATAATCAAAATAACGGCTATAACGGCAATTACGGCGATAATCGCAGTAACGCTTATAACGGCAATTACGGCAATAATCAAAATAACGGATATAACGGCAATTACGGCAATAATCAAAATAACGGATATAACGGCAATTACGGAGATAATCGCAATAATGGCTATAACGGCAATTACGGCGGTTGGGAATACAATCGAAACAACGGATATAACGGGAACGGGTATCAAAACGAAAATTATTATAACCGCTCCGACTACAGAAATTACGGAAACGGATATAATTATCAGGAGCCGAGAAAATTCGCGCCGTTCATAGGTTTCGACGTATGGGCTAAAGAGAGAAGAGATCTCAGGGTTCTGTCCGATTTCGGAAGTATGTCGATAATATGCTATATAATACTTTCCATGATACTTTCGTCTGCCATGGCGGTGTTTTCAAGACACCTAATCTCAAGCGGAACTTATGACTCCATAGCTCCTGTTTGGAATTCCTCTTCCGTTCAGTCGCTTATCGAAATACTTTATTCGATAATAGTTGTCGGTCTTCCGTTTTTTGTGATAGGCTATATCTATAAAAACTCAATATATGATTTCAGCGTGCCTCTCGGAAAACCGAAGGGCGGAAGAAATATTCCTCTTCTGATTTTCGCAGGCATCGCGGGATGTTTTATAGCGAATATCATAACAAGCTATTTTGACATGTTCGTTAAATTTATCACAGGATGGGATCCGGCGGCTTCTCTTTCACAGGATACAAATCCGGACAGCGTATTTTCATGGGTTCTTTATTTCCTCGCAACGGCTGTAGTTCCGCCTCTTGTCGAGGAAATGGCTCTTAGAGGAACAATTATGCAGCCTCTCAGAAAATACGGCGATATGTTCGCTCTTCTTGTGTCGGCTATGCTTTTCGGGCTTATGCACTGCAATTTGGCTCAAATTCCGTTCGCTTTTCTCGCCGGAATAGCTATAGGCTATGTGACTTTGGCGACAGGCTCTCTTTGGGCAGGAATGGCGGTTCATTTTGCAAATAACTTTATGAGTTTTCTTTCGCTTCTCATATCAAATAAATTCGGCGAAGAGGGAACAGCCATAATGGTATTTAATATTGTATACTACGTTATCGCTTTCGTGGGCGTCGTATGTTTTATTATCTATATACTTGACAAAAAAAGAAGATACGTCCCTAAAAAATACGAGTACATAAACGACGGCGGAAAATTCAAATATATGTACCACCACCCGATGAGCGCCAGAATTTCAAATTCGGGACTTTTCGGTCAGTATATAACTACTCCGGGATTTATCATCGCCTTTATTTTGATAATTTATGAAACAGTCACCGCAGCTGTCGTGTCATAAAATGCCTATTTCGCACTGTTTATAAATTTTCTTATTTAAGACCGTCACAACGCTGAAATACCCGTTTATCTATTATTATAAAAAACAGGCTAATAAATTCAGCTTTTTATGTAATAATAAAATTGTGACAAAAATTTATGTCTAATATTAAGATAATTCACATTTTATTAACATTTATATTTAAGAGCCGTCAATATTATATGGTTTAATATTCAGTGTGGATACAGACGGTTTTTATGTCAAAAATCGGAATAGGTATTATAATCAAGTCAAATCGCGACAACGGATAATTGTGAATATAAATGTATTTTCACGAATTTATACCGGATCAATAAAAAATTTACATAGTCAGGAGAAAATAATATTGGATAATTCAGAGCCTAATGTTTATCGTTTTGGTATTCAGCGCAAAATAGTGGCGCAGATGACGAGCGAAAGCTGGAAATCGGTTCCTCATGTGAGTTATGTTTTCAGACCGCACATGTCGGATTTTTTGAAAGCTTACAAAAAATGGGATGACGAGCTCGCGAAGGAAGGAAAGCACGTAACAATAAACACAGTCATGCTCAAGGCGATATGCGACGCTTTGAAAGAGGCTCCGCAGCTTAACGCGCATATTCACTTTGAACCGCGTCTTGTCAGAGGCAAGGTGACTATTTTAAACAGTATAGATATATCAATGCCCTGGAAACTTCCCGACGGCAAGATGATGACCATTACTATGAAGGATATGGGCAGCCGTTCTCTCGGAAACATCACCGAATATATGGAGGAAACTCAAAAGAGGGTGCTAAAGACTAATTTAACCCAGGTAATGTACGACGTATCTATGCAGGATACGTTTGAAAAACTGAGACACGGCAGATTTATCTCGACCGCCATGAGGCTTATCGGTTCAAAAACAAATAAAAAACACAGAGTGGAACCGCTCAAAGGCGAGGCGAAAAAAGCTTACGACGCTATTCCCGATTCCGAAAAACTCACAAAGGATGATTTAAAACAGGGATCTATTACGATTTCCAACATCGGCGCGATGACAAGAGGTCACGACGGCGAGCTTGTTCTTCTCATGATAGTTCCTCCGCAGGTATGCGCTATCGGAATTTCATCGCTTGTTAAAATTCCGATAATTAAGAAAAACGAAAAGGGCGAGGATTATGTTGGTATAGAGGAGACGATTCCGCTTGATATAGTTTTCGACCACAGAGTTCTCGACTTCGGCGACATAAAGCCGTTCCTCGACGCTCTTCAGAAAATCTTAGACAATCCCGATGATTTTCTCAAATACGACGACTGATTTGTTTTAATTTTCAGCTCCCTTTTTAGGGGAGCTTTTTTCGGGCGCGGATAAGTTATAATGCTTTAAACTTAGTTTAAACAAAAATGTTATTATTAATAATAATTCGGATTTTTATTCCGGGTTGACAAATATAGTATAATAATTATGTAAAAAAAATTAAGGGATGAGAAAATATTATGGCAAAGACAAAAGTAGATATTTTTTCCGGATTTCTCGGAGCGGGCAAGACGACTCTTATAAAAAAGCTTATCAAAGAAGCGTATGCCGGGCAGAATATTGTACTTATTGAAAATGAATTCGGCGAAATAGCCGTAGACGGCGGATTTCTTCAGGACGCAGGAATAAAAATCACCGAGATGAGTTCCGGCTGTATCTGCTGCAGCCTTGTCGGCGATTTCGGCAGAGCTTTGAAACAGGTTATTTCCGATTATCACCCTGACAGAATATTGATAGAGCCGTCGGGAGTGGGCAAACTTTCGGATGTAATAAAAGCAGTTATGAGAGCTGATTCCGAGGACCTTGAAATCGACGCGGCAACGGCTGTCGTCGACGCAAAAAAAGCAAAAATGTACATGAAAAATTTCGGCGAATTTTTCAACGACCAGATTGAAAACGCCGGCGCTATAATCCTTTCGAGAACAGACTCCGTATCAGAGGAAAAATTGTCCGAGGTAGTCTCTCTTTTGAGAGAACATAACGCTACATGCCAGATAATAACAACGCCGTGGAATATGCTCAGCGGCAAGCAGATTTGCGACGCTATTGAGAAAAACGATACGCTTGAAACCGAAATGGAAAAGCTCAAGGCGACTTTGTCGGACGATGACGACGATGATGAAGACGAACACGAGCACCACCATCATCACGATGACGATGATGAAGACGAACACGAGCACCATCATCATCACCACCATCATCATCACGACGGCGACCATGATGCCGATGAAATATTCGTATCGTGGGGCGAGGAAACCACAAAGAAATTTACAGAGGATGAGATAAAAGACATTCTTTCAAAGCTTGACGACAAAGATAAATACGGTCTTGTCCTCAGAGCTAAGGGAATAGTGGAGTCTCAGGACGGCAAATGGATACATTTCGACCATGTTCCGGGTGAACAGGATGTAAGAAACGGTTCCGCCGCTGTCACAGGCAGACTTTGCGTAATAGGCTCCGCTTTGAAGGACGACAATTTGAAGGAACTTTTCGGAATATAAGATTTTGAAATAAATTTTTGATATGAAGCAAAAAGAAATACCAGTATATCTTTTCGTAGGATTTCTTGAGGCGGGGAAGACGACGTTTATTCAGTCCACGCTTGAGGATAAACGTTTCAATTCCGGAGAAAAAACGCTCCTTCTTGTCTGCGAGGAGGGCGAAGAGGAATACGACCCGTCTAAATTCTACGGAAAAAACGTAAAGATAAAGACAATCGAAAACAAGGAAGACATGAACGAGAAAACACTCGACCTGTGGTGCAGACAGATGAACATAGAGCGGGTTGTAGTCGAATACAACGGCATGTGGCTTCTGAACGATTTCTTTATGGCTATGCCGGAATCATGGGCTGTATATCAGGTGCTTATGTCGGCCGATGCGACGACGTTTGAAAATTACAACAACAACATGAGACAGCTCATGTACGACAAACTTCAGACGTGTCAAATGGTCGGCTTCAACAGAGTGCCGAGAGATATGGACAAGATGAAACTTCATAAGATAGTCAGGGGAGTTTCAAGACAGATAGATATAGTATACGAGTATGAAGACGGCGAAACGGAAATTGACGAAATCGAGGATCCAATGCCTTTTGACGTTAACGCTCCCGTAATAAACATCGAGGACAAGGACTTCGCTCTTTTCTACAGGGATTTAAACGAAAATCCTAAAACTTACGACGGCAAGCAGGTTAAATTTAAAGGCGTATGCGCTGTTAACAAGAGATTTCCGAACGGAATGTTCGCGACAGGCCGCCATATAATGACGTGCTGCGTTCAGGATATTCAGTATTATCCCATACTTGCCAAGTGGGATAAATCGGCTGAAGTCGAAAACGGTCAGTGGCGTATTCTCGAGGGGACAATAAATTATAAGTTCTCAAGAATTTACGGTTCAAAAGGGCCTATACTTACTGTCAAGTCTTCCGAACCGGCTCAGGCTCCTGAAGAACCCGTAGCGACATTTTATTGATAAACGGCAAAGATATGACCCGAAGCCAAAACCGGCTTCGGGTCTGTTATATATCAATGCTTCATTGAAGAATATATTGACTGTTTATTCCGCAATGAGCACGATGCAGTAAGACCAATCGTAATCAACCGAAGAATCCAATTCGTTTACGCTGTTCAACCAGATGATGTATCTGCCCGTTGTCGGAGGGGTGAATTCGTAAATACACGGCGTGCCTGAAAATAAGTGAAACTTTTCTTTATATTTTAAAACGTCTAATGTGCTTAAAGATTTAACTCTTAAAAGACCTGTTGTCTTGACTTCCATTTTGTATGGACCGCTATAAGACGCTGTCGTGCTCACTGTGTAGCTTGTTCCGTTCTTAATTTTTATGACTCTCGGCAAAATGTCAGGTTTAGCGGAAACTCTCAAAATTCTTCTCGCGTCAGCGGCGTTCACTTCTCCAAAGCCCAAAACATCGGCTTTTACGGTTTGTTCATCCGTCAAAGTCTCAAGCTTGGCGGAAGCTCTCAGAGCCTTTCTCGCGTCAAGCGAACTTATTTTTCCGTCTCCGCTTATGTCGCCTACTCCCGATTCTTTGAGAGCGTTTATATACTCTGTTCTCCATGAGTTCAGCTGATCCTCCGCGCTTGCAGAGTCTGAAAACCATTCTTTGTCCTCAGGACCGTCAAGCCAGCCTTTTGGATAGGAGGTTTCTTCATCTTCCCTATAGTACAACCAATTATCAGTATAATATTCCTGTGTAAACCATTCTTTATCCCCAGAACCGGAAAGCCAGCCTTTGGGGTAAGTTGAACTTTCTTCCGCGAATGAGACGACGGAAACACAGCAGAATATTAATATGACGGATATCAGTATTGAAATAATCGTTTTAAATTTCGAATTTTTCATGATTGATTGTCTCCTTAATAATAATTAATGATTTTAATATTAAAAAACATATCTCTGTTTTGTTATATAGATTATTATTATAATAATTTAATTAATCGACTTCTTTTAAAAACATCCGTCAAATCGGATATTTCTTTTTCTAACGGTATTTTAGCACAAAAATTCAAAAAAAAAGAGTAAAATTTCACAAAAATGATGAGTGCTTTTTGTATATTTTTTTTAAAACAGAAAAAATAAAGGAAAATTCACATAAAAAAAACCGAAGTCTTTTCGAACTTCGGTAAAATATTTTATTTGGCGGAGCAGGAGAGATTTGAACTCTCGCGCCGGGTTATCCCCGACCTACACCCTTAGCAGGGGCGCCTCGTCACCAGCTTGAGTACTGCTCCGTGCCGTAACAAAAATACAAATGGCGGAGAGAGTGGGATTCGAACCCACGGTACCCGAAAGGGTACGACGGTTTTCAAGACCGTTCCGTTATGACCGCTTCGGTATCTCTCCACAAATATACAAGGATTTTATCACCTTTTTTTATTCTTGTCAAGCGTTATTGACATATTTGTAAAAAAAATAGATTTCGAGCCGTAATGCCTTTAAATAAATAAAAACCGCCAACCGAATTGAAGAAAAGAATAAGCTTCTGTTTTTTTTATAACCGGCTGTTTTTTACTAAACGGCGGCAATATATTAAATACGGAATTATATTATATTTTAATTTGCCCGGCACGGTAGTTTTTATAAATCTCGTTTTTCTATTGACAACGGGGATTTTTGAATGTATTATATTAAAGCTTATAATAGGTTATTATAGGTTGTCATAGATTAGTATATGTTTAATTATACTTGACCGGTGATAAAAATAAACTGCAAATTATTGAATCGGAGTGATAAATTTTGGCAAAAGTGAAACCTGTAAAAAAAGGCGCCAAGACGAGAATGAGTTTTGCCAAGATCGATGAAGTTATGGAAATGCCCAACCTCATCGACGTGCAGATTAATTCCTACAAATGGTTCCTTGATAAAGGTCTCAGGGAAGTGTTCAGAGATATCGGCGAGATATCGGATTTCAACAAAAAACTGAGCATAAGTTTCATTGATTATTCTCTGGGCGGCAAACCAAAGTATTCAATCAAAGAGTGCAAGGAGAGGAACGCAACTTACGCCGCTCCCCTTAAAGTCAAGACGAGACTTTCAAACAGCGAGACAGGCGAAGTTATGGACAGCGATATTTTCATGGGCGATTTTCCGCTCATGACGCCGAGCGGAACTTTTGTCATAAACGGAGCCGAGAGAGTTATTATCTCACAGCTTGTCCGTTCGCCCGGCGCTTATTATGAAATGTCGAGAGACAAGACTGGCAAAGAGCTTTACGCCACTACCGTTATTCCCAACAGAGGCGCATGGCTCGAGTACGAGACCGACCAGAACGACGTCTTTTATGTAAGAATAGACAAGACGAGAAAAATCCCTATCACTACGTTTATAAGAGCACTCGGAATATTCCTTGAACCGAATGTTCTCGATTCCGATGCGCAGATAGACGAGTTCTTCGGCTATGATCCGAGAATAAAGGCTACTCTCCAAAAGGATGACAAGCATCACACGGAGGAGGCTCTTCTCGAAGTTTACAGAAAACTCCGTCCCGGCGAGCCGCCCACAATAGACAGCTCGAAATCATATCTTGAAACGCTTTTCTTCGATGATCACCACTATGATATAACGAGAGTAGGAAGATATAAATTCAACAAAAAACTCGGCGTTTCAAACAGAATAAACGGCTTTGTCGCGAGAGACGACATAGTAAACGACGACGGCGAGCTTATCGCTCCTGCCGGAACAAAAATAACAGAGGAGCTTGCCAAGGAGATTGAGCAGGCCGGTATTTCCGTCGTCTGGGTTAAAAACGACGACAAGGAAGTCCTCGTCAGAGGAAACGGCATGGTCAACATCGTGCCCTATCTTCCCGCAAAATACGGATTTACCGATGATGAGCTCGAAGATATCGGAATCACCGACAAGGTTTCATATAAAGAACTCCAGAAGTTCCTCGCCGAACATAATGACAGCGATATTGAAAGAGAAGATTACAAGTGGGATCTTGAACAAAACGCGGATATACTTACTCCGAAGCATATTACAATAGACGATATAATCGCCACAATAAGCTACCTTAACAATATCGGTCAGGGCGTTGGAAAGCTTGACGATATAGATCATCTCGGAAACAGAAGAATAAGATGCGTAGGCGAACTTCTTCAGAACCAGATGAGAATAGGCTTTACAAGAATGGAAAGAGCCATCAGGGAGCGTATGAGCATACAGAACCAGGACGAGGAAAAAGTTACTGCTCAGGCTCTTATAAATATAAGACCCGTTGTAGGCGCGATCAGAGAATTTTTCGGTTCTTCGCCGCTTTCTCAGTTCATGGATCAGACTAACCCTCTTTCAGAGCTTACACATAAAAGAAGACTTTCGGCTTTAGGTCCCGGCGGTCTTTCGAGGGACAGAGCGGGATTCGAGGTAAGAGACGTACATTATTCGCACTACGGAAGAATGTGCCCCATAGAGACTCCCGAAGGACCTAACATAGGACTTATATCTTCGCTTGCGACGTTCGCGAGAATAAATAAATACGGATTTATCGAGGCTCCTTACAGAAAAGTTGACAAATCCACCGGCACTGTCACAAAAGAAGTCGAATACATGACGGCAGACGTCGAGGACAGATACAAAGTAGCCCAGGCGAATACTCCTCTTGACGAAAACGGAAAAATAAGCACCGAAAGGGTTACTGTCCGCTACAGAGACGAGTTCCTTGAAATACCGCCAGATGAAGTTGACTATATGGACGTTTCGCCCAAGATGGTCGTATCCGTTGCGACGGCTATGATTCCTTTCCTCGAAAACGACGACGCGAACAGAGCGCTCATGGGCTCCAACATGCAGAAGCAGGCTGTTCCTCTTCTCAAAACAGAAGCTCCGATAGTTGCGACAGGTATGGAATATAAAGCGGCTGTCGACTCCGGCGTTGCCGTAATAGCGAGAGAGGGATGCGTCGTTGAGAAAGTTGACGCCGAAAACGTCCACGTTCTCGAGGATATAAGAGAAAATCCCGCGGATCCCAAATCTCCCGTAAAGGAAAAGGCCGATCTCTCGAGCGGAACCGGCACAAGATATACTTACGAGCTTATTAAGTTCATGCGTTCCAACCAGGGCACATGTATAAACCAGAGACCCGTTGTAAACGAGGGACAGAGAGTTGAAAAAGGCGAAGTCATCGCGGACGGACCCGCTACGTCCGACGGCGAAATTTCACTCGGCAAAAACGCTCTCATAGGCTTTACCACATGGGAAGGCTACAACTACGAGGACGCCGTGCTTTTGAACGAAAAACTCGTAAGAGACGACGTATATACGTCTATTCATATCGCGGAATATGAAACAGAAGCGAGAGATACAAAGCTCGGCGCCGAGGAAATCACGAGAGATATTCCTAACGTGGGCGAAGAAGCTTTGAAGGATCTTGACGAGCACGGAATAATCAGAGTCGGCGCGGAAGTTCATTCGGGCGATATTCTTGTCGGCAAAGTAACTCCCAAGGGAGAGACAGACCTCACATCGGAGGAAAGACTTCTCAGAGCGATTTTCGGCGAGAAGGCGAGAGAGGTAAGAGACACCTCTTTGAAAGTTCCACACGGCGAGTACGGAATAGTGGTAAATATTCAGGAATTTACCCGCGAAAACTCCGACGAATTAAGCCCCGGAGTAAACAAGATTGTAAGAGTCTACATCGCCCAGAAGAGAAAAATTTCGGTCGGTGACAAAATGTCCGGCCGTCACGGAAACAAGGGCGTTGTATCGAGAATACTTCCACAGGAAGATATGCCGTTCCTTCCCGACGGCACACCGCTTGACATACTGCTGAATCCTCTCGGCGTTCCGTCCCGAATGAACATAGGACAGGTTCTTGAGGTTACTATGGGACTTGCCGCGAGAAAACTCGGCTGGAAGATAGAGACTCCGGTATTCGACGGCGCACACGAGGAAGATATTATAGAAATGCTCAAACAGGCGGGTCTTGACGAGGACGGCAAGACCGTGCTGTACGACGGAAGAACAGGCGAGCCTTTTGACAACAGAGTCACAGTCGGAATAATGTACTTCCTTAAACTCCACCACCTTGTAGACGATAAGATTCACGCGCGTTCCACAGGACCTTATTCACTCGTCACGCAGCAGCCCCTCGGAGGCAAAGCTCAGTTCGGCGGTCAGCGTTTCGGAGAGATGGAGGTCTGGGCGCTCATGGCTTACGGCGCGACATACACCCTTCAGGAAATACTTACTGTTAAATCCGACGACGTGGTGGGCAGAGTCAAAACCTACGAAAGCATCGTTAAGGGCGAAAACATTCCGAAGCCCGGCATTCCCGAGGCGTTTAAGGTTCTTATCAAAGAACTTCAGGCTCTATGTCTTGATGTAAAAGTCCTCGATGAAAACAACGAGGAAATAGACATAACTCAGGACTATGACGACGAAGGAGATGTCGCCGATCCGGGATTTAAGGACGGAGCCGCTCCTCTTGATATTGACGGCGCAGATCCCGATTCGGGTGACAATTCCGATTCGGATGACGACAATTCCGGCGACGACGAGGATCAGGAAGAATCTCTCGACGAGGAAGAGCCTAACGCCGAAGAATTGATGAAGGTCGACAAAGAGGAAGAAAACGATGAATCGGAAAAGAATATCGACGACATTTTCGATATGTCCGGTATGCTTGACGATTACGGAGTTGACGGCGACGACCTCACATCAGGATACGAGACGAAGAACTACGACGATTTCGGCGGAGACGACGGCTCGGATTATTGATAAGACTTTTGTATTTTTGACATATAGGTTTTTACATATTGCAAAGGGGAGAAAATATAATTCATGATAAATGAACAGAATTACAACGAGCTCAATTTCGAGTCGATAAAAATAGGGCTCGCTTCACCCGAAACTATCAGAAACTGGTCATACGGCGATGTTACAAAGCCCGAGACCATAAATTACAGAACTCTCAAACCAGAACCCGGCGGACTTTTCTGCGAGAGGATTTTCGGACCTACCAAGGATTGGGAGTGCCATTGCGGAAAATATAAGCGTATACGCTACAAGGGCAAGGTATGCGAAAAATGCGGAGTTAAAATTACAAAAGCCAAGGTCAGAAGAGAGAGAATGGGACATATCGAACTCGCGTGCCCCGTATCTCACATCTGGTACTTCAAGGGAATACCTTCAAGAATAGGTCTTATGCTCGACATATCGCCCAAGGAGCTTGAGAACGTACTCTATTTCATCAAATACATTGTGACCGATGTTGACCCGGATTCCGGAGTCGAGCTCGAAAAAGGACAGGTTATTTCCGACAGAGAATATGACGACAACATCGAAATGTACGGACCTTCCGCTTTTAAGGCGGAAATGGGCGCGGCGGCTGTCAAAAAGCTTCTTTCGGAAATCGACGTCAACGCTCTTGACGCCGAGATAAGAGAGGAACTCGACGGCGAAAAACCCGCTTCGGGTCAGAAGAGACAGAAGCTTCTGAAAAGACTTGAATGTGTAGACGCGTTCAAGGAGTCCGGGAACAGACCCGAATGGATGATTCTCGACTGCATTCCTGTTATTCCGCCCGATTTGAGACCTATGGTTCAGCTCGACGGCGGCAGATTCGCGACGTCCGATTTAAACGATCTTTACAGAAGAGTCATCAACAGAAACAACAGACTTGCAAAGCTTCTCGAAGTCGGAGCGCCCGACATCGTCAAGAAAAACGAAATGAGAATGCTTCAGGAAGCCGTAGACGCCCTTATAGACAACGGCAGAAGAGGCAGACCCGTAACGGGAGCGTCAAACAGACCGCTGAAATCGCTGTCTGACCTTCTCAAAGGAAAACAGGGACGTTTCCGTCAGAATCTTCTCGGCAAGCGTGTCGACTACTCCGGACGAAGCGTTATAGTCGTAGGACCTGAGCTTAAAATGTACCAGTGCGGCGTTCCAAAAGAGATGGCTCTCGAGCTTTTCAAGCCTTTCGTCATGAAGAGACTTGTAGAGCTTGAAAAAGCGAAGAATATAAAGGCCGCAAGAAAGATGGTCGACAAGGCTGCGGCGAAGGAAGTCTGGGATGCGCTGGACGAGGCGATAAAGGATCATCCCGTTATGCTCAACAGAGCTCCCACTCTTCACAGACTTTCAATTCAGGCTTTTGAGCCTGTCCTTGTCGAAGGCAGAGCGCTTAAACTTCATCCTCTCGCATGTACGGCGTTCAACGCCGATTTCGACGGCGATCAGATGGCTATACATGTTCCTCTTTCATCCGAGGCTCAGGCGGAAGCGAGATTTTTGATGCTTGCGTCAAACAACCTTCTGAAGCCCGCCGACGGCAAGCCTGTTACCGTTCCTACGCAGGACATGGTTTTGGGCTCGTATTATCTTACGCTTCATAAGCCCGGAGCGAAAGGAGAGGGCAAAGCTTTCTCGTCTGTAGAAGAAGCGATTATGGCGAAGGACGCCGGAGATCTTGACATCCACGCCATGATTAAAGTCAGGGTGAAAAAACAGATTAAAGGCGTGATGAAGTCTCAGATTATCGAGACTACTCTCGGCAGAATAATTTTCAATGACCCGATTCCCCAGGATCTCGGCTACGTCGACAGATCTGTTCCTGGAAACGAGTTCAAGCTTGAGGTTGATTTCCTTGTCGGAAAGAAACAGCTCGGACAGATAATCGGAAGGGCGATAAAAGTCGAGGGCGTTCACAAATCAAGCGTAATGCTTGACAAGATTAAGGCTCAGGGATACAAATATTCTACTCTTTCCGGCATTACATTCTCTGTATTCGATGCGAAAATTCCCCATAACAAGAATAAATACATAGAAGAGGCTCAGGAAAAGGTAGACAGAGTAAACGAGATGTACAGGAGAGGTCTTGCCTCAAACGAGGACAGATCAAAATACACTATCCGTGCATGGACAGAATGCAAGGATAAAGTAGACTCCGAGCTTACAAGCGATTTCACATACGACAACCCGATATTCATGATAGCAGACTCCGGAGCCCGTGGTTCCACGGCTCAGTTGGGTCAGATTATCGGAATGCGCGGACTTATAGCGAGTACGTCCGGTAAAACAATCGAAGTACCCATAAAATCAAATTACAGACAGGGTCTTAACGTTCTTGAATATTTCATCGCTTCCCGTGGTGCAAGAAAAGGACTTACCGATACGGCTCTGAGAACAGCGGACTCCGGATATCTTACAAGAAGACTTGTAGACGTATCTCAGGATCTGATAATCAGGGAGTACGACTGCGGAAGCAAAAAAGGACTCAAGGTTTCGGCTATTTCCGACGGAAACAGAATTATCGAAACTCTTGAGGAAAGACTTACCGGCAGATTCCTCCTTGATCCTTTCACGGATCCGGAGACAGGCGAAGTGCTTGTAGACAACAACCACATGATGACAGAAGCGGACGCAAAGAAGATTGTCGATACGGGAGCGGAAGAGGTAACTATAAGGTCTCTTTTGACATGCCGTTCAATCGGAGGCGTATGTATCAAGTGCTACGGCAAAAACCTCGCCACATCGTCGCCCGTTCAGATAGGTGAAGCTATCGGCGTTATCGCCGCTCAGTCCATAGGCGAGCCAGGCACGCAGCTCACAATGAGAAACTTCCATACAGGCGGCGTCGCTTCGGAGAAGTCTATCACACAAGGTCTTCCCCGTGTAGAGGAACTTTTCGAGTGCAGAAAACCGAAGGTTTTAGCGATGATTTCCGAAATAGGCGGAAAGGTATCTCTTGAAGAAACCGATAAAAACGGGAACAAGCTCACTACGGTCGTTGTGACAAATCCCGAGGATTCAAAGAGATATGTAATTCCGTACGATTACTCGGTATCGGTAAAGGACGGCCAGGATATTCAGAAGGGCGATCCTATTACCGAAGGCTCTATTTACCCGAAGGATCTTCTTGAAGTGCTCGGCGTTGATGCGCTTAACGATTACCTCATAACTCAGGTTCAGATTCCTTACAGAACTCAGGGCGTTGACATAAACGACAAGCACATCGAGGTTATAGTACGTCAGATGCTCAGAAAGGTGACTATAGAAGATTCGGGCGACACAAACCTTCTCGCCGGATCCACTATCGAGAAAGACGATTTCATTGCCGCCAACGAGGAAATTGAAAGAAAGAACGCGGAAGGCGCGAGACGCGACGACGGCTCCGAGTTGAGACCGGCTGCGGCAAAACAGGTTCTTCTCGGTATCACAAAGGCATCTCTCGCAACAGATTCGTTCCTTTCGGCAGCTTCATTCCAGGAGACGACGAGAGTCCTCACCGACGCGGCGATAAAGGGCAAGACCGATCCGCTCCACGGACTGAAAGAAAACGCAATCATAGGCAAGCTTCTTCCGTGCGGCACCGGTATGAAAGCGTACAGAGACGTAAAGATAGACGTCGAACCCGAAGACGTTACATCGGGTCTGACGGCGTCGGATATGTTCTGATAATTAAAAAAATATTCGGCGGGAAGTCGTTTTTACCGGCTCCCGCCGTTTTTTTCTTTTCGCGTTTAAGTTTTTTTGCGTCAATACATTGACATTTCAGGTTCATTTTGATATTATTTTTCAAAATAAGCCGTAATTCGGATTCCATTTGGAAAATCTGTCATATTTTAATTGAAATCAGGCTTAAATTTCTACATTTACATGTGTGAAACAAAATCAAAAAATATTGACAAAATTCATGGCTTGCGTTAAAATATAAAATTGTTTGAAAGGATGTCCGGGGAATTTTTATACTCCGAAAACATTCCGAAAATGACAGATTCGGTTTGCCGCTCTGTCATTTCAAATCAACTGTTTCGGCTGTTAATCGGGCAATACCGTGTTAATAGATATCATTAATTCAGGAGGTGAAATCAAAAAAATGCCGACATTTAACCAGCTCGTACGTAACGGAAGAAAGACGCACGTGAAGAAATCAAATTCTCCCGCGCTCGGAATAGGCTTCAACTCAAAGAAGAATATTCAGACTTCGCTCAATTCCCCTCAGAAGAGAGGCGTGTGCACAGTAGTCAAGACCGATACGCCCAAAAAGCCCAACTCAGCGCTCAGAAAGCTCGCCAGAGTAAGACTTACGAACGGAATTGAAGTTTCAGCTTACATTCCCGGAGTAGGACACAACCTTCAGGAGCACAGCGTCGTTTTAATCAGGGGCGGACGTGTAAAGGATCTTCCCGGTGTGCGTTACCACATCATCAGAGGTACGCTTGATACGCAGGGCGTAACAGGACGTATGCAGGGCCGTTCAAAATACGGTGCGAAGATTCCGAAGGCAGCTAAGAAGTAAAATATAAGCTGCACAAAAATTTTTCAGACTTTAGGACAAATCTTCTTGCAGGCATTCGGCGGTAAAATCGGTTTCTCTTCGTCAGAAACGCCACAGCCGTCGGAACAACCGGCGAGAGTTAAATATATATCTGCGGTTTTGATTTGAAAAAATATGCCGGATTATAGATTTAACCTCGATTCAGGCGCCACGGGAATTTGTCACTCGAGTACCAATGATCTCACAAAAAATTCTTAGTGAAGGAGGGAAGCGAAGTGCCAAGAAGAGGCAATATAGCAAAACGTGATGTTTTGCCCGATCCGCTTTACAATTCAAAACTTGTTACGCGTTTAATCAACAACGTAATGTATGACGGTAAGAAGGGCGTCGCTCAGAAGATAGTATACGACGCGTTCGACATCATCAAAGAAAAAACAGGAAACGAACCGCTTGAGGTTTTTGAGAAGGCCATGGACAACGTAATGCCCTTACTCGAAGTAAAAGCCAGACGTGTCGGCGGTTCCACATATCAGGTTCCTATGGATGTCAGACCCGAAAGAAGACAGACTCTGGGACTCAGATGGATCACGGCGTACGCAAGATCACGTTCCGAGAGAACAATGAAAGAAAGACTCGCGGGCGAGATTATAGACGCAAGCAATGAAACAGGCGGCGCGTACAAGAAACGTGAAGATACCCATAAGATGGCTGAAGCCAACAAGGCTTTCTCACATTTCCGTTGGTAATTTCACATTTTTGGGCTTAAAGCTTCATTTTTCGACTGTGATTTCAGGTTTGGATTTATAATCAAAATTTTGATTTGTCTCCAAACCGAAAGCAAAATTATTTTCGGGTTTCGGATTAATGAAAAAGAAAATCATCTTCCGGGTTCCTGTCGGAAAACAGAGACTTTACAGCCCAAATTTATATTATTTTTGGAGGTTTAATTCATGCCAAGACAGATACCGCTTGAATTGACAAGAAATATAGGCATCATGGCGCATATCGATGCCGGAAAAACGACTACTACCGAACGTATACTTTATTATACCGGCGTTAACCATAAAATGGGCGAGGTTCACGAAGGCAACGCTACTATGGACTGGATGGCGCAGGAGCAGGAGAGAGGAATAACCATTACATCTGCTGCTACAACATGTTTCTGGACGAAAGAAAATGACCCCGATCATAAAAAGTACAGAATTAATATTATAGATACGCCCGGACACGTCGATTTCACAGTTGAGGTACAGAGAAGTTTGAGAGTTCTCGACGGATCTGTCACTGTTCTGTCGGCAAAAGGCGGAGTTGAACCCCAGTCTGAGACAGTCTGGCGTCAGGCGGAGGAATATCACGTTCCCAGAATGGTATACGTAAATAAAATGGATATCATGGGCGCCGATTTCTACCGCGTTATAGACATGATGAAGGAAAGACTTAAATGCGAACCCGTACCGGTTCAGCTCCCCATCGGAAAAGAAGCCGATTTCAAGGGAATAGTCGATCTTATCGAAATGAACGCCGACGTCTATTACGATGAGATGGGTCTTGATATGAGAGTTGAGGAAATTCCCGACGATATGAAGGAACTCGCTCAGAAATATCATGACGAACTCATTGAAAAAGTAGTCGAGCAGGATGATGAGCTCCTTGAAAAATATCTCAACGGCGATACTATATCAAAGGATGAGATCAAAGCTGTTTTGAGAAAAGCTACGATAGCTAACAAGCTTGTTCCGGTTACCGTAGGTTCCTCATACAGAAACAAGGGCGTTCAGAAACTTCTTGACTGCATAGTTGACTATATGCCGGCTCCCACGGATATTCCCTGCATAAAAGGAACAAATCCGGACACAGGAGAGGAGGAGGACAGACATCCTTCCGAGGATGAGCCGTTTTCCGCTCTCGCTTTCAAAATTGCCACTGATCCTTACATGGGCAAGCTTTGCTATTTCAGAGTTTACTCCGGAGTAGTCCACGCGGGCGACACTGTTTGGAACTCGACGAAAAGGAAACACGAGAGACTCGGCAGAATAGTACATATGCACGCGAATCACAGAGAAGAGGTTGACGCAGCTTATGCCGGCGACATTTGCGCGGTCGTAGGCGTTAAAAACACAACGACAGCCGATACTGTATGTGATGAAAATCATCCCATAATTCTCGAGTCGATGAAATTCCCCGAGCCCGTTATCAGAATAGCTATCGAGCCCAAGACCAAAGCAGGTCAGGAAAAGATGGGCATAGCTCTTCAGAAACTTGCGGAAGAGGATCCCACATTCAAGTTCTACACCGACAAAGAGACGGGACAGACAATCATCGCCGGAATGGGCGAGCTTCACCTTGACATTATCGTCGACAGAATGATGAGAGAGTTCAACGTAGAAGCCAACGTAGGTTCTCCGCAGGTCGCGTACAGAGAAACAATTACAAAAAAGGCAGAAGTAGATACGACATACAAAAAGCAGACAGGCGGTCACGGACAGTTCGCTCACGTCAAGCTCAGAATAGAGCCGAACCCGGACAAGGGATTCGAGTTCGTCAACGAGGTTGTCGGCGGAGCTGTTCCCAAGGAGTACATTCCCGCTGTTCAGCAGGGTGTTGAGGCCGCTATGCAGAACGGTGTCGTTGCGGGATACGGCGTAGTTGACGTAAAGGTAACTCTTTACGACGGCTCTTTCCACGAGGTGGACTCGTCCGAAATGGCGTTCAAGACGGTCGGTTCAATGGCGTTCAGAGAGGCTATGCAGAAGGCGGCTCCCGTTCTCATGGAGCCCATCATGAAGATAGCTGTCAATACGCCCGACGAATATCTCGGAACAGTCATCGGCGACATCACCTCAAGAAGAGGAATCATGAAGGACCAGGAGCACAGAGTCGGTTCTGTTCAGGTCAACGCGGAAGTTCCTCTTTCGGAAATGTTCGGCTACGCTACGGATCTTCGTTCCAAGACTCAGGGCAGAGGCCAGTTCGTCATGGAGCCGAGCCATTACGCTCAGGTACCGAAGAGCATATCCGACGATATTATTTCGGGTAAGAGAAAATAATCTCCCGCCCGTCATGTATCCCGAATACTTGATTTTCTTTGAAGGCATTAAAAGAGCTTGTTATCTTTTTTGCCTTCGGAAAAAATAAATTTACAAAAATATGTTGCAAAAAAGTGATTAATATGTTAATATAATTGCAACATGCAAAATGGAAAATATTAAAAGCTGTTTTTTAAAAAACACAGAGGGAATCAAACTCTGAGGAGGAAATTTAAATGGCAAAAGAGAAATTTAACAGGTCCAAACCCCATGTTAACATCGGAACCATCGGTCACGTTGACCATGGTAAGACAACACTTACAGCCGCTATCACAAAAGCTCTCGCTATGAAGGGTCAGGCTAAATTCGAAGATTATTCCGAAATTGATAAAGCTCCCGAAGAGAGAGCAAGAGGTATAACAATCAATACTGCTCACGTTGAGTACGAGACGGAAAAGAGACATTACGCTCACGTTGACTGCCCCGGTCATGCCGACTACATCAAGAACATGATCACAGGCGCAGCTCAGATGGACGGCGCTATCCTCGTAGTTGCCGCAACAGACGGCGTTATGGCTCAGACAAAGGAGCACCTTCTTCTCGCGAGACAGGTTGGCGTTCCCTACATCATCGTATTCCTCAACAAGATCGACCAGGTAGACGACCCCGAGCTTCTTGAGCTCGTTGAAATGGAAGTAAGAGAGACTCTTAACGAGTACGGCTTCCCCGGAGACGACACACCCATCATCAAGGGTTCTGCTCTTAAGGCTCTTGAATACAACGGCAACGACGTAAACGCTCCCGAGCTTCAGTGCATCTGGGAACTTATGGATGCTGTTGACAACTACATTCCCGATCCTAAGAGAAACGACGAACTTCCTTTCCTTATGCCTGTTGAGGACGTATTCACAATCACAGGCCGTGGCACAGTCGCTACAGGTAAGGTTGAAAGAGGAATGCTTAAAGTTAACGAGCCCGTAGAAATCGTCGGACTTTCCGATGAAAAGAAGCAGACAGTCTGCACAGGTCTTGAGATGTTCAGAAAGACTCTTGACTATGCAGAGGCAGGCGACAACATCGGCGCTCTTCTCCGTGGTGTTCAGAGAACAGAAATCGAAAGAGGACAGGTTCTTGCTAAACCCGGTTCAATTCATCCTCACACAAAGTTCAAAGGTCAGGTTTACGTATTAAAGGCTGATGAAGGCGGAAGACATACTCCCTTCTTCAACAATTACAGACCTCAGTTCTATTTCAGAACAACTGACGTTACGGGCGTTATCACTCTTCCCGAGGGAACAGATATGTGCATGCCCGGCGACAACGTTGTTATGAGCGTTGAACTTATCACTCCTATCGCTATTGAGAACGGACTTCGTTTCGCTATTCGTGAAGGCGGAAAGACAGTCGGTTCAGGCGTTGTTGTTGAGATAGACGAATAATTACAACTTGTGTTATTCTTTAAAAATCGAAAAGCACTGCCGTGATTTGTTTCACGGCGGTGTTTTTTTTGCATATTGTAAAATAAAAAATCAAAAGATAATATAAAAATTTTCTTAAATTATTACAATATTGTAAGAATTAGAAAAAACACTTTACAACTTTAGTTTGATAAAGTATAATCTTCCTGTAATAATAAATTGTCAGGAGACATATTAAATGAAAGCTAAAAAAATCACAGCAGTAATTCTATCCATTGTAATGGTTCTTCTCGCATTC
Organism: uncultured Eubacteriales bacterium; assembly: GCA_900314355.1. GTDB lineage: Bacteria > Bacillota > Clostridia > Oscillospirales > Acutalibacteraceae > UBA1081. The sequence goes on along the minus strand of OMUY01000005.1, from coordinate 12,505 downwards.
GCGTCATGCGGAAAAAAAGGCAGCGAAGAAGAGTCGTCGGCTGCGGAGAGTGAAACGGTTACATCCGAAGCGGTAGTCAACGACCTCGCGGCAGTTAAAGCCGCAGGCGTATTAAAAGTCGGCGTAACAGAGTTTAAGCCTATCGACTACAGAGACTCTAATAACGAGTGGACAGGATTTGACGCTGATTTCGCGAAGGCCGTCGCGGAAAAACTCGGCGTTTCCGTTGAATTTGTCGAGATAGACTGGGATTCAAAATATATCGAGCTCGAGTCCAATCAGATAGATTGTATCTGGAACGGCATGACAATAACAGATGAAGTAAAATCCAACTGCTCTGTTTCAGAGCCCTACGTTTCAAATAAACAGGTAGTGGTTATGAAGTCGGATGATATATCCAAGTATTCCGACATCAAATCTCTTGCTGACGCGGGTCTCACATTCGCTGTCGAGGCAGGCTCTGCCGGTGAAAGCGCCGCTAAGGACGCCGGCCTTACAACGGTTGAGGTAAACGCTCAGTCGGATACATTGATGGAAGTCAAATCGGGAACTGCCGACGGCGCTGTTATCGACGCAACTATGGCAGCCGCAATGACAGGCGAGGGAACGGATTATTCGAATCTTTCCGCCGGACTAACTCTCACTGAAGAACTTTACGGCATAGGTTTCAGAAAAGGTTCCGATCTCACAGCCGTAGTTGACAAGTATATCGACGAACTCAAGTCCGACGGAACTTTAAAAACTCTCGCAGATAAGTACGGACTTTCTCTTGCAGAATAATTTGAGACAATCCGGTAAAATTAAAGAAAATTTAATTTAGAAATTGTTTTCTTTCCCAATATTATAAATTTATGAGAGACGGGGCAAGTCCCTGCCTCTCATATTATGAGTATAAGAATGGAAGTGTATTTATGGGCACATCGCTTGCCGATGTAACTTTATACCTCGGACAGGGCTTTTTGACGAGTTTAAAGCTATTTTCGCTTACTTTGGTAATGGCTCTTCCGCTGGGACTGCTTTTCTCTGTTCTTTCGATGAGCAAAGTGAAAATAGTGAAAGCGGTCATGAAAGTTATTATTTGGGCAATCAGAGGCACCCCTTTGATGCTTCAGATTTTTGTCGTTTTCTACGGCCCCGGTTTGATGGGCTGGCATACTCCGGAGGGATACAGATTCAACGCGGCTTTAATCGCGTTTGTGATTAATTACGCCTGTTATTTTTCTGAAATTTACAGGGGCGGCATCGAGTCTATTCCGAGAGGCCAGTATGAAGCCGGTCAGGTGCTCGGCATGACAAAAAAGCAGATATTTTTCAAGGTTGTTCTTCTTCAGGTAATCAAAAGAATAGTTCCGCCTATGTCAAATGAGATAATCACTTTGGTAAAGGATACGTCTCTTGCGAATACTATCGGAATTGCCGAGATTATTTTCAACGGCAGAAAATATTCCAAGATGGCGGGACTTGTATGGCCGCTTTTCTATACCGGCGTGTTCTACCTTGTTTTTGTCGGAATACTTACTCTGATTTTCAATTATCTGGAAAAGAAACTGAGCTATTTTGAGGTGTGACGATGTCTGTTCTTCAAGTAAGCGATATTAAGAAAAAATTCGGAAAAAACGAGGTGCTGAAAGGCATTTCGTTCAATCTTGAAAAAGGCGAAGTTCTGTCAGTCATCGGCGCGTCCGGTTCGGGAAAAACAACGCTTCTGAGATGTCTCAATTTCCTTGAGACGGCGGACGAGGGTACTATTTCCGTCAACGGCGAAAAGATATTTGACGGAAAAAATTCCAAGAGAAAAAACGATGCGGAACTTAGAAAAGACCGCCTTCATTTCGGTCTCGTTTTTCAGGATTTCAATCTTTTTCCGCAGTACACCGTATTTAAAAACGTAACTTTAGCTCCTACGCTTTTGAAAACTGATACCGAGGAAAATATTAATAAAAAAGCGTTGGCTTTGATAAAAAGAGTCGGGCTCATCGAAAAAAAAGACGCGTTTCCGTGCGAGCTTTCCGGAGGTCAGAAACAGAGAGTGGCTATAGCGAGAGCTCTCTGCATGAATCCCGATATTCTCTGCTTCGACGAGCCGACAAGTGCGCTTGACCCTGAACTTACGGGCGAGGTGCTCAATGTTATCAGAGGTCTTAAAACAGGAGATTCCACCATGATAGTAGTTACTCATGAGATGGGATTCGCCCGCGAGGTATCCGATAAAATAATTTATATGGCCGACGGCGTAATAGAAGAACAGGGATCTCCGGAAGATATTTTTGAAAATCCAAAGTCGGAAAAACTTAAAAACTTCCTTTCAAAATCTCTTGAAAACCAGATAAAAGAGGATTGATTGATATGGCTGAAAATGATATGGAAAACAAATCGTCAAAGTCTGTCTCGTCAAAACAAAGCGATGATGAAAAGAGAGAAAAACCGAAGGACAGGGAAAAACTTTACAATGTGATTCTTTCCCTTAAAACCGAAAAGGACTGCGAAGATTTTTTCTCGGATTTATGTACGCCAAAAGAACTTGACCAGATGAGCCAGCGCCTTTCCGCAGCCCGGCTTTTGATCGCGGGCAAAACTTATAACGAGGTTATAGCCGAAACCGAAATTTCTTCCGCGACGCTGTCAAGGGTATCGCGCGCTCTGAGAGAAGGCAGCGGTTATGTCAGATTTTTGAAAGGCGGCAGCAAAGAAGACTGAAAATGTATAATATTTAAATATACATTCGTATTATTCATTAATGTCGGCATATTCTGTAAAAAAAATGAAAAATTTATGGTATGATTCGTATATTTTTTTTCTTGAAAAAGATTTATACGGGTGATATACTTTTAATTAATCGCAATATATAAAGGAGATTTATTACAATGAAAATGAAAAAAATTTTGTCGGTTGTATTGGCGGCGGTTCTCGCTCTCGGAGTGGTTTTCGCGTTCGCCGGATGCTCAGGCAAAGGCGGTAATGAAGAGTCAAGCGCTTCTTCATCTGAGGCAGCGTCGTCCGCTTCGTTCACTACGATAGAATCCGGAAAACTCATCATGGCGACAAACGCCGCTTTCCCTCCATATGAGTCTGTTGACGGCAACGGAAACGTAATAGGAATTGACGCCGAAATAGCCAAGGTTATCTCTGACGATCTCGGACTTGAGCTTCAGATAGAAAACGTTGAGTTCGATTCAATTATCGCAGGCGTTCAGACTAATAAATACGACATAGGTATGGCGGGCATTACTGTTACCGACGAAAGAAAACAGTCGGTCAATTTCTCGGACAGCTATGCTACGGGTATTCAGGTTGTTATCGTTAATGACGGTTCTTCAATCAAGTCGGTAGACGACATTAAAAAAGACGGTTCCACAAAGATAGGCGTTCAGATGGGCACGACAGGCGACATCCACGCGTCCGAAGATTACGGTTCTGAAAATGTTGTGGAGTATAAGACAGGCGCAGACGCCGTTCAGGGTCTTATCGCAGGTAAAGTTCAGTGCGTAATCATCGACAACGAGCCTGCCAAGGCGTTTGTAGAGGCAAACGAAGGACTTCATATCCTTGATACCGAATATGTTTCGGAAAATTACGCTATCTGCTTCAACAAGAGCAATACGGCTCTTCTTAACGCTGTAAATGAAGTCATTGCCAAGAGAAAGGCCGATGGAACAATTCAGTCTATCCTTGACAAGTACATCTCTTCTGAAGCGGAGTCTTCTACAGCAGCTTAAATTCACTTTCCAAAAAACGGAAAATTATTTTCTGCGCGCATGTAAAAAGAGATATAATACTTAAATTTTAAAGCGACAGTTTTATAAGCAGTGTGGCAGTCGGATTTAAGTCACACTGCTTTATTATTAGCATAAACCTTTATAATCGAATTAATTGAAATGAAGAAAAAAAACGTCGGATCGGACGGTGATAATAATCTTGTTGCCGCGGTCTCCGATGAAAAAGAAAAAAAATCAATCGGCGGAAAGAAAAACAAATTTCCCGGCGGAAAAACCTTTGTCAGAGGAAAAGGCGGAATTGCCGCAATAGTCATATTGATAATTCTCGCGGCGGTCTGCGCCGTAGTAGTGGTTTTTCTTCTTTCCGGCTCCGGGAAAAAACAGATAAACGAAAACGAGAGCTCGTCAACTGCCGAGACAGAGTCTCAGATTGTTTTTCCCGAGGACTTATCCCTTGTAAATTCAGGCGAACTTTCTGTCGCCACAAACGCGACTTTTCCTCCGTTTGAATCCGAAAACGAGGACGGAGCTGTATGCGGCATAGATATGGATTTATCATACCTTATCGCGAATTATCTGAAAACGGAAATAAACGTCGAAAATCTCGAGTATGATGAAATGCTTTCGGGCGTTAAGTCGGGAAAATACGATATGGCAATAGCCGGAATATCCGATGACGATTTGAAAAATAACGATTTCATATATTCTGTTCCGTATGCGTCCGTCGACCTTGTCGTTCTCGTTCCGGACGGCACTTCAATAAAAGATACAGAAAATTTCAAAAGCGGAAATTACAAAATAGGCGTCATAAAAAATACCACAGCAAATTTTTATGCTTCAAAAGATTTCGGCGATGACAGAATAAAGTTTTTCACATCGGTCGACGAAATAGCTCAGAAATTCAATGACAGAACTTTTGACTCGGTAATATTGCAGAGAAATACAGCCGAGAATTTTTTGAAGCGGTATACAGGCGTCCACCTACTCGACGGCGGCTACAAGACCGAAAATTATTACATCTGCTTTGCGAAAAACAATGTAAATCTGAAAAATTCCGTTGACATGATAATAAATAAATTAAAAGCGAACGGCTCGATAGACTCGGTTATGGCAGGATATCAAAACGGTTGAGCTTTTTTTGAAAATAAAGAAAAAAGGAGATAACAATTCATGACGCTTTTGAATGAAGAGTCAATGTGGGAAAATCTTAAAAGCCAGTTTATACTGAACTTTGTGAAAGACCACAGATACAGACTTCTTTTGAGCGGTCTTTTGGAAACGCTTAAAATTACATTCTTCGCTGTTATAATCGGCGTCGTTATCGGAATTATCGTTGCGGCAGTCGTCTCTTCATACAGCCAGAATAAGGAAAGGATGAAGAGAAGAGGCGGTTTTTCATTTCACCTTCTCAGATTCCTCAACGGTATTTGCAATATTTACTTAGCCGTAATCAGAGGCACGCCGACGGTTGTTCAGCTGATGATAGGCTACTTCATTATCTGGGCGTCATCAAATAACGAGCTTTTCGTCGCGTCGATGGTATTCGGAATAAATTCCGGTGCGTATGTCGCGGAGATATTCAGAAGCGGAATAGGTTCGGTTGACAAAGGTCAGTTTGAGGCGGGCAGATCCATAGGTTTCAACTATTTCCAGACGATGAGGTATATAATAATTCCTCAGGCTTTTAAAAACGTTCTTCCTACGCTCGGCAACGAAGCCATTACGCTTTTGAAAGAGACGTCTGTCGCGGGCTACGTAGGAATAATGGATCTTACAAAGGCGGGAGATTTGATAAGATCGAGAACATACTCTGCGTTCCTTCCGCTTATCGCAGTCGCCGCGACATATCTCGTCCTCGTACTCATCCTCACATTTCTCCAGCATAAGCTTGAAAGGAGTCTGAAAAAGAATGAGCGCTGATAAAAAACAGAAAAACGAAAACAAAGTCAAAATGCCCGACGGCGTTTTGATAAGCGTGAGAAATCTGAAAAAATATTATCTCGGCGGAGAGGTAAAAGCGCTCGACGGCATTGACATGGACATAAAGTCGGGCGAAGTCGTCGTAATAATCGGACCTTCAGGCAGCGGAAAATCGACATTTCTCAGGTCTTTAAATCTTCTTGAACTCCCGACGTCGGGAACAATTCTTTTCGACGGCGCGGACATCACCGATCCGAAAATAAATATAAACAAGCACAGACAGAGAATGCAGATGGTGTTCCAGCATTTCGATCTGTTTGAAAATATGACCGTTCTGAAAAATATGACGGTAGCTCCGATGAATCTGATGAAAGTTTCAAAAGACGACGCGGAGAAAAAAGCGTTGGCTCTTTTGAAAAGAGTCGGACTCGACGACAGAGCGGACTCGTATCCGTCCCAGCTTTCGGGCGGACAGAAACAGAGAGTTGCGATAGTCAGAGCGCTGTGCATGGATCCTACCGTTATGCTTTTCGACGAACCGACAAGCGCGCTTGACCCGGAAATGGTCGGAGAAGTTCTCGACGTAATGAAGGGACTCGCAAAAGAGGGAATGACTATGGCCGTAGTCACGCATGAAATGGGATTTGCGAGAGAAGTCGCGGACAGAGTTGTCTTTATGGCAGACGGAAAAATCGTGGAGCAGGGAACGCCCGCCGATATTTTTGAAAAACCTCAGTCGGAAAGACTTAAAACGTTCCTCGCGAAAGTGCTTTAAACTATGATATTATTTGGAACCGCTTCGAGATGGCGGTTCTTTTTTCGGTAAAAAACGGATTCTGCCGCAATTACATCCGGATAATTCGGTCATCTTATAATTTTCCTCATTATTTTTTTAGATTGACTTAAGGAATATTTAGTGATAAAATAAAACTAACAAATTTTATTTATTTTTATGACAAATTTGAATAAAAAAATATTTCATTCGGGAATCGATAAATGATGAAAAAACACATAGCAAAATTAATATCAATAATACTATGCCTTGTACTGTCGGTATCCGCCGCAGTACCGGCTTTTGCCGCCGATTTCGAATCCGGCATCAATTTAAGCGATATCATGTCGATAATAAGCGGCAATGATTCAGACACGGGAAGTTTTAATTTCACAAAGTGGTTCTGGAATAAGATAAACGATGACGTCACTTCGGAAAGCGCCATTGACAAATGGGTAGAAAATATTAAAAAAGTATTTAACGGCGAAGATCCCAGAACAGACCTCAATGACGATACTCCCGTAAAAATCACCGGAGTAGATGCGGAAAATGCGGCGGAACTTTTCAATTTAACTGCAAATGAGCTTAAATCAGGTGCGGATTATTCCGTAAAGAGAAATTTGACCGAATCGCTTTCGATGTCAAACATTAAGGAGCTCGGCGAAAAATCCGTATTTATCCAGGCTATGCTCAGCGCATACTATAACAACAAGGATTTGGCTGCGAGTCTTATAAACGCTGCCGACGGCAAAGACGTCACAAATACCGAGGAGAAAAAACTGAATCTCGGATTTGATAAAAACGCGGAAATATCTGTCAAAGGACAGGATTACGTCTCTAAAATCGATCCTGCCGACATAGCGTCGGTTACCATGGAGGTAAATACCAAAAACAGATATACATTCAACATTCAGTTTAAAAATTTCAATTCGACTCAGGTATCGTCTTTTTCAAGGTTAGCCGACCTGCCCGACACTTCAAACAACAGGTATCTCACATTCATGGGCACGTTCCTCGCGTTTAAGTATTCAAACTGCTACGCTCAGATTTCCGTAGATAAAAATATGAACGTCTCGTCGTATGTCTGGGGCTACACGCTGTCCCCGCTTTTCAAATGGTCGGACGGTCAGTATTCGTCTATGGCTCCCGGACTTGAAATGGATACATCCGATATTCAGTACGTCATCACTGAGGAATACTCAAATTTCAACTGGTATCAGCGCACGGCAGGAGATGCGGACGGTTCTCACTCTTTGACGGCGGCAGACGCGAGATTGATTCTCAGAATATCTGCGGGACTCGAGTCTTACGACAAATCTCTCACTCCTTATTTTGACCTTGACGGAAACGGCGTTGTAAACTCGATTGACGCGAGAATAGCTCTCAGAGTTTCGTCAAAGCTTGACACTCTTGACACATCTAAGGTGAAAGCTCCGACAGAAAAAGTTCTCTATTCAAGACCCGACAGCGAAAAAACCAAAATATCGGATCTCAAAGTTTTGATTATCGCCTATCAGTCGGCGCAGACCGAAGAAGAAAAATCCAAAATCGAGAAAGAGATGGAGGAAAAGCTGTCTGCGGACGATGAGCAAAATGAAACAACGACTAAAGCGGAAACCACTACTAAGCTTAGAACAGGAACCGACAAAGCGAATGACGTCATCAATATTATCACCGACGCCGGCAAGATAATCGGAAACATCATCGGTAAAAAATAAAAATTTCAGGACTTCCTTTTTTGGGGAAGTCCTTTTTATAATATGACAAAGGGTAAGTTTATTTAAAAAAAAGAAAATTTTTTCGAAAAACTTAATACAGCAGGCTTTTGACATCGTCAATCCACTTTTCTATATCTTTCTCCGGCGTTTCGAGATGATCCTTTCTGTTTGAATCAAATCTTACCTCCATCGGGAATTTGATTTCCGCTCCTTTAATCTCTTTTTTCATGTCTTCAATGACAGTACCCGGCCAGCCTCCGTCAGTCATGAACGGCACGACTGTTTTTCCCGAAAAATCAGTCCCATGTAAAAACGAAAGCATGGCAGGCGTCATAGTATACCACCATGTGGGAGTGCCGACTGCTATAACATCAAAATCAGCTATATCAGGTCCCGAATATTTAATCTCCGGCATGAAATGAGAATCTACCTCTTTTTTGCCAATCTCCACTATTTCATCGTATGAACCTTCATACGGTTTTACTGTATCAATTTTCGCAAACTTTCCGCCTGTCTTTTCGGCAAGTTCTTTTGCTATTTTTTTTGTATTGCCGTTTGATACGGAGTAATAAATAACAAGAAATTTTTTCATAATATCAATACCTTTCATTTTATTAAAAAAAATTATATCATAATAATATTGATTTAAAAACAGAATAGTTTGTGATTATGAAAATTTTCTCCCATGGGGATAAAAAAATTCCGTATTTTTTAAATCGGCTGACTGTTGAATAAATATAAAAATTATGGTATATTTTATTATATAGTAAATAAATCTAAAAATATTTGTTGTTTTGAAAGGAGTAGGTATTATGCCGCTTGACCCTAAATATGTCCACACGGAAATTATGAAAAAAACAAAGCCCGAATTTAGAATAAAAGATTACGAAGACCCTCTTTTGTGGCAGATGAAATCAAGGGATAAACTTAAATTTCTCCTCGGTCTGCCTCTTTTGTCGTGCGATATGAATTACAGAGAGGAATATACGTCTGACGAAAATCCCGGTTTTACAGAGAAAAGATTTATTTTTACGTCTGAACCGGGCGTAGACGTCTGCTGTCATGCGCTTTTTCCGAAAAATGGAAAAAATATAAAACCTGTCATGATTTGTCTCCAGGGTCATTCAACGGGAATGCACAATTCTTTGGGCAGACCTAAATATCCTGAAGATGAGGAATTTATAAAAGGACGTGACGGCGATTACGCCGTTCAGGCAGTTAAACGCGGATTTATAGCCATTGCTATGGAGCAGAGAGGATTCGGAGAAAGAGGTGCGGACGACGACGGGCGTTCGGACTGCCAGCTTCAGTCTATGCAGGCTTTGATGATCGGCAGGACTATGATAGGCGAGAGATGCTGGGACGTGTCGAGATTGATTGACGTAATTATGGAAAAATTTCCCGAGGCCGACAGCGAAAAAATCTGCATTATGGGTCAGTCCGGCGGAGGAACGACCTCCATTTATGCGTCTGCCTGCGATGAAAGAATTTACGCGTGTCTTTCATCTTGCGCGCTGAGCGGATTCAAAGAGTCTATAGGTTCAATCAGGCACTGCGTATGCAATTACGTTCCTGATATTATAAAATATTTCGATATGGCGGATATAGCCGGACTTATCGCGCCGAGAGCTTTTGTCTCCGTAAGCGGAGAAAAGGATAATATTTTCCCGTTTTACTCCGCAAAAGAGCAGGCCGGTATAATCAGTAAGATTTACGAAAAATGGGGAAAACCGGATAAGTTTAAATTTGTTTCGGCTCCGGAAGGACACAGATTCTACGGCGGCATTTCATGGGACGCGTTTGAAAGCATAGCCGATTTATAATAAAATATATTTGAGGCCTCTTCGGAGGTCTTTTTTTTGTCTGTTGATGAAATATGTTGCGTTCAACTTTGTGTATTCATTACAAAAAAAATATTCATGTTTACAGCATATCGCCGAAAGTTGACTTCTGTCGCAGTTTAATCGACAAAATCTCTTGAAGATAAATTAAAGTTGTAATATAATAACACTGAAGAATTATTTACTGTACGTAAAAATTTTCAGAAAGAGAGAAAAATTATCGATGAGACAAGTTAGAAAGCCCTTAAGCTTAATTCTTGCCGTTTTGATGGCTTTGACTTCATGCTCCGTTATGTTTTCGGCGTTCAGTTTCACTGCCGATGCCGCGAGTTTAAATACCTCCGCCGTCAACAACGCGTCGTCCTACCTCACCGCAAGCGGGAATTATACGCTTGCTAAGGACAAGTATACCTATAACGGAAAAACAGGTTCCGTTCAAGTTCTCGCCGCGGCGGACGCCGTATATAATTACGTTCGTTCGGACGGAACGGGAACGTCGAAATCTTCGGCGTCGGAAATGAACGCAATGAAAAATGCCGTCAGTTCCAATTCCGCAAAGCAGGCGGTCGAGTACCTTGCGGACCCGAATCCATCCAACGCCCAGGTATATGCCCAAAGCAGCAAACTTCATGACACAGGAAACACAGGATGGAAATCGAGCTCAAGCTGGTCCGACAGCTATTACGGCGCTTATCCGTCGCTTTCGTCTGTCACAAAGACAGTTGTAATCAATCTTGACCTTGCGGATTATCTTTACAACAATACGTCTTATAAAACGATATCCGACATTCCTTCATCTTTTGCGACAACATACACTTATACTTACGTAAACTCTGTAGCTCATTCAAGAGACCACAGCGACAGCTGGTCTCAGGGATGGTGGATGTGGAAAGAGTATCAATGGAACTGGAATACATATTCATGGCACTATTTTGCTGACAGTTCCGCTTTTTCAAAAGTGAGTTCAAACAACAACACTACCGCGAAAACCGACCTTCAAAATATCTCAAATTTCTATAATTCTTATGTGACTTTATCGACGAAAGACCTTCTCGACGGAGTTGAGGCCGGAACGATAAACATAACAGAGCTTGCAAATCAGGCCACATCTTATGTAAATATTCTCACCTCTACTTATTCGTCACAGGTCGCGGATAAATTTATAGGCTCAGGTTCTCTTGCAAAGCTTCAGAATTTCGCGAAGAAAGCGACGCTTGTAAATAACGCCGTTCAGTCGAAAAAATATATCGACACTCTTGAAGATTACAATTCTCAGTATAAAGCTTTAAATCCTTCGGAAGATTCCTACACGAAGAGCGGCTATGATTCAAACCTTCTTGATACGCTTTTCGCAAACACAAATTCGGTATATTCGTCTCTTACTTCCATCTATTCCGATGAAGTAAAAGCAATTTTAAAGGAAGCTTACGGCGGAATTTATTCCGATTATATTCCGACTGCCGACGAAAACAAGGCGGCTCTAACTTCTACATACTATAAATATCATATCTATGTCGCGAGAAACGCGGTTGAAAGTCTTTATACGGAAAATAAGGACTACGCCGAAAGTCTTAAACAGTCGGTTCTCGATTCAGACAAGACCGAAGACGCTAAGCCTAAAATTTCAAAGGCCGATTCCGACGCTCTCAGAGCCGTAAATACGCAGCTTGACGCCGCGCGTTCGGCTCTTACCGAATACAGCGCGAAAGCTCCGAATGAGTACAAAGAGCTTGTATCGGACTACACTGTTGACGGTGATAAATTTGAAAATATTTCAAATAAATTTAATTCAATAGTTGACGCGCTCATAGCGACAAGAGAAGAAGAGACAGACTTCGAAGGATATTACATCACCGACGGAGTAAAAGATTTCCTGTTCAACGGCGGCGGCGAATACACAAACGACGAAATCGAGGATAAATACGATTCAGTCGAGGAAGAGTACAATAAAATTGTAAGCACATATAATAAATTTGCTTCCGAGACGTATTTTACGGAACACCCCGACATTCTCAATGCGGCTTACTCGATTAACTACCCCAATTCTGACGGGGTAACAGAGAAAATGCTTCTTCAGGACGCCGTCAAAATCTACATGGACAGCCTTAAAGCGCAGATAATCGCGAGAAACGACGCTCAGCACGAGCTTGTCGAAAAATACCTCACTGATCCTTATCAGACTACTGTATCATGGAATAACTTCGCGGGACTTGAGACTGCGCTCAACAGAATAGACTCAAATCTTTGCGATTATGTAAAGAACAAGGGATGGGACAACAAATATAAATCGATTTGCGATTCAGAGTCAAATCTTAAAGCGCAGGTAAAGTCATTCCTTGAAAACGCTAAAAATTACACAAAGACGACATACCGCGATTCCAACGGCGTGTATACGACACGCTACGCCGGATATCAGGACGCCAAAGGATATGAAAACGACATAGCGAGAGACGGTGAAGATGACAATTACGCAGTCGATGAGAACAGCGTAAACGAAACTGTCGTCAAGATAGACAAATTCATAACGTCGTCTGATTT
>OMUY01000023.1 GCA_900314355.1 uncultured Eubacteriales bacterium | reverse complement strand
GTGGATATGTCTTTAAATGATGGATTTGACAGGGAGAAATCAGATCATGCTCAAGACCGTTGAAATCGACTTCTGTACCGCAAATTTTACTGATCTTGCTCAAGAAATCAATCTCTTTGGAACTGAAGCAAATCCAATTATTGCAATTAGAAAGGATTGTTTCCGCGTGCTCCTTATATTTGTTTTGAAGTTGCCCAAAAGACTGGATAAACAAAAAGTACCTAATATTATGGCTTCTCGCTTCGCTAATGCGATTATCAAAATTCGGGATCCCAGGAAGGTTGGAGAACTCCTCCAAAACAAAATTCACACGCTTCGCAAGTCGGCTGTCTTTTTCGCTTGCAGACTTTGCTATTAAGGTTTCATAACACTGCGTGAAGAAAGCGTTGACAAGAAAGTTTAAACTCCCTTTTTCATCGGGATAAATCACGTAAATAATCGTCTGTTTTTCTGCAATTCTTTCAATGTCTATGTCATCGGTATTCAAAAGATTCTGCAAACTTTCGTTCTGAGAAAATGGGGACATTACTGCCAGCAAAGTCGAATAGATGCAGGACTTCGTCTTTTCGGCCTCTAAATCAAGTACCGTATGCAGGCCATATGCTGCTGGTGTGTTTTGATCCATCTTATCCAGCATTGCCTTTAACGTGCTGTTATTCTTTTCAAAGCATAACTGATTGAGGTTGCTGATATTGAAATACTCTATGGGGACGGACGCCATCAAAATCAGCATTAGAGCGATTAAAAAGGTCATAGACGTATCTGACCAATATCTGTCCACCGTGTTTTCTAATGCCGGTGCGATAACGCTCGACGCAAAGTCGTTAATGCACTGATACGCCGCGTCCAGATTGCCGATTTGATAATAACGATGAGCTTGAGCCAACGGATTCCAACCATGAGATTCCGACGGTTTACGGAAATTAAGGACATAGACGTCTGCACCCTTTTGGTTGGCAGCACCACTTGTCTTTCTGTAAATTTCCCCTTTCGGATCGTTGATGACTGCGCTCTCCCCTGAAGCAATTATCGATTCAACCGTAGGGACAACGATGGTGCGTGTTTTTTTACAACCCGTCGGGCCTATGGCAATCGTGTGTGCATCGGAATCGTCGACATAGAGATTTCCATTTTCATAAAACAAAGGCGCACCGGAATGTGTGTAGTCTTCCGGCGTAATACATTTAAGCGATGCAGTCAGTTCTACAGGCTCCGCAAATCTTGAATGACTCTTCGTTATGTATTTTCTGTATCTTGCTTCATACATACGTTAATCCTCCCTCGTGCTGAACCCAATACGCGTGTGATGAACTTCATGTATTTTAACCTCGCCCTTTTCGGGGTCGATCAGATGCATATCAAAATGGCTTTTCAGGTGATCGTATAAGCTTTTTGAACATTGTCCCTCGGCAAAAAAGGTCACATGCAGCGCATTACACTTGCTTTTGAGGAAGTACATAAACGCGTCGAAATACTCGTTGAAATCACTGTCAGCTTTTTGGTTCCAGCCTGACAATTCGATTAACACATTCCCCACATATGTGTTTTGAAAGCGCAAAACATGCTTTGATTCCCACAGAAACCTGTCAAGTTCCCTGAAAATCTCATTGTATCCGACAAAAGAAAATGTGAACTCGAAATAAGTTCCAACCGTTGTCGATTCATAATAATGGATGATATCCTCATATGTTCCCTGAATAACAACCATAATCGTTGCCTCCTTTTTCTTTGCGCTTATCATAACACCTGTGATCACCGTGAATGTAGAAAACTTTTTAACCGATGATGAAACGGTCTGCGACAGACTGTTCTGCCGCAGGCCGTTTGATATCAGTTTACCATGCGCTTGCTTTATGCGTTGCGCTTACCCACCATGAAGGGCTGTTCTTCCAGTTGTTTGCGTTGCAGTTACTGGAAAGCCATGTGTTCTGCCAATCATAAGCAACAGTAATTGTATAATTGGAGTTTCTGTTTAACGACAGTTTTATGGATGCACTGTGCCAAGTCTTCGTTGTTGTCTTGCCATTGGTATTGTTTTTGATTGTGATTTTGTAGTAGGGATACATACTGCCCGTCTTAGTAACCCATTTAAACCCCTTCAGAGCCTGATATGTATAGGTACATTTATTCTGTTTGAGAGTGATGGATTCTGAGCCGGGACGGGACCAGTCAGAGTATGTCTGAACGTTGATCGTGCGTGTGTTCTCTCCGCCAGAAGTTGCAGCGCTTGCAGGAAGAACCAGAACGGATGTCAAGCTGAGGATTGCGAGAAGCATGGCGATAACGCTTGCGAATGTTTTTCTTGCTTTTGTCATTGGAGTTAACCTCTTTCTTTTTCTTTCTCTTTTTACTTATTTATGAGTTTATTTGAATTGAATGTGTTTGTCTGGCATCAATAGCATTCGTTATAGCCGCCGATGGCCCACCAGACTGCTTTAAGCAAAAGTGTCCATTTCCACATTTCTTTCACCTCCGTTTCACTGCTTTTTTATTTAAGAATCAGGCCGATCTCTTGTTCTGCTCATTACCGTTCTCCTTTCCTGTTGCTGCGCCTATCTTACATTATGGCTAAACAACCGATGTGACTTTCATTTATTTAACAGCTGTATACACAGGTAGAAGCATTATATATCGTTATTGGATCTATTGAATTAACAGAATCAAATGACTTGATATATTCCTTGTTATTCTTTTTTTTGACGGCAAAATCCGCTATGATAATAACCGCTGTTCCATCCATGACGATGTATGCGTAAAGCATACGGATCTGCATATTCTGCTTATGTGCTTTGTAAGTATAAAACCGACCGTGTTTGTCATATTTCACTTTATCGTCGTTATAAATATTGTCAAACGGGATATTTTGGTTTTCGTATGACTGGATTCTTTCATAAAGCGACGTTGACGCCCCCACTAATGCTTTCTGTAAATCTTTGGATGCCCGAAGATACGATTTTCCTGCATACAGTTCCATAGGTTTATGTCCTCCTTGTTTGTTGTCTATGTCTATATGTTACATTACCTGATAAATGTACTGTGGTTTTCTTTTACAAGAAAAAATCGTTGTCCGCATCAAGCGAGCAACGACATCTTTTCATATTATTTTTCATTTCTATTCATCAGTGTGAATATAGAATTCTTCCATTGTATCAAGACACAATAGCGCTGGAGCATATCCG
This sequence comes from uncultured Eubacteriales bacterium, assembly GCA_900314355.1. Lineage (GTDB taxonomy): Bacteria > Bacillota > Clostridia > Oscillospirales > Acutalibacteraceae > UBA1081. Next base: position 804 of record OMUY01000023.1, on the reverse strand, counting down.
TTCGCTGCCCCTGCATCAATATCGATCCACGTTTTTGTTTTCAGTATCCTTCCTTTATATTCTTCTCCGTATTTAAACGTGGGCGTATGTCCAAAAATAACGGTAATATCGTCAAAATACTCAGTTCCCAATCGGGGACGGTTCCAAAGAAGCTCATCCGGTGTATAGTCGCTCATTTTCTTGTTAGGATCAAAATGACCTAATCCACTGTGCGTTAGGAGAAAATCCCTCTCATTGACAGTCACAGTGTCGAATAAGGGAGCTTCACATATGTAATCTAGTATATCGTTTCTTTCAGGAGACGTCAGACAACTCAACGCCTTAATTGTCGGCGCTGCACCGTTAAACTGCCATATGCGTAATAACGACATTTTTTTTCAGTCAAGCCCGTTAAAAACTCGTCCGTAATTTCATCAAAGATAAAACCGCAGGACAAAAACATCGCTTCATGATTCCCCAAGATCAATTCAACATTAGGCTGCTCCATCATCCATTGAAGCATTTTGATTCCATCCTCACCTCGGTCAATCACGTCTCCAAGAACATACATAAAGTCATTCTTATCAAATCCAGCTTGCTGTAACAATGACATGGTTTTATCTTTAGAGTAGCCATGAATATCAGACATTGCAAATATCATTGTTGTATCATCTCCATTCTTCTTATAATAATAATAAGGGCGACCGCATAATATTAGCCGCCCTTAAAGTTAATTACTGCACAATACTATCACATTGTCAGATTATGATCCAAAAGGATCACGGAATATACCTGCCTTTCATTGGGACATGTTAGGGTCATGTT
>OMUY01000083.1 GCA_900314355.1 uncultured Eubacteriales bacterium | reverse complement strand
TCATCCCTCCACCTTAGAGGTGGGAGACTTCTTGCTGTGATAGGTTAAAGTATAAAACAAAAGCCGTGATTTGTAAAGAAATTATTTTATAACAAACCAAAGGACGTGTTCTTTTTTAATCGGTCAAATAAAAATGCGGACAAAAAAGCAGACGCTTTTTAGAGCGTCTGCCGGTTTTGAATTTTATTCGGTTCAAGCTTTTTCGGACACGGGATTCTGAGAAATATAATCGTTTACCTGCTTTACTACAACGTCAGGGTCAAGTCCATGAACCGCGCACGCCTCTTCGAGAGTTTCTCCGATTGAAGCGGGGCATCCTACGCAATGCATGCCGCACTGCATGAGGACATAAGCAAGTCCCATATCGTAATTCAGCATATCGCCGATAACTGTATTTTTAGTAACTTCCATTTTTTGTCTCCTTATTATTGATTATTGAGTAAGCGACAACTTACAGCAATAATATATGACTTTGTTAAAAAAATGTCAATATCACCGATAACCAAAGAAACAATATTTTTTCTCTGTTTTTTTGGAGATTTTGATTGTCATACGCCGAAATTTGCATAAGATTTTTTCGGAGTAAAAAATCCTTCAACTAAAGCCTTCGTTTTAAGGCTGGACGGTAATGGGCTTTATCTCGTCAGGATGCTCAAAACTCAAGAAATTGTTTCTCTCGGCGTAAGTATAAGTCATACCGAAAATCGAACATGCGGACGCAGGAATATACAGCTGCCCTTTGCTTCCTCTGTAAACCTTGCCTTCAAGTTCTTTTTCTTTGCCGTCCGCAAGAGCCGATGCGCTGTTTTCGGTGAATACTCCGACGTGATTATTTACGTCGACAGTGACTTTTCCTTTTTCTTTAATAACTTTGCCGCCTATTGTCTGAGCAAGCACAGCAAAAGGAAGATACCAAACGTTGTCTTTTTTCTCGGCGTAAACATCCATCGACGCAAGTCCTATGTCCGCGCCCTTATACATGTACCTCGTCTTGTTTTTATTGAATATCGGAGCCGCCCTGTTGGGAATTATCTCATCTTTTTCCTTGTCAATAACGCATTTGTCAACTATTGTTCCGTCAGAAAGGAATGAGGTAAGAGTCATTTTTTTGCGGTCTACCTCCACTAAGCAGGCCATTAATTTTCCCTTCTCTTCGTTTGGATACCAAGAACAGTGCCAGACTTTCTCCAATGAAAGCGTTCCGGGAGGATTATCGCCTGTATCGCCGAGAACGTAATTTACCGTTCCTTCCGACGGTCTGTCAAAAAGCTGATAATCCCTGTAAGGGAAAGATCTCGCAAAGCTGTGCTCGTGACCCGAAAAAATAATATCCTCAAGCTCGGTTCCGTCTTTCATAATGGGAAATCCGTCATTATTTTGGCAGTCTGAACCGGAGTAGGCGATAGGAAAATGATATACTCCCACTTTCCAGGTTTTGTCCGAAGACGGTATATCTTTTTTAAGCCATTCGTTTACGTCTTCCGGAAAATTTACTCCGAACACGTTGAAATGGACGTTGCCGTAATCGAATGTATAATTTTCTGTCTTGCATGAATCGGGACCGTCGTAATTGTAGCTGCCTCTGAGCTGATTGCAGAAAAATTCCGCAGGCTCGGAATAATATCTTCCGATTCCTTTGTCGTAATCCTTAAATCCTCTCGTGTCGTGGTTTCCCTCCGCCATCATGTACGGTTTATATTCGGCAAACCCTTTCGCGCCGGTAGCAAACATTCCGTTCCACTGAACTTCATGCTGACCGCAGTCGGTATTGTCTCCGGCAGAGAGAATAAAAGCTATGTCGGGATTTTTTTTCAGAACATCGAGCATAAAGGAGTTGAAAATAGAATAATCCGGCGCGTCGTGAGGCTCGCCTTTCTGCTGATCCGAAATTGCGAGGAATTTAAATTTTTCGCAGTTTTCCGGTTCTGTGGTGAAATAAAATTCATCGGAGCGGTGCGTTTCGTCGCCGCAAGTGTAATAATATTTTGTTCCCGGTTCAAGATTTTTAATATGCGCCCAGTGAATATAAGACTCGTCAATATCGGATTTAAAGAACGAATTATCGGAATCCGTTCTTTTACTTTCGGTTTCACCGTCTTTCCTTGACAGCACAAAACCCGTCTCTACGGATTTGTCGGTTCTCCATGTGACGGTCATATTGTATCTCGCGTCAGAATTTATCGAGATCATTATATGGTCGGGGAAAAGTCCCGAACCTCTCGGAGGTTTTCCGTTAATCATATTTTTTAATTCCTTTCTTTTTACGTTTTTCCGTCAATATGTTTTGCGAAATCTTTTTTAGCAGACGTTCTTTTTTCTCTCCCCTTGTATGTTTTTCAATCCTCAACGTCTCCCGCTTCGGCAAGCTCTTCTTTTGAAAGCGTAATGCTCGCGTCTTTAATGATATCTAAATCTTTAAGCTCAAAAGTTCTCGGCGCCGCCTCCTGCGCCTTATCAAGGCGGACTTTTATTTTTCCTGACATAAGATTTACTTCGGTTACGACGCCTTTGCCGTCCGGTGTGTTTACGTACGCGCCTGTTTTGGGATATTTTTTCAGAAGATATTCATATCCCTCCGACTCAAATTTTATACAGCACATAAGCCTTCCGCAAGCTCCGGAGATTTTAGACGTATTAAGACTCATGCCCTGTTCTTTAGCCATTTTTAAAGTTACAGGCTGAAAATCAGTCAAAAACTGCTTGCAGCAGAAAGGTCTTCCGCATATTCCTACGCCGCCCATCATTCTCGCCTCGTCTCTTACGCCTATCTGCCTAAGTTCAATCCTCGTCTTGAAAAATGAAGCGAGGTCTTTTACGAGAGATCTGAAATCCACCCTTGACGGAGCGGTGAAATAGAAAATAATCTTTTTTCTGTCAAATGTGTATTCAACCCCGGCGAGCTTCATATTAAGGTCGTGTTTTCCGACTAAATTTTCAAAAACGCCAGCCGCCGTCTCCTCAAGCTTTCTGTTCGCTTCGTCCAGCTTCAAATCGTTCGGCGTAGCTTTTCTTATTACGTCTTTAAGAGGTTTTACGATTTCGTCTTCCGAAACTTCTTTATTGGCGCAGTCTACTTTTCCGCACTCTATTCCCCTTGCTGTTTCCACAATAACGCTGTCGCCAGAATTGAATTTTATTCCATTAGGACCGAAAAAATAAGTTTTTCCGCCGTCCTTAAATCTTACTCCGATGACTTCTGCCATCTTTTTTCTCCTTTATTATAATGTAAAACACTCTGATATCAAATTATTTATAACCGATGTCATGGAAATATTTCTGATAGCGTCGGATGATGATTTGTCAAAAAGCTCTGTCATTTTTATAAGTTTTTTGTCGCTGAATTTTTTTCTAAGTTCTTTCGCGCGGTTTTCGGAGCCTGAAAGCATTGTCTCCGTTCTGCCGATAAAAATCGCGTCCCTGAAAACCAACATACACTTTTCGGCCATATCCATGAAATTATTTCTGTCTTTTATCAGCGGGGCAAGAGAAATCATAGCCGAATATTCGTTGCCTTTGACAAGGCTGTCCAGGAACGAATCGGCTGCGGTCTCCGCTTTTTTCCCGATTTTTCCTCCTGCGGCGATATCCGAATCTTCCGTCAGGGAAAATTGTTCAACTCTCGAAAGTATCGTCTCGAGAATTGACGATTTGTCTTTTGCACAAAGAATAAATCTCGCGGTCTCCGGAGGCTCTTCTAAAATTTTGAGAAGAGAGTTCTGCGCGTCAGGACGAAGAGACTCGGCGTCCGTTATGATAAAAGTCTGAAAATCCGACTCGTTGGGCAGCAAATAAGCGTTTCTTTTCATCTGCTTAATTACATCGATAGGTATATTTGTCCTGTCCTTGTCCTTAGAAATCAAGGTGACGTCAGGAAATTCTTCTTTTTTTATGCGCACGCATCTCGAACATTTTCCGCACGGCTTATTTTTTCCTCCGCCTGTGCAGTATAGCGCAGACGCTATCGCCAAAGCGGCCTTTTTTCTGTCGGACGCGGCAGAGCCTGTGAGCAAAACGGCGTGCGAAAGCCTTCCCTCGTCTACAAGCGCGGAAATATTTTTTTCCGTCGCTTCGGATATTTTTATATTTCCGAAATTCATAATTTTTATTTGTAAATTGAAAACCGTAATAAGATTTAAATATTTTTCTCATCAAACCGCCGCGAGAGAAATAAGAAACGGCATTGTGATTATCGCAAAAACAGAAGATAAAGCGACGGTCCGGCTTGCCTCCGATTCGTTCTTGCCGTATTTCACGGAGAAAAGAACAGTGTTGTTCGCACTCGGAGCGGACGCCGAAATCATTATGCACATCGCAACTTTGCCGGATATTCCAACCGCCTTTAATATAAGGAAAACAACAGCCGGCACACATATATTTCTGAGAAAAACTACAAGATATCTGTTTTTTCCCGTAAAAATTTTCCTGAGATTTGTCCTTGCAATATAAGTGCCGAGCATTATCATCGCAAGAGGCGTGTTCAAAAGGCTTAAATATCTGACCGGCTCTGTTATTATCTCCGGCAGTTTTATACCTGTCAGAAAAAACGGGAGACCTATGACTACCGCTATAAGACCCGGATTCAAAACAAGCGTTTTTATGTTTCTTTCCGCCTTCACGCCCTTGTTCATAAGGAAAATTCCGTGCGTAAAGCATATAATGTTGAGAACGGCGACAGCCGCCGAAGCATAAAAAACGCCTTCATCGCCCAATATCGCCTGCGTCAGCGGAATAGCCATATACCCGACATTGGCGTAGACGACAGCAAATTTATGTACGACCGAGTCTGTATCTTTTTTATTGAAAAAAGGAGCGCTTAACGCCATCCCGATTATATGGGAAAAAACGGAAAAGATTACGGCCGTCAGAAAATTTTTGCCAGACTCTGAGGAAAATTCCGCCGAGAAAAACGAATTGACGATTACCGAGGGAGTGACTACATAGAACATCAGGTCGTTTGTGGCTTTTGATACCTCGGCTTTGTATATTCCTGTTTTGTCGGCGGCAAATCCCACAGCCGCCATGATATATAAAATCACTACCTGCTTGAGCGTAAGCAGAACTGACGAAAAAAACATATTTTTATTAAATAAACGGCTGAAAATTGATTTCCTTTTATTTTCTGCCGGCAGAGAATGTTTTATTAATTCAGGATATCATACAAACCACGACAGAAAATAAATTTAATTTGAGACAATATCAATTCTTGTTTTCCGGTTTATTCTTGTTGGCGGAAACAGAGAAGTTTCCGTTTTCGTCCGAAACCGGAGCGGACTGCTTCTGTTCGGTTTTCGTCTCTTCCGCAGTTTCGGCTTTTTCTATTTTTACGGGAACAGCCGGCTTTTCAATTTTATCCGGGTCTGCCTCGCTGCCTTTTCTCAGAGCCGTAATTATAAATCCTATCGCGAAGAAAGCAATAGCCAAGTGTGAATATCTTATTGGAAAACCCTGAACGAGCAGATTTGTTTTTCCCATTAACGAAAGGCTTATCCTCGGTATGTCATATGTGAAAATCAGAAGCGACGCTACAATTCCGGAGCCGACCGAAAGCCAGAAATTTCCTTCCCTGTTTGTGTCGGTGAGCTGTCTGGCAGATGACAGGAGGAATAAAAGCATAAATATCATTGCGATAAGTTCAAGAGCCATATCCGAAACCTTGCGGTAATTAATAGCTATCAAAAGCTTGCCGAGCATTGATAAAATCACCCAGCACGGAGGGAAAAGCGAGAAAATTTTTATCTTTTTAAAGAAATTTGACCCGAAAAGAAAGCCGATAAAAAGAATGATAAACCAGCATGCGGCGAGGAACGAAAAAACGCCCTGAAGCTTTTCGACAGTTTCAACCGATCTTTCGCTCTGAACGAGGGCTGCCATTCTCTGGTCTCTGCCGGTAAGCTCGATTATGGAATCGTAGACCAAAGTTATCGAAGCGAAAAGAGAAAGGACGGAAAGCGGTATCTGTCTGCCTTTCAATTCGACGGCGGAGAAAATATCGCTCGAACAATATGAAAAAATAAGGATAAATAAAGACGCGGCGATCAGAACCACACTCAATAACTCCACAAGCGGATAATTTGAATTTATATAAAATCCTGTCGACGGATCTATATTTTTAATCTGAATATACATTCTGACGGGGCACGCTATAACAAGCCCTACGCAGAAAATCAGAAAAATCAGATTAGGGCCGACGCCTTTTTTTGTACCTTTAGCAGACATAAAATTTATCTCCTTTATATCGGCGGGCGCGGTAATGTCGCCTGTCGGAATAATTTCACTATTCGCAATTTTTAAATAACTTTATAAAACATATATTCGGGCGTGCTTCAAAATTGATTTCGGCAGATGCCGGTAAAAAAATCTGTACCCGAAAAAATATCTTTGATTTATTCCTGATTTCTTTTTCTTTCATCAAGCGGAACGTAATCGACCCTTTTTTCAATGGATTTATAAGCAGGTCTTATAATTCTGCCGCCGGTATAAAGCTCCTCTATTCTGTGAGCAGTCCAGCCTACCATTCTCGCCGTGGCAAAAAGCGGAGTGTAAAGATCGGCCGGTATGTCAAGCATCTTATATACAAATCCCGAATAGAGATCCACATTCGCGCACATACATTTGTCGCTTTTAGTCTCTTCTTTGAACACAATGGGTGTCATTTTTTCGATATTGCTGAGAAGTCTGAACTCTTTTTCAAAATCCTTTCCTTTGCAGAATTTTTCGGCTTCACGCTTTAAAATCACGGCTCTCGGATCAGACAAAGTATATACCGCGTGACCCATTCCGTATATAAGTCCGGAACCGTCGCCGGCCTCTTTCCTCAATATCTTTCTGAGGTAATCGGCTACCTGATTCTCATCAGTGACGTCGTCTACGTTCTCCATGAAGAAATCTACCATCTGCGACACTTTTTTGTTGGCGCCGCCGTGTCTTGGGCCTTTCAGGGAGCCAATGCCTGCCGCTATCGCCGAATATGTATCGGTGCCGGACGAAGAAAGAACCCTTGTAGCGAAAGTCGAGTTGTTTCCGCCGCCGTGCTCCGCATGTATCATAAGACATCTGTCAAGAAGTTTAGCCTCTTCATCGGTGAACTGTTTGTCCGATCTGAGCGAATATAAAAGAACCTGAGCCGTAGTCTGACCGGGGACGGGCGGATGTATATACATGCTCTTATGATAATAATGTCTTCTTTTGACCTGATAATCGTAAGCTATCATAGTCGGCGTCTGCGCGATAAGATTAAGCGACTGCTGAAGCACGTTTTCAAGTGACGTATCGTTGGGATTGTCGTCGTAGGAGTAAAGCGAAAGAACGCCCCTCGCGAGCTTGTTCATTATGTCCGGCGACGGAGCTTTCATTATCATATCCTCTGTGAAGTTTTCGGGCAGTTCCCTATGGTCGGAAAGATATTTTTCAAAATATTCAAGCTGTTTTTTCGTGGGCAGGTGACCGAAAAGAAGGAGCCAAGCGACCTCCTCGAATCCAAATCTGTTTTCTTTTACGCAGGCGTCCACTATGTCGTCTAAATCGACGCCTCTGTAATAGAGATGACCTTTCTTCGGTATCTTCTCGCCGTCGTCCATGTAGTAGCCTTCGACAGAGCATATTTTTGTAAGACCGGCCATAACGCCTGTTCCGTCGGCGTTTCTGAGTCCTCTTTTAACTCCGTATTTGACGAAATCGACTTTATTTATATAGTTGTTGTCTTTCAGTTCCTGCGAAATCATTGATTTAAACTCAGGCGACAAATTACCATCCATTCTTTTCACTTCTTTCCTTTATGTAATTAGGGCGGAATATCCGCTCGGCTCCCGTTTAATGCGGCAGAAGCCAAAAACTTGCGATTTTAGGATTGAGAATCGTATTCGGATCCTCAAATTTTTCTGACATGTATGGATTTTATCAAACGTTAAGAGTAAAACGCAGTCTGTTGTCTGACTTATTGTGCCAGAATCCCTCCGCTTCGATTTCAACATTGTACTCGCCCTGTTCAAGCTCTATTTCGGCTGAGGCAAGCGGCGGCATGTTGTAAAGGTAGTAGCCCGACCAGAACGAAATGCGCTTGACAATAACCGAATCGGATTTTCTTCTTACCGTCATAGTGTAGCTGTTTACTCTCTCGGTCTCGGAAACGGCCTGTTCAAATTCTATCGTTATTTTTCCGCCGGAACGTTTGATATTTATCGCGGTATTTTCTTTGAAATGAGGTCTTTCCGGATTGTGATACCTTTCGTCGGTATATGTAAACGAATCGGGATCCCACGGAGTTTCTATAACTCTGTCACCGCAGGTAAAGAAATTCTGCGTCAAAATATCAAAGGGCTTTATTACGGTTTTTCCGTTTTTATCGGCCTCGACAATAAGAAACTGAGCGCACTTTTCTCTGTCGGGCGGAATTGTTCCGTAGTATTTATCAAACTCGTCAAGCTCGAAATACGAAAGAGAACCTGTTCCATGGCTTGTAAAATGTTTTTGATGAATTGACCTCGGGTCGTTTATCGGAGCATGAGAATGACCTGAAAAATCGACTACCTGAGGATAATTTTCAAGTATAGGGTATAAATCATCGTCTCCCCAAAGCACCGAACCGTATACGGTTCCGTTTATATGAGGATGCTGAAAGAAAAATATCGGTTTTTTCGGATCGTCGTCTCTCGATTCTTTTAAAGCTTTTTCGGCGAAAGCTTTCCTGTCGTCGGAAAAACGGCAATGGTTGTCGCATGAAACCGATATAAAATGAAAGCCGTTTATTACCGTGTGGATATCCGGCTCAACACCGAAATATTTCATTAAGTAATTGTCGGAATTTTCCTCGCTGCCGTCATCATCGCAGTGCCTGTCGTGGCTGGCGAGAGACAGATAAAGCTTTGTCTCGTCAAAATTTATGGAGCGATTGAGAACCGATGCGATGTTCTCAAACTCCTTATCATGTCCGGAGTTAGTAAAATCGCCTACGAAAAATGCGGCGTCAAGCTTATTGTATGTTTTCGACGAACGGGCGTATCTGTACGCGTATCTCAAACCCTCGTCGAGCCTTTTCATTTCTCTGCATTCCGGGTCGTCCTTTATGTGAATGTCGCTCAATACCGCGAATCTCACGGCAGGTGTGAAAGTGTTGTCCATGAATTTAATCTCCTATACATTAAATTTTATTATTTTATATTTCTGTTTCGGCGGATAATTTGTCAGACGAAACATTGTGCCAGAAGCCCTCCGCCTCGGCCTCTACAATCAATTTGCCTTTTATGTTTTTTCCGAGCGTTATATCTTTTTCAACCGTTTCGGGCATATCGTTTAAATAATAGTCTGACCAAAATGAAATTCTTCTGACTACCGCATTATCTTCGGCTCTTTTTACCGTAACTATGTAAAAATTTATTCTCTCCGACTTGGATTTTGCCTGCTTAAACGAAACTTTTATTCCGTTTTCAGTTTTTTCGACATTTATTTTTTCGCCGTCGTCAAAATACGGCGTCTCCGGATTTTTATACCTTTCATCAGTATATATATAAGAAGAAATGTCCCAAGGTCTTTCGATTACTCTCGGACCGCAGTCAAAAACCTTGCGGGTGATAATGTCGTACGGGTATATGACCGTTTTTCCGTTTTCGTCAGCCTCGACAATTAAAAACTGGGCGGCAGTCTTGTTGTCCGACGGATGTATTCCTCCTTCCTTGTCAAACTCGTCCTGCGCCAAATGAGAAAGCGTCCCTGTTCCGTGGAGAGTGAAATATTTTTGATAAATTGACCTCGGGTCGTTTATCGGCGCGTGGGAATGACCGGAAAAATCCACAACCTGCGGATAATTCATAAGTATCGGATAAAAATCTTCGTCACCCCATAATACGGAGCCGTACACAGTCCCCGTTATATGCGGATGCTGAAAGAAAAATATCGGTTTTTTCGGATTTTCCTCAAACGCCTCATCTAAATATTTCCTGGCAAAATCAAATTGAACGTCCGAAAACCTGCAGTGATTTTCGCAGGAAACAGAAATAAAGTGAAATCCGTTAATTTTGAGATGCCTGTTCGGTTCCTGCTTTAAATATCTTCTGAGTTTTTCCTCCGCTTTTTCCTTGCCTTCGGCGCCGTATTCGTGGGACGCCATATTGCATACGACAGAAGTCTCGTTTTTGTCAACGTGATTTTTTATTACTTCCGTGAAATTTTCAAATTCTTCTTCCGCTCCCGAGTCGACAAAATCGCCGTCAAAAAACAAAGCGTCAAGCTTTTTGTATTTTTTGTTTGAGCGGGCGAAATAATATGCGTCCTCAAGTCCTGTTTTAAGCCTTTCGAGCTGAACGCAATCGGCGTTTTTTCTCGTATGGACATCGGAAAAGACCGCAAACCTTACTTTCGGTATGAAATCTTTTAAATTGCTTTCGCTGTTAATCATTTTTCCTCAATAAAATATCTTCTGTACCAGAGGAGGAATGAGTAGACCGACCAAATCCTCTTCATATTTTTCGCTTTTCCCTCTCTGTGGTCGTCAAGAAGCTTATTGATATATTCAATATTGAAAAATTCGTCTGCTTCGGAGGAATTAAATTCATCTTTGACCTCGCCGTAGAATTTATCTCTTTTCAGCCAGTCGTTTAACGGAGTCAAAAAACCCGTTTTCGGCATTGACGCCACTTTTTCGGGAACTTGTTTAAGCGCCGCACCTCTCAGCGCTATTTTCGCTTTTGTCTTTGATACTCTGTATTTGGCAGGGATAGAAAGAGCGACGTTCAGCATTTCCCTGTCGAGGAACGGAACTCTGAGTTCAAGTGAATTTGCCATTGACATCCTGTCGGCTTTTACAAGAATATCCTGGCAGAGCCACGTCTGCATATCGACATACTGCATTCTCGTTACATCGTCAAGCCCTTTGCATTCGCCGAAATAAGGAGCCGTAAATACAGCCGGGTCGGGAGCGCCGCATCCGAATTTCATCACAAGCTTTCTTTCGTCAAAAGTAAAATTGTAATTGTTTCTGATATAATATTCCTCAAGCGGCATGGCGCCTCTCGTCAAAAACCTCTTTCCGTGGAAAAAAGGAAGAGGCTTAACGGCGTCGGCAAGACCTTTTCTGAGTATATACGGCACTTCGGTCTGATATTTTTCAAAATACAGAGGATCCATGTAATAGTGATAGCCGCCGAAAAGCTCGTCGGCGCCCTCACCCGACAAAACTACCTTTACATGTTCAGACGCCATTTTTGCGAGGAAATAAAGCGATATTGCCGAAGGATTCGGAAGCGGCTCGTCCATATGGTACTGGACTAGCGGAGCGGCGTCAAAAAATTCATCCGCGGAAATTTTCTTGGCGTAATTTTCGACTCCTATAGTCTTTGCGAAATCCTGAGCGTATTTGAGCTCGGAATATTTTTCCTCTTCGTATCCAACGGAAAACGTCTTTACGTCGTTTCTAAGGGACATTTCCTTTACGGCGTAGGACGAGTCAACGCCCGATGACAAAAATCCGCCTACCTCGACGTCCGCAATAGAGTGAACGGCGCACGAATCCCTGAATGTTTCGGAAATTATATCCTGCCATTCATCGAGAGTCTTGCTTTCGTCTACATGGTACCGCATGTTGTAGTATTTCATCTCACGGAAATTTCCGTTTTCATAGGTGAAACAGCTCGCCGGCGCAAGTTTGTAGACATGTTTGAACAAAGTTTCCCTTGAAGGAACATACTCAAACGAAAGATATTCGGGAAGTCTGTCCTCGTTGAACTCCTTGTCGAATCTCGGATTTGAGAGGAACGCCTTTATCTCGCTTGCGAAAAGAAAATTCCCGTCTTTTATGTAGTAGAAAAACGGTTTGATTCCGAATATGTCTCTCGCTCCGAAAAGTTTCTTTTTAGTCTTGTCCCAGATGACAAAAGCGAACATTCCTCTGAGTTTTTTCGGAAGATCAGCCCCGTATTCCTCGTAGCCGTGGACGAGAACCTCTGAATCCGTGTCGGTATAGAATTTGTGGCCTTTTTCAACAAGCTCTTTTCTGATTTCTTTATAGTTGTAAATTTCGCCGTTGAAAACAAGAACCAAAGTTCTGTCCTCGTTGTAAATTGGCTGCGAACCGCCCTCGAGATCTATAATTGAAAGCCGGCGGAAACCTAATGATACATTTTCGTCCACATAGATGTCGTCCATATCGGGACCTCTGTGGATTATTCTGTCAGCCATCGCCTTTACTTCGGCGTTGTTTTTTTCAATATCGGCAATATCGTTGATAAAGCCTACAAATCCGCACATATTATTTTCTCTCCGATAAAATTTATTTTAATTCAGCCGCCCGCCGCAAGCAAGTATGCTTTTTTCGGCGAGAACCTCCATGGAATCTATTATATCTTTTCTGTTTAAGTTCATATCCTCGTTTACGACACTCAGCTCGGTGCAGCCCATTACGACCGCGTCGCATCCGTCGTTTTCAAGATTGTCGATTATCTTCATTAACAGCTTGGTGTCCGCCTTTTTGCCGGCTTTGACCTGTCCGTAAATTATTGTCATCAGATTTTTCTGATCCTCTTCGGACGGAACAACACATTCAAGCCCGTATTTATCGCAGCATCTCCGGTAAGAACCCGAATAAACAGTGCCCATTGTCGCAAGTATTCCGAGTTTTTTTATACCGGGTATATTTTCCGACGCGTATTTTACGGTCTCGTCCACGATATTTATCATGGGAACCGATATTTCTTTTGATATTTCATCGTAGAAAAAGTGAGCGGTGTTGCACGGCATCACTATCACATCGGCTCCGTTTTCTTCGAGTTTTTTCGCGTCGCTTATCATCCTGACGGCAGGGTCGGGCTTTTTATCGTCGAGGATAAAATCAGTCCTGTCGGGGATAAGAGTATCATTTAAAACTATCATCGGAATATGATCCTGGTCTTTATCCGCTTTTGTCTTTTTTACTACGAGATTCATAAAATAGACTGTCGCGAGAGGTCCTATTCCTCCGATTATTCCGAGAATTTTTCTGTTTTCGTCCATAAATCAATCCGCTTTCCAGTCGCCTGATTTTTCCGCAAGGTAATACTTTCTGTACTGATTCATAAGTGAAGCGAATACATAAAACGATCTCACCGGACTCATATCCGGCTTATAATCAAGCGGATAGAAAACCTTGTGCTCTTTATACATTTTGTCAACAAGCGCCCTGTTTGCAGGATCTTTCACATAGCGGTTGATTATTCCTCTTGGCACTACAGTGAAAAGAGCCTGTCTGTCGGCCTTTACATAATCGAGTTGTTTATGATAGATTAAATCGTCTACCATCCATTTCGCAACGTTGTAGCCAGCCGCCGTATTGTAGTAATTCGACCTGCCGAGACGGACGTTTATCTCAAAGAATTTATAGCTGCCGTCTCTTCTGTCGTACTTTATGTCAAAATTTGAAAATCCGGTGTAGCCTACATATTCGAGAAATCTTGTCGCGTCCTCAACTATTTTGTCGTTAGTCTCGTTTACTATACATACCGGGTTTCCTATGGCAGACGGAGTGTGATCCTCAAGCAGAGAATGACCGAGAGACGCGAATTTAACCTTGCCGTTTCTGTCGGAATAGCATGTCAGAACTCTCATGTATTCATCGTCGCCCGGTATCATATCCTGAATTAAAAATTTGTAATTATAAGACGATTTTTCGAGATTAGAAAGCATCTGTCTGAGATCTTTTTCATTGTAGAATTTAAAGACCTTTTTCTTGCCCGGAAATTCCGCGTAATGATACTGCGCGGAAGACGCCGTCTTTGCAATTACGGGGTAGTCAAAATCGAATTTCAAATCGTTTTCCTCACCGCAGTTGTAGACGTATGTTTTCGGATGCGGAATGTCAAGTTTATCGCAAGTCTCGTAAAATTTATCTTTCAGTACGACTTGATTGTAAAGATCCAAATCTATATACGGTATCACATAGTAGTCTTTAAGCCTGTCCTTGTTTTCGACGAAATTTCTTACATAGAAATCGCCGCAGCCGAGAAGAATAAGCTTCTTTCTGTCCCCGAACTCCCGTCCTATGGATATCAGCGTGCCGACAAGCTTTTCCGGATCGTCCATTCCGGGAACAACCCTGTTTTCAATTATTCTGCTTTCCGAAATTATCTTCGCCTGTTTCTGCGACACGACGAGAGATTTTACTCTGTAAGCTTCGTGAAATGTCCTCGCGAGGGAATAGGCTGTAATATCCGCGCCGAGAATAACCGGCATAAATTCTCTTTCTTCCGTCAAAGGTCTCATATAAAAAATCCTCTGTTTAAAATAGAATATGAAAATCCGCTTTAATAACAGATAATTCGTAATATACAAATAAATAGTCTTTTTTATTATACTACCAAATCATTTAAAAGTAAATGAATTTTATCTGAAATAGAATTGGCGAGCGAATTAAATTTTTATTGCCGCAAAAATCAGAGTTTTGAGGCAATCGATTATTCAGAAACGCCGCAGGTCTCTGAAAATAAAACGCTTTTGAGTCGATTATTTCAGTTCAAGCTTCATATCTCCGTCTTTAATTCTTCCGAGTCTGCGAAGAATATACGCGAAAAGCGGACACAATACAGCCGGAAGAACAAACGAAATCAGGATAAGACCTGTCCAGTCCATAGCCGTAACAGCAGTTTTTGTACCTGCCGCAATGTCGTTTACCCAGCCGGTGTATACGCCTATCTGACCGACAAAACCGCAAGTGCCCATTCCGGAAGAGACAGCCGAGCCGTCCATTTTCATTTTAAACAGGCATGTTGCGACAGGACCCGTTATTGCAGACGTCAGTATCGGCGGCAGCCAAATCCAGGGATTTTTTACAATGTTGCCCATCTGGAGCATTGATGTGCCTATTCCCTGAGAGACGAGACCGCCCCATTTATTCTCCTTAAAGCTCATAACGGCAAATCCTATCATCTGAGCGCAGCATCCGGCTACTGCCGCTCCTCCGGCAAGTCCTGTAAGAGACAGCGCCGCGCATATTGCAGCCGACGAAATAGGCAGAGTCAGAGCCACTCCGACGAGTACGGATACTAAAATTCCCATAAATAAGGGCTGCAGGTCTGTCGCCCACATAATGAGACTGCCGACCTTGCTCGCGGCTTTTCCTATTGCCGGAGCCCACCACGCCGAAAGAGCGACGCCTATTCCGATAGTAACCGTCGGCGTCACAAGTATGTCTATTTTCGTCTCCTTTGACACGGCCTTTCCGAATTCAGACGCGATAATAGCTATTATCAATACAGCGAGCGGTCCTCCCGCGCCGCCGAGAGCGTTTGACGCGAATCCGACCGCAACGAGAGAAAAAAGCACGAGCGGCGGACATTTAAGAGCGTATCCGATAGCGACAGCCATTGCAGGACCGCTCATAGCGCTTGCAAGACCGCCTACAGTGTAATCCACGCCGCCGACTGTTGCGACGGATTTCGTAAGAAATCCAATGCCAAACTGCGTGCCAAGCGTATTTATTATCGTGCCGATAAGAAGGGAGCAGAAAAGTCCCTGCGCCATCGCGCCCATCGCATCCACAAGATAACGCTTGACAGAAATTTCAATATCTTTTCTCTTCAAAAATTCCTTGAATTTGCTCATGGCATTTAATTCCTTTCATTTTTCCGACCATACGTATTATATCGGACAGCATCTCGGTTAATATTTATTCATCTGTTCATTGATTGATGAAAAAAAACAGAATCCGAATATAATAGGTAATATTATAGCCGCATATCAACAAAGTTGTCAAATAAACGGAAAAATAAAAAAAATATTTATATTTTCGTATCGGCTTAAAAATAATGCTTTTATTCAAAATACATCTTGAAATATCTGCCGAATAATGATAATATTTATTTGCGATTTATCGTTTTACGGATAATTTTCATAATTTTCAGCTTTCAAAGATTTTCGCGGAAATTTATGTGAATTTTAATTTCTTTCACATCAAAAAAGAGGGAGGATATGTCTTGAACAGGAAAATCGCTGTTATTTTGAGCATAGTTATCGCTGCCGCGGCCGTTTTCGCATGTTCCGAAACAGTATCTATAAAATACAATGCGGCTGACGTTTCCTCTTCAAATCAGAACGGTCAGACGTTTGACTTGTCGTCTTATTTCAGTGACCTTAAAAATTGTTTTGACTCGATAATTAATTTTCACAGGGACAAATTTCTCATTTATTCGGACAGCAACAAAAATGAGATAATCGGATTTTCTTATCCGCAATCTGTTGACCCGATAAAACCGATTGAAAAAAATACGGCTGACGTCAAGGAAAATTTCGGCGCGAAGGGCGACGGAAAAACAGACGACACCGTGGCTATTCAGTCTGCGCTTTTCTGTCTCAGAAACGGCGGAACGATAAATTTTCCGAAAGGCGAATATTTAATTTCCGACTGTCTTATATTTTTCTCAAATCAGACTCTTAAATTTGAAAAGGGCGCCGTGATAAAAAGAAAACCTCTCGGCAGCTACTGCGGTGAGTTTTCGGAGCTTAACCTTATGCTCGCGTCATACACGAACCCGAATACGGCAGGTTTTAACGGCATTCACAATGTCGTTATTGACGGCGCGACTTTCGACGGAAACGCCGACATAAAAGAAAATTCGCACATATCTATATTAAATTTCACGCACGGCAGCAATATAGTGATTTCAAACTGCTCTTTTATAAACGGATCGGAAGCACATTACGTCGAATGCAATTCATCGAGAAACGTAAAATTTGAAAACTGCTTCTTCGACGGCGATTCATACACGGCGATTAGAACAGACGTGGATTACAACGAATTAGTCCAGATAGATTACGCCCAGAAAAATCTTTACGGTCCGGTATACCTGTCGGATAAATCAGAGATGCTTTTCAAACGTGATGAGATTCCGTGCGAAAACATTGAATTTTCAAAATGCAGATTTACATGCAATAACGCCGCCGCCATAGGAAATCATAAGGACGCAAAACACAACGCGATATTTATTCACGACTGCGAATTTATCGGCAATCCGAAGATAAACGATTACGTTCATTTCACAACGTCGGTGACAAACATCAGGATAGAAAACAACATTTATAAATTAAGCGACAATGACAATTCAGATGTTTCATACGACAAGATGGTTTTAAGATTCGCCGGCGTGAAATAAAAAATAATATTTTTGGGCTTCCTTTGTCGGAAGCCTGTTTTTTGTCTGCAAAAAATAAAATGATTTTAATTTTCTGCATGTCAAAACAGCTGATTGACAAACCGAGTTCACTTGAATTAAATAAAATGATATGTTATTATTTGTGTTGACAGTAATTTCAGGCATCGGCAAAAACCTGAACGACTGTTTCAGGGAGATAAAATAAAATGAAAGATAAAGAAAACTCTTCGGTCAAAGGCGAATCGCAGTCTGTAAGACGTCTGAAGGGGATAGGATTTATTCTGCTTGCCGCGTTCGGATTTTCTCTGATGACGACATTTGTCAAACTTTCCGGCGACC
The DNA here is from genome assembly GCA_900314355.1 of uncultured Eubacteriales bacterium. Lineage (GTDB taxonomy): Bacteria > Bacillota > Clostridia > Oscillospirales > Acutalibacteraceae > UBA1081. The sequence continues at coordinate 31,935 of OMUY01000083.1, read as the reverse complement.
TTCCCACATTTGAAAAAGCTTTTTTCAGAAATTTCGTGGCGATGGTTGTTTTCGGAATAATCATGATAAAACAGCATATCTCTTTCATCCCCGAAAAAAAGAACGTGCCCGACCTATTCTGCAGAAGCTTTTTCGGCACTCTTGGTCTTCTGTGCAATTTTTACGCTATTGACAGGCTGAATATTGCCGACGCCAATATGCTTAACAAAATGTCGCCGTTTTTCGCGGTAATTTTTTCAATTATTATTTTAAAAGAAAAGCCGAAGTTGGTTCAGATAATCGGCGTGATAACGGCTTTTGTCGGCAGCGCTTTCATAATAAAGCCAACCGGCTCCAATATTCAGGCCTTTCCTGCTTTTATGGGACTTCTCGGAGGTCTCGGCGCCGGAATTGCCTATACGTTTGTCAGAAAGCTCGGATTAAAAGGAGTAAACGGGAAGGTAATAATATTTTATTTCTCCGCTTTTTCCTGCGTTTTATGTCTGCCGTTTATAATTTGGAAACACGAGTTTATGTCGCTTAATCAATGTTTGTTTCTTCTGCTCGCCGGAATTTCGGCTTGTATAGGACAGACAGGCATAACAAAAGCATACATGTACGCTCCGGCGAAAGAAATTTCAGTCTACGATTACACCCAGGTATTCTTCGCCGCGATACTCGGATTTTTCATATTCGACGAAATACCTGACAAATTCAGTTTCATAGGATATTTTCTGATAATCTCGGCAGGCGTTTCGATGTTCCTTTACAACAGACGTCTCGACAGAAAAACACAGCTTTCGTCCGATTGATTTTTTATTGAGTAATAATTTCAAAGAAATGAAAAAAAGAATTTTTTGTTTGATTTTGGCTTTTGTTATAATCGCTTCTGTTTTATCGTCATGCGGCGGCGAAGAGAAAAAGTCGGATTTTGTAAAATTCAAATACACCGATGCGGCAACTGCTACCAATATGGGATTTAAGTACCATTCGGCATCGGAAAACAAAGAGAAAATCGCGTCGGGCGATTTTCTCTCACTTTATTTTGACAAAGACACTACCGGAATTTCGGTATGCGACAACTCAGGAAATTCTGTTTTTCAGTCGCTTCTAAACGAATCGAATTATTTGAGCTCGATGATCAAAATAACCGTGGCCAACGCGAACGGCGTATACGAGCTTGATTCCCAGGACTCAAGCGTCGCTTTCGGGACAGACAAGACTGAAAAAACAGACAGCGGAATAAAGACTACATATGTTATGGGTTCAAACAACTCAACTGCAAATAAATCTTATGAAAATTTGCTCCAGGGCGAAATCTGGGCGTCGGTACCTGTTGAAATAACACTTTCGGGACAGGATGTGGAATTTACAGTAAATGGAAGCGAGATAAAAACAGCTCCGGGGCTTTCCGTTCTCACAGTTTCCGTTATGCCGTATTTCGGCTCCTCCTACGAGACGTCATCCGACGACTACATTCTTCTGCCTGACAATTCGGGTGCTGTAATGCACTTGGATAAAACCGACGGCAGCACAAGTCATGTTGATTTTCACGTATACGGTCAGGATCCTGCCGAGAGCGGAGATATTTCGGCGTCCGCGAGAATACCTGCTTTCGGTCTGAAAAAAGGTGGCAACGCGTTTGCCGCAGTCATTGAAAAAGGCGACAGCATATCGGAGATTATAGCGAACAGGGCAAACGGAACAAATCCGTTTTCTGTCTACCCTCTTTTCAACGTGACGCCGGTCAGAACTGAAACGGATTCTCAGGATGCGTACCTCGGAACGCCGTACAAGGGCGATATGTCTGTAAAATACAAATTCCTGACAGGTTCAAGCGCCGATTATTCCGGCATGGCTTCTGCCGTCAGGGAAGAACTTATAAACGAAAACTACCTGTCCGCCCAAAAATCTGAAAACGATGATCTGCCTTTTATTCTGACCGTCACAGGCTCCAACGGCGGGAAAAAGCTGACTGCCGTATCTCAGGCCGAGACTATTCTTTCATCTCTCAAAGGAAAAGGACTTGACAATATCACCGTAAATCTTTCGGGCTTTTTCGACGGAGGAGTTCAGCAGAAAGATCTTTACTCCTCGGGTATCGATTCAAGTCTCGGACGTATTTCCGATTTGAAAAAATTATATTATTACTCGTCTCAGCAGAATTTTGAGACATATCTTGACGTGGGAATTTTTTCTTCATCCAAATCGTATTCGGCTGCGGACTCCGCTTTAGCGCCCGACAATTCATCTTTGACAGCGTCGTTTTCCGATCCGATGTACTACGACTCGCAGAACACGACAAGATTTTATACGAGGGCGGGAGCAGACGTGTCGTCGGGAGCTCAGAACAACACAAATCTCAATTCATATTCATCCGAATCGTCATACCGCCAGTATCTTCTCGCAATGCAGCGGTTCACTCCTCTTTTCACGTCGTTTACAGGCGGCAGATATATGTCTCTCTGCGACGGAATTTCCGTTTCCGACGCCGGGCGCGTCATATATTCCGATAAAGGTTTTTCGAGGGAAGACGCAAAACAGAGCGTAATGAACATGATGAGAAGCCTTCTCAATTCAGGCAAACTTTCTGTGACCGGCGGCAACGCATACGCTCTTTACGGCGCGGAAAATACATATCTTGATTTTGACACGTTCTATCCCGAATCGGACGCGTACGAACAGGTTCCTTTTTCGGAGCTTGTTCTCCACGGATATGTAAATTACTATTCCGACGCCATAGACGCGGGCGATCCGCTTTACAGATATGAAATGCTCAGAAATCTTGAGTACGGTTCACTGCCGCATTACAGCTATGTATATTCATCTGATTCGGTATTTTACTACGGTTATTATGCCGAGCAGGAAAAACTTTCGGAAGTCGTGGATTTTTACAGAGAATCCGCCGATCTTCTCGAAAGCCTTCAGAACAAAACAATGGTAAAGCACGAAAAAATCACAACCGATTCTGCCGGAAACGATATTTCAGGCGTTTACAGAACAGTTTATTCGGACGGAACGGAAATTTACATAAATTACAACACCTCACCTGTCACTACGTCGGACAACATAGTAATAGGCGGTTTTACGGCGGAAAAAGTTGTAAGATGATTTGAAATTTATATAAGCGTAAAAAAATTTGCCCAACATTTAAAGTCTATGAAATAATCTGTTAATATTGGTGATGTAAAATACAACACAAAAGATAAAAAAATACATATAAATTATATTTGTCTGTGAGGTGACGTCAAAATGCCTATCAATATAGATAACGAGCTTCCCGCAAGAAAATTTCTTGAGCAGGAAAATATATTCGTTATGACAAAACAGCGTGCCGAATCGCAGGACATCAGGCCTTTAAGAATACTTTTTTTAAATTTGATGCCGAAAAAAATAGAGACCGAGACGCAGATACTGCGCCTTTTGTCCAACTCTCCGATACAGGTGGATATAGAATTTCTTCAGATGGCGTCGCATGTATCAAAAACAACGCCAATGGAACATATGATAAAATTCTACAAGACGTTCGATATGGTCAGGGACGAAAAATTCGACGGAATGATAGTCACCGGCGCGCCCGTTGAACAGATGCCTTTTGAAGAGGTCGATTACTGGGACGAGCTGTGCCGGGTATTTGACTGGGCGCAGACGCATGTATATTCCACTTTCAATATATGCTGGGGAGCGCAGGCGGCTCTTTACCATAAATACGGGCTGAAAAAATATACCCTTGATAAAAAAGTTTTCGGTGTTTTCGAGCATGAGCCTCTTGACTTGATTCATCCGCTTATGAGAGGAATTGACGACGTTTTCTACGTTCCCCATTCGAGGCATACGGAAATAAAGATGTCCGACATTGCGAAAATCGCCGACCTTCAGATACTTTCATATTCCAAAAAGGCCGGAGTTCATCTGATTTCGGATATGGAGTGCAGAAATTTCTACTCAATGGGTCATTCGGAATATGACGCCAACACTCTCGCTAATGAGTATTTCAGGGACAAGGAAAAGGGACTTGACATAGACGTGCCTTATAATTATTTCCCCGACGACGATCCGACAAGGGAGCCTATGATAACATGGCGCTCCACAGGTTCGCTTATTTTCACAAACTGGCTCAATTATTTCGTCTACCAGCAAACGCCTTACGAGATAACGAGCATATGCTGATAAACTAAACTCAGAAAGGAGAGGAAGGGCAAATGGGCGAAAAGGATTCTTTTCCGGCAAACGACAATATATCCGGAATTCAGAACTCCGGAAAAATAAAAATCATAATATGCTACTGTCTTTCCTCGTGTCCCGACGGCATTAAACGCGACACTTTGCAGAAAGTTCTGTACGAAAATTCAATCGCCAATTATTTTGAGGTTTCAAATTGTCTTGACGAGCTTATTTCTTCAAAAGATATAGAAGAAAAAGACGGCCGTCTTTTCGCGTCGGACGGAGGCAGGAAAATAGCGAGGGATTTATCGGTATCGCTTTCATCGTTTATGAAAGCGAAGGCTGTTTCTTCCGCGCAGAAGGCTCTTTTACTCGAAAGACGCAAACGGGAAAATTCGTTTGATATTGAAAAAGATCAAAGCGGACAATATAAAATTACAATCAGAATGTCGTCCGCTTTTGATTCTATCGACAGCGAATTTTTAAACCTTACGCTTACGGTCGGCGATTACGAGAGAGCCGAAATTATGAGAAGCAATTTCTACAATAATCCCGTCAGACTTTATGAAAACATTATTGACGCTCTGACAAGCGACAACGATTTTAAAAGCTGATTTTTAAAAGCACATTAACGGAAATTTAAATTATATGAAAATTTACGCTTTGTTTCTCGATATAGACAATACGCTTTACTACAATGGAAAGGTTCCGAAAAGAAACGTCGATGCGCTCGCGGAAGCGAGAAAGCTCGGGCATTTCATTTTTCTCAACACGGCGAGGTCTATGGGATTTATCCCGAAGGAAATGTTCGACGAAGTGCCGCTTGACGGCGCCGTCGCGGGAATAGGAACCGACCTGAGATTCAGAGGAAAACAGATTTTTCACAATCTTATGTCACAAGACGAGTGCTTTGAGATTGCGAAATATTTTCGGAACGATTCGAGAGAGGTAGGATTTGAAGGTGAGGATACTGTCGTCTGGATGAATCCGAGAGCCAGGCGCCACGCCAAAGACATACTTGAAAATCCCGCTGATTTTTACGGAAAATTCAAAAATTACAAGATAAATAAAATGTACGTCGAGGGCGCTTTGAGCGACAGCGAAATGACGCTTTTCGGAAAAAAATACATAATGTACAGGCATGAACGATATTCTGAATTTTGTCCGAAGGGTTTCGGCAAAGCGGAGGGAATGTTCCGCATGCTTGATTATTTAAATCTGCCCGGAGAAAATTCCATCGCGTTCGGCGACTCCGCAAACGACGAGGATATGCTTAAAGCCGCGGGAATCAGCGTGGCTATGGGCAACGCTATTCCTGAAATTAAAAAAATTTGCGACTTCGTTTCGTGCGACGCGAAAGACGGAGGCGTCGGCGAGGCGGTTGAAAAGCTTTTATTGAATAAGTAAATTTTTATCCGCGTTTCAAAATTCGGAGCGCGGATTTAATATTTGTAAAAAAAAAAGCGTAAGAAAAGCCGGAGACAAATCCGGCTTTAATTTTTTATTCAGCTTTTTTTCATGCTTTCGGGGTCTGACAAAGCTCTGTGAAGCCATACATATGAAATTTCAAGAGCTTGATTCATTCCCTGTCTTTCCGCCTTCTTGACTATCTTTTCAGTCAAAGGAACAGAAGGGTCTGTTTTTACAAGCTGAATGGAAATTCTCTGTGACACGCTTAGTCCGTTTGTATCAGACGACGAGAGAACCTGCATCATTATAACGTAGGGATCGCGCATATTGCCGTAGTAAATGGTTCTGCCCGATCTCACGAGAGGAATGCCTTTATATTCGGGAAATTCGGTCTTAATAACATTATTGGGCTGTTTTGACTCCGTTTCCTTCGCGGTCTTTGCGGCCGCTCCTTTTTTTTCTGCCATTTATTTTCTCCTTAAATTAAAACTGATTATCCCGGCGGCCATCCGAACTGCCTGCCGCCTATCACATGAAAATGGAGATGCTTTACAGACTGCTGACCGTACTCGCCAATATTTGAAACAACTCTGTATCCTTTTTCCGTGAGGCCTTCGTCCTTCGCGATTTTAGCTATCACTTCGAAAATATGCGCGACTACGGCGGAATTTTCCGAATTGATATCGGAGACGGACTCAATATGCTGCTTTGGTATGACAAGAATATGAGTCGGAGCCTGCGGATTGATGTCCCTGAACGCGTAGCAGAGGCTGTCCTCGTAAACCTTGTTTGAAGGAACTTCTCCGCTTATTATCCTGCAGAAAAGGCAATCGTCCATTATTATTCCTCCTCTCTTCCAAATAAGATAAAAGAATCAGACAATTATCTCTGAAATTATATTATACATTATACAGATGTTTTTAATATTGTCAAACGGAAATTTAAATTATAATTCACATCAAACGAAAGATTAACCTGATTTTTCCGTTAAAAATTTTTTATTTGGTCTCGTCTACGAGTTTATAGAAATCTCCGATTAATGTCGACGCGGCTTCTTTTCCTACAGATGTAAAGCCCCATCCGTCTTTGAACTTAAATCCGCCGTCCTCACTGTATTTAAATGTAAAGTAGCTGAAGTGGTTATCCGGCATGACATAGCCTACTGCGTCGTTCATCAAATCCATTACCAAAACATGGTTTTTGCCGGAATAAAGCTTTTCTTTTATGGAAACATATCCGAATCCTTCTATTCCTTCTCCGCCGTTTATAAGTTCGCCGTAAGTCTCGCCGGGCGTAAGGTATATTTTTATGTCGTCTCCGAGCTCAAGATAACCTATCTCTGTCGGGCTGTAATAATCCTTTGTCTTTCCGTCCCTGTAAACGGCGTTGTCGGCGAGGGAAAGTTTTGTCATTCCCTTGTAAAGACCGTTTGAAATTTTTAACAATACTTCTTTTTGTTTAATGTTCAGAATAGGTTTAACTTCTTCCTCTTCGGCGGCTGCCGTCGAGATGTACCACGGAGTGTATTTTCCGCCGGCCTCGCCTTCCTTTACGAAATCGGCGTCGGCTATATTTTTTCTCTCCTCGTCTGATGACGTCATTCCGGCAAGGATATATCCAATCTCTTTGCCGTACCTTTTACAGTTTTCGGTTCTCGAAAGGTTAAGTTCGTCGCCGGACTGAGAAAAGCTTTCGGTGTTTGTTCCCAAATCGCCCTGAATGAATATATAGTTATATCCCCTCTCGTTTAAAACCTGTTCGGTGTAGTAGACGAAATCCGAAGACGCTATATCTGACGAAAAACCGACGGCCTCGGGGTGCGCTCCGAATGAGCCGATAATTGTTTTCTCACTGCCGTCGTATGGAGTAAACATAAATCTGTAGAGATTTTCATCATATGAGACGGGATCTGTTCTGTCCCTTATATAATCTTTGATATTTGTGAAAGCGAACGTGAGTTTTCCGGGTTTCATGTTGTTTACGGCTTCCTCGGCGCAAGCCGCCGTTTTTTCCACGATGATATTTAAAAATCTTGAATCTATCGCTTCTTCAAGCTTGTCGGACTTGAATAAAGACGCGTTTATATTTTTGAAAAGGGACTTGACAATATTGGTGTACGGTCCCTGAGTGTCTATTCCGGAATGAACGTGAGTAGCCGAAACGTTTACGGAAATAATATTGTTTTCTTCCGCAAAACCGGAAAGCTTCCGCCTTATAAGCTTTACGTCAGCGTTCGCCAGACCTATACAGTCAACGACGGCAAAAACTACTTTGCCCCTGCCGGAATTGTCGTCAAGAGCAATTACTCTGACTTTCAAATCGTCGAGAATCGAATTAAAAGCCTTGTCAAGGGCATAGCCGCCCTTGAAATACTTGCCTTTAGGAAAGTCAGACGGGAGAATTGAAGCCTCGCTGTAGCCCAAAGACCAATATGCGCCGTCCGCAGGCTCCGTCAAAAATTCCGAATCTCCCTTGAAAGAAACGTCCTCCGTGTAGTCCGCAAGTTTTTTGACGTTTACGGAGTCGGGGACGATGTTGCCGACAAAATCAAGAATATTTCCTGCGGCGTTATTAAATTTTGCATTTAGCTTTTCGGCGATCTCTTCATTTCTCTTTATTCTGCTTTCGGACGCGGCAAAAGCGGGAACGGCCGCCGAGAAAACGACAACAAGAGAAAGAAAAAGCGACAAAAATCTGACCACTGTTTTTTTCATAAAAAAATCCCCTTTGAATGAAATATGTACTTAAAAAATTTTATGTTGAAAATCAACAGTAATTTCCGAATTTTTTTCTGTTTCAGCAAAAAAGAACAATCTACCTTGATAATCTTATCACATTTTCGAAATCAATACAAGTGATAAACAATGCAAAAATTTGTGAAATTATTAAATATTCATTTAAACGGATTGATTTATTATGTAAATATTGATATAATTATTATTGCAGATAATATTTATCGGCAATTTATTTTTATAAAGACAAAACATAAGATATAGGGGAGTTTAATATGTTCGTTCTCACAAAGGAAGGCATGCGCAGAGCCGAAGAATACGCTCATGAATACAGAGGTCTCACATTTTACTCGATGATGGACATGGCGGGAACAAAATGCGCCAAATACATTGCCGAACTCGAAGACGCAGAGAACAGAGTCGTAATACTTTGCGGCAAAGGCAAAAACGGCGGCGACGGACTCGTAATTGCGAGAAATTTATATACTTTCGGATTTACAAATATTTTCGTTATTTTAACTGACGGAAAGCCGAGAGACGAAGTTTCATATAAAATGCTCAACGAGATGAGAAAATATCCCGTAAACATTATTAATATGTTCGACCATCCTTCTACCGCGCTCGAAATAATCCGTTCGGCAGACGTTATTGTTGACGCGATGTTCGGAATAGGATTCAAGGGAAATCTCGACGGCAACAACCTGAACGCCTGTATTGAAGCCAATTTAAACGAAAACGCGGTTAAATACGCTATAGACATACCGTCGGGCATTTCATCTGACGGAACTTATTCGGGCGAATATTTCCACACCGACTACACATTGACTATAATCAGTTTCAAACCGGCGCACGTATGGAAACCGACTGCGGATCTCTGCGGAAAAACCGTAGTTCTGAAAATCGGAATGCAGAACGAGGATTTGGAGCAATTCGCCGAAAAATATATGGTTCTTTATCCCGACGAACTCATGGTCCGCTTAAAAAAGAGAAAATACAATTCAAACAAGGGCGATTTCGGAAAAGTTTTCATAATCGCCGGCTCTTATCAGATGACAGGCTGCACTTATCTTGCGGCTCAGGCGGCAGTAGAGGCAGGTGCCGGACTTGTCACTCTTGCGTTCCCGGACGTAATTTACAACACAGTAACGCCCAAACTGACGGAATCGACTTTTATGCCGCTGCCGTCAAACGACGAAGGAAGAATATTATCGGCCGCTGAAATTTCAATCGGCGAAAGGCTGAAAACATCTTCAATATGCGCCATAGGATGCGGAACAGGCGTAGACGACGACATAAAAGAACTGACGGAATTCATAATTAAAAATTCGCCTTGTCCTGTAATACTCGACGCGGACGCTCTGAATTCGATAGCCGGAAAGCCGGATATTTTGAAAGAGGCCAAATCGGAGATACTTATCACTCCTCATCCCGGCGAGATGGCGCGTCTTCTCAGAACTACCGCAGAAAAGGTAAACGAAGACAGAATATCCACTTCCTCCGATTTTGCGAAAAAGTACAATGTAAATGTGCTTTTGAAAGGTTCAAATACGATAATAGCATCGCCGGACGGCAGGATATGCGTAAACCCGACGGGAAATCCCGGAATGTCGAGAGGCGGCTCGGGTGACGTGCTCACCGGTATTATCGCCGGACTTTATCCGCAGTCCGATTCTCTTTTCGCTGCGGCGTGTCTCGGCGCTTATATCCACGGCGGCGCGGCAGATTATGTAGCTGAAAACTGCGGTTTTTTGGCGGCTACTCCGACGAGGGTTCTCGATAATCTTCACGAATACCTTATGGGAATTGAAGACGACATAAAAACATTGAGATAAGCGGAAAAAATATTGTGTTGTTTCTGATTCGGTAAATTTGCGGGGTATGATATGGCCAGACGGTACGAGCATATTAGCAGAAGAAAAAAAGAAATACTGAAGCTCAGAGCCGAAGGCTTTACTTACAGGCAGATAGGCGAGGAACTCGGTTTTTCACACGAACAGGTAAAAAACTTTTTTGAAAGGTATTACAGAAAACAGAGACTCAAGCCGGACGACGACGAAATGAGCGACGTTTATCTTATTTCCGCAGATGAAACAGACGTTCAAAAGCTGAAAGCGGCTATTGCGATGAAAGACCTCGAAATAAAATCACTCGAGACCGAAAACAAGATGATGAAAGACCTTCTTTCATTCCTTGACAATAAATAGTTTACAATACGAAAATAAACCGGGCGCAGTAAAAGCTGACCCGGTTTTTATTTTTGCATGCCGACGACAATCATGAAGATGTCGCGTCTTTTTCCGCCTCGTCAAGATATTCAAGCGCTCTTTTGATCAAATTCAGAGAGCCTTCATCTTTTTCTTTTTTTAGCGAGACATATCTGTTTCCGCTGCCGCCCACAATTATTTTGGATTTTGATGCTTTTGCGACCGCTTTCAACAAATCGGGAGTGAGCTTGTAAAAATAGAAAAGAATCCTTCCGTCCTGTTCGCTTATCTTGAAAATACCGTGTTTCATCGCGTCGTGTCTTATCAGCGAAACTGTTATAAGACCGTTGACCGTTTCCGGCGGATTGCCGTACCTGTCGGAAAGCTCGTTTAAAATGTCTTTCGCGTCGGAAGTATTGTCTATTGAAGCGATTTTTCTGTAAATTGAAATTCTCTGCGGAACAGACGGGATGTAATCTTCCGGAATATGCGCGTCGATTTTCAGCTCGATAAGACATTCCATATCTGTTTTTTCCTCTTCGGGCTTTTCTCCAGTCTTAATTTCCTCCATTACCTCGTTTAGAAGCTGCATGTACATATCGTAGCCGACAGCCTCGAGGTGTCCCGACTGTTTGGAACCGAGAATGTTGCCGGCGCCTCTTATTTCAAGATCTTTCATTGCTATTTTGAATCCTGAGCCGAATTCGGTAAATTCTCTGATAGCGTTAAGCCTTTTCATTGCCTGCTCTGTCAAAGACTTGTCTTTCGGATAAGTCAGATACGCGTACGCTCTTCTCGAGGACCTGCCTACTCTTCCTCTTATCTGATGAAGCTGAGCCAAGCCCATTCTGTTGGCGTTTTCTATTATTAGCGTATTTACGTTCGGCACGTCTACGCCTGTTTCTATAATGGTGGTGCAGACTAAAATATCCGTCTCCCCTTCCACAAGTTTACGCCAGCTCTCCGTAAGCTCGTCCTCTGTCATCTGTCCGTGAGCTATGCCAATTCTCGCATCCGGCAAAAATTTATGTATCTCGGCCGCCTTTTCGTCTATATCATCAACCCTGTTGTGAAGGTAGTAAATCTGTCCGCCGCGTCTGAGTTCTCTATTCATAGCCTCGGAAAGTATTCCCATATCGTACTCAAGAACATATGTCTGAACAGGAACTCTGTCTACCGGAGGTTCCTCCAACACGGACATATCTCTTATTCCGGAAAGAGCCATGTTCAAAGTTCTCGGTATAGGCGTCGCCGACATCGTCAATACGTCCACCGCTGGATGAGCCGCTTTTATTTTTTCTTTTTGAGCAACGCCGAATCTCTGCTCCTCGTCTATTACGAGAAGACCGAGGTCTTTGAATTTCACATCTTTCGCGAAAAGCGTGTGAGTGCCGATAATAATATCAATATCGCCGATAGCAAGGCGTTTTTTTATTTCCTTTCTCTGCTTAATATTGCGGAATTTGGAAAGCATCTCTATATTTATCGGAAAACCTTCAAACCGGCGCATAACAGTCCTGTAATGCTGCAGGCAAAGTATTGTCGTCGGTACGAGTATCGCGGCCTGTTTTCCGTCGGCAACGGCTTTAAACGCGGCCCTCAAAGCTACTTCCGTCTTTCCGAATCCGACATCGCCGCAAAGAAGTCTGTCCATAGGATAAGGTTTTTCCATATCCTTCTTTATCTCGTAGACAGCTGAAAGCTGATCGTCTGTCTCATCAAATTCAAACCTTCGTTCAAAATCCGACTGCATGTCGATATCGGGCGAAAAAGCGTAGCCCTTAGTCATTTTTCTTTTGGCGTATAGCTTCGCGAGCTGCTCCGCCATATCCCTTACCTCGGCTTTGACTTTTTGCTTTTTATGCTTCCATTCGAGACTGCCGAGTTTTGAAATTTTTACTTTAGCTCCAGACTCGGGCGACGGACCTATATATTTTGACAGCATATCAAGCTGAGATACAGGGACATATAATACCCCTGACCCGGCATACTGAATTTTGATAAAATCTTTTATTACACCGTCAACCGTAAGAGAAGTAATCGAGTCGAAAATGCCTATTCCGTGTACAGAGTGGACAACCAGATCTCCCTTTGTCAGATCGTCGATTGAATTAAACGCGTCTTCTCTGTTTTTTGATCTGTAGCGCTTTCTGCGTCTCGCAGACGCCACTGAACCGACCATGTACCTGCCGGTAGTAATAATAATTATCTTGTCGTTCGGGTAGTCTATACCGTAATTTAACGCGCCCGATATGACATTTACTTTTTTCTTGATGAATTTATCGGGAAGCTTTGAAAAATAAACGGCGTCGAAACCGTCCGACAGAAGATCATCCGACAAAGCCTTTGCTCCCCTGTCGGTTCCCGCTAAAACTATTGATGTGTATCCCCTCGCCATGAGCGGTTTCAAATCGTCCGACAGTACGCTTGCAGACCCTTCCCACGGAGCATGCTGATTCGCGTTAAAAGTGATTAAATCTTTTACCGGAGTGTCAAACGATCCCCTCGCGAAGTTGTCGGCATAAACGACGTCAAACATTTCATAATACGCGAACAGATCACGGCGCTTCAAAAAATAATCGTCAAGACCTTTGCATAAAACGCCGTCGTCAATCAATATCTTTATATCGTCGGATGAATTTTTCTCAAATTCGTCGGCTTTTCTTTTTACTTCGGACGTCTCCGAGACAAAAAGTATAAAATCACTGCAATAATCAAAAACAGTCGTCTTTTTTCCGTAGATAAGAGGCATATATTTATCTATCGACGAAAGTCTTACGCCTGTTCTTACCAAAGAAGCGTCGTCTAAAAGCGACTGCTTTGCTTTTTCGTTTTTCTTTCCACGAAGAGACTGCGCAAATTTTTCGGTTTTGTCCGCAAAAATTTCAGCCGATTCGTAAACTGTTTCACAGGCGGGAGAAAGTCTTATTTCTCCGGCGTCATCGGTTTTTCTTTGACTTTCCGGGTCAAAATATGAAATTCTGTCTATCTCCTCGCCGAAAAATTCTATTCTTACCGGATATTCGTTTTCAGGAGGGAAAAAGTCGACTATATCGCCCCTCGAAGAAAACTGACCTTTGCCGTCGACGAGGTCGGCTCTCGCGTATCCGCCGAACACGAGGACAGATATTAATCTGTCAATGCTGATTTCCGTCCCTGTTTTCAGAACAGCGCTTTTTTCACGCAATACTTCCGGAGGCATTGTAGGCTGCATTGCAGCCTCGGCTGAACATACGACCGCGTCAATTTCGCCTGTAAGAATTTTTTCAAGTGTGCCTATTCTTTTTCTCTCGTATTCCTTTGAGCTTGACTCATCCGAGCGGAAATTAAACTGCCTTGACGGAAACACGTCGGCTTTAACGCCCAATACGTTCATATCGGAGCTAATCGCCGATGCGCTTTTTTCGTCCGGAGTAATAATCAAAGCCTTTTTGTTTATATCTGAAACAAGGGATGAAATAACGTGCGCCTTTGACGTACCGGAAAGTCCGAGTATACCCAGAGGCGTTTTGTTTTTTATAAGATTTTCCCTGACGCTTTTGTATTCTTCATTGTTTGTTAATAGCTTTGCGAAAGAATTCATATTTCACTTTTCCTAATATAAATTTGATTACAGAGAATACGCGTATAATAAACCCATTGAAAAACATTTTTAAATTTACGACGGCGGTTTTTGTTTTTACGAATATATAACCGACAACGTCGGAAAACGGTTTTTGAGCCGCTTTCCGATTAACGTTATTAAATTCTTTACTAATAATTTATTTCAGTTTTTTTCTTTCAGTTTTTCAAGCGAATCGACGATAATTTTTTCCGCCGCAGTGGGATTCGCCCTGCCGGACGTCTTTCTCATAACCTGACCCATAAGAGCTTTCGCCGCGGCAGTCTTGCCCTTTAGGTAATCCGATACAGACTTTGGATTTGCCTTTATTATTTCGTCGATAATCGGTTTGAGCTTTGATTCATCGCTTATCTGTTTCAGATTATTTTTCTCAATATATTCATAAGCATCGCAATCGTTTTCCCAAAGCGACTTGAGAACAGACTTCCCTACGGACGAGTTTATCTCGCCGTCGCCGAGCATATCGGCAATCTGAGCAAGATGTTCCGGTTCAACAGGAATGTCCTCCGTCTCCGGGTCGTAAGACGTCATAACGTCGGATATTACAAGGTTAGCGGCGATTTTAGGATATTTTGTCTTCTCAGCCGCCGTTTCAAAATAATCCGCCGTGCCCGGCTCGTTTGTGATAAGCTCCGCATCGTATGCCGTAAGACCGTAGTTATTAATATATTTTTTCTTTCTGTCGTCCGGGAGTTCGGGAATCTCGCTTTTGAGGCGGGCAAGCTTTTCATTCGACGTTACGATAGGAACAAGATCCGGGTCGGGAAAATATCTGTAGTCGTCGGAATTTTCTTTTTTCCTCATCGAAAATGTTTTTCCGGAATTTACGTCATATCTTCTCGTTTCCTGTATGACTTTCTCGCCTTTTTCAAGAAGTTCGACCTGTCTTTTGTACTCGTACTCAATAGCCTTCTGAATATAAGTAAAAGAGTTTAAATTTTTCATCTCGGTTCTCGTGCCGAGTTTTTCATCGCCCTTATGTCTTACAGAAAGATTGACGTCCGCTCTTAGAGAACCTTCCTGCATTTTGCAGTCAGAAATTCCGGTATAGCGTATAATAGCTCTTAATTTTTTCACATACGCCACAGCTTCCTCGGCAGATCTCATATCGGGCTCCGATACTATTTCAATCAGAGGAACGCCGCAGCGGTTGCAGTCAACAAATGTTCCTTTTTCCTTGTCGTGAACAAGTTTGCCGGCATCCTCTTCGATGTGTATTCTCGTAATACCTATTGTTTTCTGACCTTTTTCAGACTCGATGTCAAGATGACCGTGAACGCAGAGAGGCAGGTCGTACTGCGAAATTTGGTAAGCTTTCGGCAGGTCGGGATAAAAATAGTTTTTTCTGTCGTTTTTTGAAAATTTAGTTATTTCACAGTTGGTTGCAAGACCGGCTTTAATAGCGTAATCCACAACTTTACCGTTAAGCACGGGAAGAGACCCCGGCATACCGAGACATACGGGGCACACCTGAGTATTAGGCTCCGCGCCGAATGCGGTAGAGCATGCGCAGAAAATTTTAGTTTTAGTGGCAAGCTCGCAGTGAACCTCAAGACCTATTACCGGTTCATAATCTTTTATCAGATTCATTTTGAAGCCTCCTTTTCGTAAGCGTTTGCGGCTCTGTAAAGGCTGACCTCGTCAAAAGCTTTGCCGATGAGCTGCATACCGATTGGCATATTGTCCTTATCGCGTCCGCATGGAAGAGAAATTCCGGGCAGTCCGGCTATATTTACGGGAACGGTATAGATATCGCCGAGATACATCTGAAGCGGGTCGGAAGTTTTTTCTCCTATCTTGTATGCTGTCGTAGGAGCTACGGGAGCAATGACGAAATCATGATTTTTAAATATTGAGTTAAAATTGTTGATGACTACAGTTCTGACTGAAAGAGCCTTTTTGTAGTAAGCGTCGTAATAGCCGGCCGAAAGCGCGAACGCTCCGAGCATTATTCTTCTTTTAACCTCTCTGCCGAATCCTTCCGATCTCGTTTTCTTGTAGAAATCGTCAATATCGTCGGCCTCGTAATCCGACGCCCTGAAACCGTAGCGCACGCCGTCGAATCTCGAAAGATTTGATGACGCTTCGCTTGAAGATATAACGTAGTAGGCAGGGAGCGCGTATTTCAATGAAGGCAAAGATACCTCGTCTACCTCAACGCCCATTTTTTCAAATTCTTTGGCGGCATTTAAAACAGCTTCTTTTACGTCGGGAGAAATTCCCTCCGCAAAATATTCCTTGGGCAGCGCCGCTTTCATACCCTTTACTCCGGCGTTTAATTCAGAAGTAAAATCGGGTTTTTCGTAATTTACCGACGTCGAATCATTTTCGTCGTGTCCGGCTATCACGTTTAACACGACGGCGGAGTCCTCAACTGTATTTGTAAGAGTTCCTATCTGATCAAGTGAGGAAGCAAAAGCCACCAATCCCGATCTCGAAACTCTGCCGTAAGTGGGCTTCATTCCGACGCAGCCGCAAAACGCAGCCGGCTGCCTGATAGAACCGCCTGTGTCGGAACCCAACGCGAAAGGAACTTCCCCGGCTTTTACGACCGCCGCCGACCCGCCGGAAGATCCGCCGGGAACTCTCGTCTTATCAACAGGGTTTTTTGTGACCTTGAATGCCGAATTTTCGGTTGTGGATCCCATTGCGAATTCATCCATGTTTGTTTTGCCAATCATAACGGCGTTCGCATCGTTCAGCTTTTCTGTGACGAAAGCATCGTACGGAGGAACGAAATTTTCAAGCATTTTAGAAGCGCATGACGTGATTGAACCTTTTGTGCATATATTGTCCTTCATTCCGTAAGGAACGCCCGCAAGAGGCGACATAGTTTCGCCTTTCGCCCTTTTTTCGTCGGCCTTTTCAGCCTGAGAGACGGCGGCATCGGGAGTAAATCTTACGAATCCGTTTATTTCGCTGTCAATTTTTTCCGCTGCTTCAAGATATTCTTCACATACTTCTTTCGCGGAAATTTCTTTTTTGTTAAGCTTATCGGAAAGTTCTTTCATGCTCAAAGTACGAATATTCATCTGTTCTCCCTCCTTTATTCCTCGAACGAATGCGGAACGGAGAAATATCCGTTTTCTTTCGTCGGAGCGTTTGACATAAGAAGATCTCTCCGGTCTGTCGGGTTTTTCACAACGTCCTCACGGAATACGTTTTCAAGCGGGGCTATGTGGTTCGTAGGTTCAACTCCGGATGTGTCCGCCTCGGCAAGCTTGTCGGCGAAATCTATCATATCGGAAAGTTCTTTTTTGACGCCTTCTTTTTCCGAATCGGAAAGATAGAGACGCGCGAGGTTGGCTACGTTGTCAACGTCGATATTTACTTTTTTCTTTCCCGAGGATGAAGCGCCATTTCCCTCTTCGTCGCCGGAGCCGTTTATTGAAATGCCTAAAATGTCGAGCTGCTCCTTGTCAACGACGTCAGGAGCGTTTGTAAGAGGACATACCGCGTCTTTGTTCTTCGGGAAAGCTATAACCTCTCTAAGCGATTCAGCCCCCAGAAGCTGCATTACAAGCCTGTCGAGACCGAACGCAAAACCCGCGTGAGGCGGCGCGCCGTATCTGAACGCGTTTACCATAAATCCGAAACGCTCTTCAATCTGCTCGTCTGTAAAGCCGAGAGCCTCAAACATCTTATTTTGAACATCCGGTCTGTGTATTCTGACAGAACCGGAACCGAGCTCTATTCCGTTCAGCACTACGTCGTAAGCCTGCGCTCTGACCCTCGCTTTGTCCGTGAGAAGGTACTGTACATCCTCCTCGAAGGGCATAGTAAACGGATGATGTGTTGCCATAAATCTGTGCTCTTCTTCGGACCACTCAAACTGAGGAAACTCGGTGACTATCATAAATTTGTAGTCATCAGGCTTTCTCAGATTTTGAATATCGGCAACGTCAAGCCTCAAACTGCCCAATACTCTTCTGACTGTCGACAGCTTATCGGCGCAGAACAATATAAAATCGCCCGGCTTAGCCTGTACCGCTTCTATAATCGCGTCTATATCTTCTTTTGAGAAAAATTTGTTCAACAGAGAATAAACTTCTCCGTTTTCCCTTATCATTATCCACGCCATGCCCTTCGCGCCGTACGAAAGAGCTTTTTCGGTGAGATTTTCAATGACTGTCCTCGTGAAAGACGCTCCGCCTTTGACATTTATAGCCCGTACTACTCCGCCGGCCTCTACGGCTTTTCTGAAGACGGAAAAAGAGCATTTTGCGCCTATATCCGTAATATCCACAATCGGCAGTCCGAAACGCAGATCCGGCTTATCGGAGCCGTAAGTATCCATGCAATACGTCCATGTCATCCTCGGGAAAACGTAGTTGATTTCTCTGCCCATCGTCTCCTTGAATATATATTTGAAGAGCTTTTCAAGATGTACAAGAACATCTTCCTGATTAACAAAAGACATTTCCATGTCAACCTGAGTAAACTCGGGCTGTCTGTCCGCTCTCAAATCTTCGTCTCTGAAACAGCGGGCTATTTGATAATATTTATCGATTCCGCCGACCATGAGAAGCTGTTTAAAAATCTGCGGCGACTGCGGAAGAGCGTAAAAATGACCGGGATGAACTCTTGACGGCACGAGATAATCCCTCGCTCCCTCCGGAGTCGACTTTATAAGCATAGGCGTCTCAACGTAGATAAAGCCGTCGTCATCGAGATACTTCTCGGTGACCTTCATTACCTTGTGTCTGAATTTCAGATTGTTTATCATTGGCTGGCGTCTCAAGTCGAGATACCTGTATTTAAGTCTCAAATCCTCTCTGACCTGCGCGTCGTCGTCGAGGGAGAAAGGAAGAGTCGCCGACGTCGAAATAAGCTCAAGCTTGTCGGCCATAAGTTCTACAGTGCCGGTCGGTATTTTCGGATTTACAGTCTCCTCGTCTCTGAGTTTTATCTCGCCTTCAACGAGAATTACAGACTGGTTTCTGAGTCCTTCGGCGATATGGAACTCGTCCTCTTTCATTTTGGACAGATTGCATACTACCTGTAAGGTTCCCTGTCTGTCTCTCAAATCGAGGAAAATGACGCCGCCCATGTCTCTTTTCGTGACGACCCATCCGCAGCATGTCTGCCTTGAATTGATATCCTTTTCGCGGATATCGCCGCAGTAAACGGTTCTTCTCAAATTTATCACCTCAAATTAAAGTGTCATAAAAAAATTTATAATAAAATAAATATGATATCAATTTAATAAGCCTTGAACCGGGGTAAAAATAAAATATCCCGAACCTTAAAAATGAAAGGTTCGGGACGAAAATTCTTTGTTTCCGCGGTGCCACCCGGATGAATGGAAACTATCGTTTCCAGACGCTTTTAAAAACGGAATTTTTCGTATCCCTTCAAACGTTCGGTTCTACGGGCGGGTATTTTTCCGCCTTTCTTCCGAAAAAGCTCCGGGCCGTTGCCGCCATTGGCGCTTATTTCCTTTTTCGCTCTCACCTTGCCGAAACTCTCTGTAGCGGAAATAAACTGCGCCGGCGTTCCCATCAACGCTGATTTAATTTATTGTCAGTACGAAATTACGTAAGTATCAATGTATTCGAAACCTATTCCGACGTTCTCGACAGTGATGATAGCAACCTTGACAGAAGCGAATTTCATCTGAGTCGGGCTGTCTGTTTCAATCTGAGTTATGTTGCCGGATGCCTTGTCTATTGTCGCTTTTAACGTGGCTCCGTAATACTCGTTTGAAATTCCGTCAATAGAAATACTGGACGGAGCATTGGCGGTAATATCCGACTCTTTTATAAGATTTACAAGATTCTGGGTCTTTGTGCCGTCGTCGGGAGACGAATCGGAAGCGTTTATCTTTAAAGTTATTACGTAGTTGCTTCCGTCATCGGTGCAGCTGAAATCGCTTATCATATCTGACGTAAGTCCGTCGCCGCCGGATGGAAGAACGGATAAATCCTGGTCTGTCTCTTCCGTATTTTCCTTGAGGAACTGTCCCATTACGGATTTCGCGATAGACGCAAGCGTTGAATTTCCGCCGAGCTCAAGTATTTCATTGTAGTTTTTGACGTTGTCATATGTTCTCTTTACGGATTTCGCTGAAGAAAGCATCTTCTTATGTGCGGCTTTATAATAAGCTATGACAGAATCTTTATTGGTCGGGTCAAGATTTTCAGCCGCAGCAGCTGTATCTGCCGAAGAATCGCCGCCCTGATCGGACGCTGTCTCACCGCCACTCTGCGCCGCAGTCGTCGTCTCTACCGAACCGGACGCCGCAGTAGTTGACGACGCGGCAGTCGTCTCGTCTCCGCCTGTGGGAAGAGTCAAATCGCCGAATATCGAACGGTAGCTCATTACGGCAAGAGCCGCAGACGCGATAATAGCCGCAGACGCGAAAATTATAAGTATCACAAGCCAGAAATGTTCGGATTTTGTCATCTTGGCGCTATGAAGCTTGGCTTCTTTCTTTACCTGCTTTTTATGCTTTTCTATGGCCTTGCGTTCAGCCTTTATTTCTTTTTTTGTTTTAGCCTGAGGTATTACATTGCCGTCTTCATCGAATATAAGTTCCGGCTCCTTTTTCTTCTTGGCCTGTTTTTTAGCCTTTTTCGCCTTTTCTTCCGCTGCCTTTTTTACCGCCTTTTCCTGCTTTGCCGCCGCTTTCTTTGCGGCCTTATCCTCTTTTGACATAAATGACCTCCGCTGAACTCTCGTCCGGAAAAACCGGAGAAATTTATACTCTCAACACGATAATAATTCAAAAATAGATCCGCTGTTAGTTAATATTTCGCAACAAATATCATTTTCACGGCGACAGATGTCTGAAATCCGCACCTGAAAACAAGTAATATTAAACACTCTAAAATAATATACACTAAAATAAGATTTAAGTCAATAAAAATTTACAGCCGTTTAATGCAAAATCAATATATCACAAATATAATCTAATTGTCGATGAATAATTGAAATTTTGTCAACGTAAAAATTACAGATTAAAAATAAAAAACATATATATGATTATGTAAATAAAATGTCAATTTGTGAAATATTGCAATAATTCACCGACTATGATATAATTGATAAAAAGATAATGAAAGGAGAAATTATTTTAATGGATTATGATGAGTATTTAAAAAAGCTTCAGGAATTTAAAACGGACGAACAAAGTACGGATAATTCAGATGACGATGATATTAATTTTAACGGGGAAAAAATTTCCGATGACAATATTTCTGGAATTTCGGATAACGGCAATTACGATGAAAAGAACTGTTCGACTGATGAAACAGACGAAAATACAGAAGAATCGCCAAAAGATATTCCGGAGTCAAAAATAGGGCTTCTGACAGACTCGGACGATATTAAATATCACGACAGCACATATGAAATAGTTTCAAAGGTCGGATATCTTATCGGTGTTCCCAAATTCCATTTTGACAATGAAAACGAAGTAAATTTAAAATCAGATATTTATGAGGAACTCGACAGCGAAAAACCTGCGAAAATCATCAGGAATTTATCAATAACAAGAACTTATATAGAAAGAAATTTCGGAATAATCAACAAGGCTTTCAGAAACGGGGCTTCTTCCCTTTGGTCAATGGAAAAATATCTTCGTCCGGAGGTTTGGACTCCGTTTTCGGAGGCTATGAACAATTTGTTGAAAGAGGGGGTAAATTTTCAGAAAAATTCCACGGTAAAATTATGTCAGTACATTATAGAACTGAACAGATTGATATCGGAAAGAATAAACAACTGCAAAGGATATTTTCCTCTTTGGCTGAACTGGAATTACCTGAAAGACTTGTTCATCATGCCAAACGGGCTGAAGGAGGACGGCACGAAAAAAGCTGCCGAAATTTACTACAACAATAAGGACTTTTACCCTTACGGCGTATATATCAACTGGCAGCCGGAAGAAGAGGGCAATATTTTGTACAACGACAAAAAATTTATTACTCTTCTTTATTACTGGCACAAGGAAGTATTTAACGAGCTCAGCCGCGTGTCGGATGTATCTGATTACGTCAGAGCAAATATCTACGATTTTATTGACAAGAGCAAAAAAACCGTTCTGATAGTAGACTGCGAAAACTCGGACCCGTTCAAGCTGACAGCAGCTCTATACGACCTTGACGACAAATATCTCGAAAAGATATCGAAGATAATTCTCGTAGATGATGTTCATACGACGTCGGCATGGAAAATTTTGGAAGACCATATGACAATACCTGTTGAATACAATCTGATTGAAAGGCTGAAAGAAGACAAATCCCTCGTAGACCAGAAACTGACAGTTATGATTTGCGAAGAATATTTCAAAAACGACGCCGACTCATTTATTTTATGTTCCTCCGATTCCGATTACTGGGTTGTTATTTCGTCGATACCTGCTAAATTTCTCGTGATGATGGAAAGAAATCAGTGCGGTCCGGATCTTAAAAAAGCGCTTCAGAGCAAGAATATTTTCTACTGCTATTTAGACGATTTTTATTCCGGCAACGCCGACGAATTCAGATTTAACACGATGTTTATGGAAATGGAAAATTACATTTATGACAACATGAACATAAATATCTACGAAATGTTCCATGACGCGCTTAAATACGCAAGGCTTGAATCATGGGACAAGGCCGAAAGAAATCAGTTTTTCAATAAGTACATAAAGACTATTCAGATGGAAATAGAGGACAACGGCGACGTTTGGCTGAAGTTCAAAAAAAGAAAGTAGATTTATTTCGATTGTCCGGGCGGAAAAGATAATTTTCAGACAGGCAAAAAAATGGGTCGGGAAAACCGATCCATTTTATTTTTTTAAAGACATCTCATTTTATAGAAAAATTGAAAATTTTATTTTTCAAAATTACGCAATCAGGAATTCAGCCGATTGTCACTATCTCCGTATCCGTAAAATAAGCGAAAAGCTCGATATCTTCTTTGGTCAGAGCTGTTGACAACACGCTGTGATGCGCTCCGCCCGCCTTTATCCACTCTTCTATTCCCGTCTCAAAATCAGGGAAATGTCTGAACATTACTCTTGCGACGGGCAGTTTCGGCATTGGCTCAGGCTGTTTAACAAGCTCGACATCGGCGCAAATTATCCTGAATTTATCGCCGAGGTCAATAATCGTAGTCTGTATTCCTCTGCCCTCAACGGAATCAAAGACCAGCCTTGCCGGGTCGTCCTTGCCTCCGATTGAGAGGGGATAAACTTTTATCTCCGGTTTTCCCGCGGCGAACTGCGGCGGAACTTCAAGCATATGCGACGCAAGTTCAAGCTCGCCTGATGATGGCATATCATAAGTATAATCCTCGATAAATCCGGTAGCGCCTTTTCTTCCGCGCGACATTTCCATAAGAACATGTGAATAAGCGGCAATCTTGTAATCGCCCTCGGGCCCGAATCCGACGCCCTTTTTCATCAGGTTCTGCGCCGAAAGACCGGGCAGATAAGAAAGACCGTGGAGATCTTGGAAATTGTCGGTGAAGCAGGAGCAATTATTTTCAGACAGGAATTTTTCCAAAGCTATTTCATATCTCGCCTGAGCTTTTACCGATTCGATATTGTCCGTAGCCATGGTGTATTTTTCGGAATATTCTTTCATCTTTTCGGCGACTTCGTTTTCTTTTACTCTGCCGCTTTCCTCAGCGATCTCTCCTATGCCCCAATATTTTATCTCCCAGCCGTATTTTATCTCGCAAGAAAGTCTGTTGCCGTCGGTCACGGCAACATCTCTCATATTATTGCCGAAAGTCGCAACCGTCGTATTTTCAGATGCTTTTATCGCCTTTGCCACAGAAATGAATTTGTCTATTTTTTTTAATATCTTTTCGTTTTTGTAATATCCCGCGACAGTCATAGCCTTGATGTTCATTCTCGTCAGAATGTAGCCCAGTTCCCTGTCGCCGTGCGCCGACTGATTCAAGTTCATAAAATCCATGTCGATTGAGTCGTAAGGAAGTCTTTCGCCTGCCTGAGTGCAGAGATGCAAAATAGGTTTTCTGATTTCTTTAAGCCCTTTAATCCACATTTTCGCAGGTGAAAACGTATGCGCCCATATTATCACTCCTGCACAATCGGGATCAGTCTGAGCTTTAGTCATATCGTCAAGGCAGGTCTGTGAAGTCACTACCGTGTCGAGAAGCTCAAATTTTGCCGACGAGCCGAGATTTTCATTGAAAAAAGCTGTCATTTCTTCGCTGTCTTCTCTGACCTGTCTCAGGCATTCGTCGCCGTATAAATCCTGAGAACCTACTATAAAATAAATTTTATCCATAAAAATCACCTGTTCCGGTTTAATTATTTTTTTTGTTCAAACAAATAAAAATTATTTGTTAATTTCTCTTATCTCTCCGGATATATTGCCGCCTTCGACATTTATTATTCCGCACGTTCCGTTTCTCGACGAGCCCGGATTTAAAATAAATATTCCGTTTTCATCCGAACAATAAGGCAAATGAGTATGACCGTAGAGAGCCGCGCGGCAATTTTTGTCTTTACATTTATTTATAAGTGCGTTTCTTCCGAATCGAACGTTTTCAAGGTGGCCGTGTGTTAAATAAAATTTCACGTCCGAAAATTGAGCGATACGATAATAAGGATATCGGCAGGGGTAAAAATCGTTGTTTCCTCTGACCGCGTAAACCGGAGCGCACAGATACGGCAATGCGAAATTCAAATCTTCATATCCGTCGCCCAAAAAAATTATTACGTCCGGTTTATGAACTTTGCAAGATGACACGATAGATTCCGTGTCGCCGTGAGAATCGGACAAGACGAGAATTTTCATAAAATCTCCGCATAAAAATCTTTTCAAATATAATTTAAAATCATCAGCCGATAATGTAATAATAACATAAATTTACGCGTTTGTAAAATAAACGGCTGACTTTTCAAAAAAATTCACGTCTAATCGGTATTTAATATTTTTGGGTTAAATCAACAATAAAATATAACAAAAATGTGTCTATATTAATTAAAGCTGTTAATTAATTTGTCAAGTTTTTGACACATTTGTTGAATTTTTGTGAATATCATACTAATACGGCAACGGTTTTTTGACATGTTCATAATTTGTTAAAAAAATATCTTAAATTAATTAACAAAAATTACTCTTAATTGTGATAAACTTTATACGCATGATAAAGATATTTAAATTTTACAAGGGGATGCGATTCAAATGTATCAAAACATTATCAACGTAGTTATGAGTTTTATCAATCTATTCAAGGGCATATATGAGGGCATTCAGGAAGCTCTTGCTCAGCTCGGCAACAAGAATAAAACTCAGGCAAACATTGATGAACAGTTTGCAACATATTGATTTGAAAATTTTATAGTTTTCCCTGTAATAAAAAAACTTGCAAAATAACTTTCAGGATTTCAAGTGCCCCAAAGGGTTTATGTTTTTTGTCTCTCTATCAGAAGATTCCCGTCTGTAACAGGACGGGAATTTTTTTGAATTTTCAGACAAAAAACAAAAAAATTTTTTAACAAATTTTCCGAAGTCTAAAATTTTTTCGGTCATAAAAATTTACTCAGGCACTTCATTACACAGCTGAAAAATACGTCAATTCGCTGAATTTACACTTTCGATTTGAAAAATAAAACACAAATAACCCGCTTAAACTCAGCAGGTTATTATAAAATAAAATTTATATAGTCGTTTATAAAATATCAGCCGACTGTTTCCTTTTCAAACGGAGCGACATCGTTTTTGATTTTGCCAGCCGCATTTGAAAGCGCCTCATAGAACGTATCAAGTTTATCCCATCCTATTGCTTTGATAACGCCCATTATAGCAAGAAGGAACTGTTTTACATACCAAAGTATATTGTTAATGCTCTCGTTCATGATTACCTCTCCTTAATTTTCAGCTTAATTTTCAAGCTCAGCCTTCATCGGCTTTCGTTGTCTCAACTACTTTGTCTCCGCCGATTTTAACGCCGAAAAGCTTTTCGATGAAAGCTACGAATGCTCTGATAAGCTCCGCAATACCTTCAACCTGTTCATTGAGAATATCATAAAATGATCTGATATGCATTTATTACACCTCACCCGGTTTTATTGTTTTTTTTCGTCACTTGAGCCAAAATACTTATGGAAAAGGTCCAAAATAGTCATGATGAAATTTATTATCGCTGTAAGTGTCTGCATTTTGTAAAATCCCCTTTCCTAATAAATTTTTTTGGAAATATTTTTGTTTTCGCCGAATATTTCCGGACAATCATCACCAATAAAAATGATAATCGCACTTGGCACTTTTCTATGGTTTTATGTTATCACAAAATTTTCGATATTTCAACAGATACGCCCTTTTTTTTTAATTAAATTAACATCAGCAACATAATTTTGCAACAATTATTACACTGCTGCAATAATTTATTCATTTTTTATACATTACCGGAATCAACAGAACGGGGCGTCAAAATCATTGAAACAGATATTACCGTTTTAAAAATAAAAAGGGAACAACTTGTTCCCTCTTTTCTCTCTTTGAATCTGTAATTAAAGCCTTTATAATAACTGCCAAACCAAAAATCAGCCGGCTTTAGTTGTCGTCAAATTGAGCGCATTTCTAAGATCTGCTATGAAATCAGTCATAACTTTGAGAAGATCTTTAAGATAGCCTATCATAATTCCTATTACGGAATAATCGTCATTAAACATTTTTGGTCATCCTCTCTTTTATTTTTACCTCAAAGGGAAATATTATTATTCGGCTTTTGTCGTGGATTCCTTAAGCACACCGATTTGTACAAGGAATTTTTTGAAAGCCTCGATGAACTCTTTTATAAATTTAAGGAAGTTTTCAACCTTGTTGTACTCTGCTTCTGTCATTGTATATTCACCTCCGATTTACTAACTTAATTATATCATTATCTATGAAAAAATCAACAATAATTCTTGATTTTTTGAGTCAATATTGTCAAGGCGGTTTTGTGTAATTGTAAATTTTTTGTGAATTGCCGTATTACAATCAAACTTGGTCTTATCAAAGCCATTTCAACTTGTAAAGAACGAGACACCAGACTATTGAAAGAACAACGCCTATCGGAATCAGAGTTCCCGAACCAGTGCCGGGGGAGAATATAAGGAAAATGACGAGCGCGAGAATAGGAAGAAGAGATATTTTCCAGTGCTTTGTGAAATACTGAGCGCCAAGCGCGCCGAATAAAGCGGGAAGAACCTGTTTAAACGCAGGCGCAAAAAACGAATCTTCTTTTGTAAAGTAAGGCAGAACAGGTCTGAATGCCAAGACGAAAAGCGCGAGTATCGCCGTCGTCACTATTGATGAAACGGCTATGGAAATTGTCGTAATAACTTCGCCTTCATCCGACGTGCTTTTTACATGAGCCGCCTCCATGGCGGATAAAGCGCAGGGCAGTTTAAGATTTGAAATATTTCCCGTGACAAAGCTCAGATACATTCCGCCTGTGCCGAGCAGCGGCGTATATGCCGTAGTCTCGATTATGGCGGTTATATAAAACAGCGGCGCAACGCTCGCAAGCGCTTTAAATACATTTGACGCTTTCGGCCATGTATTGAGATGAATACAGAAAAGAACAGGCACCGCCATTATTGCGGCAAGGGCGAGCAAAGTCCAAATTCTGCCATAGAGGTGCATTTTATTTATATAGGCAGACTGAGACTCGTTCGCTATTTTATCCATAGCAGCTTCCTTTTCATCGGAAATATTTTCGGCTGCTGCGTTCTCCGCAGTCAATTTTTTATCTTCGGACATCTCAACCCCTCCATTCAAGATAAGCGATATCAGCGGGAAGAACCTGCGCCATCAATATTGCGACTCCCATAGCCGCAAACATTGAAATCGGCATTGCGAATGTCTCAAGCCATTTTATATGGTGTTTCTCCGCGATTTTTGAAAGAATAAGCATAACTGCCACAGCTACTACAAGCGTGGTGACCGACATTATTCCGGCGCCGTCGCCAAATGTTTTGCCGTAATAAGGATTATTCCCCGCAGTTCCTTTTCCGTCAATAGCTCTTGCGATAAAAGCCGAGATAAGACCGATAAATGCGGCGGCGGCAAGAGAATCGACAAGTTTTGAATTGTCTTTAGTTGATTTTTTAACAGCCTTGTTTATTCCCTTCTGCATTTTCTTTAAAAACAGAGGAAGAATAATAAGAGGAAGAATGGATCCCAAAGTCATAACCCATGTTATCAGTGTAAACTGATTTGGATCGGTGACCTCCTGTGAAATCGAACCGCCTACAGTGTCAAGCGCCGCAGACGCCGCTGCGGTCTCCTGAGAAATGTTTCCGATTACGGAAAGCCTAATCCACGGCAGAACGAGTCCGAGAGAACCCGACAGAGCGAGAATAGTCGCTACTATCGCGAGAGCCGGCGCAACAGTGAAAAGCGCGGACGACACCATTGTCTCTTTAAGCGAGGATTTAGACATTCCAAGTTCAATACCCCTCTTATACGCCTTGACGAGGAAAAATATCGACTGTCCCATAACAACGGCGATTACCATTACGCCTACCGCGTACATAAAGCCGCTTTCCTTGAAATCGGTCATAAACAATTCATTCCTTTCTTCCGACTTTCAGCGCCGGTATAAAATAATATCCGCAAATTTACAGCAATCTAAATAACAAAGCGAATATATTAATATTATTAAAATAATACAATAGAACAGTCCTTATTGTCAAGGACGAACAGCTTTTACTTTGACAAGCAGGTGAGAAAAAGAAAAATTTTTTTCGATTTTATGACTTGCCAACGGTTTTAAATCAGTCTAAAAGTCAATTTGATTTTCGAAAAAATTATCCGTTTCCCAAAAACAGAAGTTTAATCTTCGTTTTGAAGACCGATTTCAAATTCAGAGGAATAATCTCCCACATATAAAGTATAAAACCCTTCATCCAATATGCCGGAGAAAAAATCTTTTTCAAGAGATGATTCGGCGTTTATCTCTTCGCAATTTTCGATTATCTCGCTATAGATCGCTTTTTCGGCGCCGTCTTTGACAAGCTTCACGGAATTATTTACATTAATCTGATTGCCGGTGCCGTTTGATATTCTGTAATGTATTCTGCCTTTGCTGTATTCATATACGTAAATCTCCGCAATCCCGTTGTCGGGATTGTTTTTTTTCTCAATATCTTCAAAAGTTTTCTCTTTTGTGACAAGACCCGGCGTCAACAAACCTTTCTCCCTGTATTTTAATATAACATTGCGTATCTCATTAAGTTTGGAATTAAAAGAAACCGGATAAACCTGCGCCGAAAACGACACTTCCGTACCGTCCCCAAATTTAAATAAATAACAGTAGCTCGGTCCGTCGGCCACAAAAACGCCGTTAAATCTCTTGCCGTTTTTGTTTTTCAGACGATACTTTC
This sequence comes from uncultured Eubacteriales bacterium, assembly GCA_900314355.1. Taxonomy (GTDB): domain Bacteria; phylum Bacillota; class Clostridia; order Oscillospirales; family Acutalibacteraceae; genus UBA1081. Next base: position 2,487 of record OMUY01000083.1, on the reverse strand, counting down.
TGAATAATTTTTCTATATCTTGAAGAACCGCCGCGTCGATAATATATTCTTTAACCGTCGCGTCTTCATACCACCACTCGGCGTCGGAATAAGTCAAAACAACTTTTCCGTCAATAATATTTATCTCTTCGGAACTGCTGCCGCCGGTCATTCCGCCTCCGCTCGAATATCTGTAAGACACGAGATTTTTATTCTTAACGTCGCCAGCTTTGCCGCATCCGAATAACCCGGTCATCAAAAGTCCTCCAATGATAAAAAGTATTATTTTTTTCACAACAGATAATACTCGCATAATATTCTCCGAATACTCAGAACAAGAAATTTATTTACTGCAGGGCAATAATTAATACTCCGCCATTATTAAGCGTATTTTACATATTTTCACATAGAAATCGGATCAAATTCATAAATTAATTTTTTATTAATTTATTATACCGAAAATTGAAATTTGAGTCAAGACGTCAAAATTTATTCGGAAAGAACAGACCGCTTAAACAGATGTGTATAAAGCTGCAAACGGGACAGAAACCGATAGCCCGGCAAAGTTTCAAAAATCAAGTATCAAAAAGATTTTGTCCGACTTTCAATAAAGATGAACATAAATATTAGCAGACAGGACAAAACGCCGCTGAAAATATTACGCCTGCTGTCAAACTGACATGCAATAAATTATAATTTTAGATTATTTATTTTTTTATATTTTATATTATAATTGAAATGAGATAATTTTTGTGGAGACTTGATATGGCTGTATTTGAAGATTTTATGAAGCTCGACATCAGAGCAGGAACAGTAAAAGACGCGAAGATATTCAAAAAAGCGAAAAAACCTGCTTACAGGCTTCTTATCGATTTCGGCGAAGAGATAGGAATAAAAAAATCATCTGCTCAGATAACCGATCATTACAAACCTGAAGATTTAATCGGCAGACAGATCCTCGCCGTCGTAAATTTTCCGCCGAGGCAGATTGCCGACTTTATGTCGGAAGTCCTTGTTCTCGGCACGTACAGTGAAGGCGGAGTTGTGCTGATAAAACCGGATATGCCTGTAAAAGACGGAGATAAACTCGGATAAAATTTCTTTTATTATTTTCAATAAAATTATTCTGACTAAAATTTGGAAGGATGATATTATGTTAGGTGCGATTTTGGGAGATATAATCGGAAGTCCGTTTGAATTTGACAGAGGAGATAAGACTAAAAACTTCAAACTTTTTTCAGACGGATGCAGATTTACAGACGATTCCGTAATGACGGTCGCCGTCGCGGACGCTTTGATATCCGTATCGAAAGACGCCTCTTCATCTGACATAAAAAAAGCTGTGACTGAGAAAATGCGTTTCTGGGGAAGAAAATACATTAATGCGGGTTACGGCGGTCGTTTCGCTTTATGGCTGACATCAGAAAATCCGAAGCCTTATCAAAGCTTCGGAAACGGTTCAGCAATGAGGGTGTCGGCCGCGGGATGGCTTTATGATTCAATCGAGAGGACAACAGAGGTATCAAGGTACACCGCCGAGGTGACGCATAATCATCCGGATGGAATAAAAGGCGCTGAATCGACTGCCGCCTGCATTTATCTTGCGAGGACAGGAAAAACAAAAGAAGAGATTAAAAATTTCGTCGAAAAAAATTTCGACTGCGATTTAAACAGAACTTTAGACGAAATACGACCCGGATATCATATGATGCCAATATGCCAAAAATCGGTTCCGGAGGCGATAATTTCTTTTCTTGAGTCGGAAAATTTCGAAGACGCAATAAGAAACGCAGTTTCTCTCGGCGGCGACACAGATACAGTCGCGGCAATATCCGGCTCAATAGCCGAAGCGTTTTACGGAATACCTGAAAATTTGAAAAAAGAATGCAGGTCAAGACTGCCGGAAGATATGAACGATGTAATAGACCGTTTTGAAAGTGTATTGAAACGTTATAACGAAAAATAAAAATTACGCTCTTTATAAACATTTATACCATACTGTCAGAAAAGCGGTATGGTTTATTTTTCATAAATTTATCTATAATAATTTCTCAAAAAAAAATGCCGGACAGAAGCCTGATAAGCTTCGTCTTTGGCAATAAAAACAATATCTTATTTAATTCAACACCATTGCTCTAAAGTTTTATTGACTTGTTCGCAATTATTGTTTTTCGCACCCTCGTTATTTCCGAACCCGCCGTAATATCCTGCCACATTAAGCGCTCACCGTGCGTAAAACTCTTTACTTGCTCTGATTTTGAAAATGCAATCAATCTTAACATCTTTGACACATGCGGCAATATACGGTTATTTATAGTTATATTCCTCTAAAATTTTTACGGGAAACGGAACTTAACATACTTATCTGAAATTCAACATCTTAAATCATGTTACCCTTTTCATCGGACTGTTTAAGTTTTGATATAAGTCAATAAAAAAACTCAAGATATCGGCAGATACCTTGAGTTGTCGCAGCATTATATCATTCCAAAGGTTTCATCGTCGGGA
>OMUY01000038.1 GCA_900314355.1 uncultured Eubacteriales bacterium | reverse complement strand
ATCACTTTCTATTCTTTTTGTCAAGTGCTTTCTTGATATTTTTTGGAAAAAATTTCTTTACCTCGCAGGAAGTTATTCCTCCCTAAAGCGCTTTGTTATAATACCACACTAAAACACAATTGTCAATAGATTATTTTAAATTTTCTGAATTTTTGTTTTTCCCACTATATTTGGTATTTTTGACTCTAAGATAAATCAATTTATATTTACCAAATCATAATTGGCATAATTTACCATTTTTATTTAAAGAGGCTTCTTTTTTATTTTGGAAAATTGTCTGGGATATGTTTCAGGTATATCTTTTTCTTTCAACGCTTCAAAAATTATTTTTTTACCCGATAGTTCATAATTATAGCTGTCAATTTTTTTTATTCCTAATTTTTTAAGAGCGTTTATTCCGTTTTCACGTTCCTCATCGCTTATATCGCCTTTGTATGATACGAATTTTCCGCCGTTTTTTACAAACGGAATACATAATTCAGCCAATACAGGCAGGTTTGCCATAGCCCTCGACACCGACAAGTCATATTTATATCTGTAATTTTCATCATGACCGAGTTCTTCTGCCCTTGCATGGACAACTTCGGATTCATATCCCAATTCATTGATAATATTTCTGACAAAAGTAAGTTTTTTATCGACTGAATCAAGAAAAGTTATTTTCAAATCAGGTCTGTAAATCAGAATAGGAAGTCCGGGAAATCCTCCTCCCGTACCTACGTCTATTATTCTGCTTTCTTTTTTGACGTCAATATATTTGAATATTACAAGGCTGTCGGCGAAATGTTTTATTACGATTTGATCGGGATCATTTATAGATGTTATATTTATTTTATCATTAAATTTAACGAGTTCCTTCGCGACGAAATCGAATTTTAATATTTCATCTTCCGAAATAATAATGTCAAAATTTTTTAGAGCGCCTGTCAGCAGTTCTTTTGATATAAACATAAATTCACCATATATATTGATTTGATTCAGCTCAGCGCTCAATTTGCTGTGCTTGAAAATCAAGTAGTATAATGATATAATAATATACATATTATCAGAATTCAAGTTTATTTATTATTGTATAGATTATAGTACAGAAGGATGTTTTTTTATGGACTCATTTGATGAAATATGGAGTCGGATAATGAGTTACTGTAAAGCTAATGTTTCGGAATCCATTTATAAAATATGGTTTGAAACAATAGAGTCGGCGGAGTATATTAACAATACGATTACGGTAACGGTTCAGTCTGATTTTCAAAAGGAAATACTTGAAAACAATTTTAAAGATATATTTGAAAACGCCGTTGAGGCAAACCTCGGATTAATGCTGCCTATTTCTTTTATTACGAGCGAAAAATATAAAATCATCGAAGAAGAAGAAAAAAAAGAAGACGGAAAATTTGACACAAGCGACGGTTTTGATATTTCAAATTACAAATTCGATAATTTCGTCGTAGGAAATTCAAACAGATTCGCGTATAATGCGGCTCTAAACGTCGCCGAGACAAAACCGGGCGAGACTTCGAGATTCAATCCTCTTTTTATTTACGGAAAATCCGGTCTTGGCAAAACACATTTAATGTACGCCATGATAAATAAGATGAGGGAAGACAGACCGGAACTTAAAATAGCATACACTACGACGGAAAATTTTATGAATCAGTTTATCGGATCCGTCAGAAATTCTAATATGGAATCATTCAGAAAGAAATACAGATATGTGGACGCTCTTTTTATTGACGATATTCAGTTTATAAAAACAGGCGAGCAGACTCAGGTAGAATTTTTCCATACGTTCAATGAACTGATTTCAAAAAATAAACAGATAGTCATCACATCGGACAGATCTCCGAAGGAGATCGAATCACTCACGGACAGAATAAGAACAAGACTTGAAAACGGTCTTTTAATAGATATAAAGCCTCCTGAGATTGAAACGAGAAAAATAATCATAGAACAGAAAGCCGAAGAATACGAAGTCAAATTAAAAAAGGAACACGTAAGACTTCTCGCAGAAAAAATTATAGATAACGTAAGACAAATAGAAGGCGCGGTAAAAAAAATAGGCGCGTACGAGTCTATGAATCCCGACAGGGATATTACAACAACACAAGTTTTAGAATATATAAAAGAAGTTGAAAACGAAGACAAACCTGTCGCCGCAACAATAGAGGATATAATTTCATCCGTATCCGACAGCTTCAATATTTCAATAGAAGACATCAAATCGGACAAGCGAAATTCAAACATTTCAGTGGCGAGAAACGTGTGTATGTACGTTATCAGAAATGTTTTAAGTCTTACATACAGCGCTATCGGTCAGGAATTCGGAAAAACTCATTCAACTGTAATGCATTCAATAGAAAATATTGAAGATGAAATGAAAAGAGACGTGAACTTTAAAATGAGCGTCACAAATATTATAGACGAATTCAACAACAAATAGTTTCGACATTTTTTAAACATCAAGTTTTGAACTTATCTTCAAAAAAATGAAGAAATCTAAAAATCAGAAAAAATCAAAAATTTTTTCAAGGTTCAAAATTTAAATAAAATGTCAAACTGATGTTCGTAAATTAAATTGAAAAAACGCTGTCATCGTGGGAAAAACAGACAGTTTCGACAAATCTTCAATCTCTATTATTAATACTAATACGTTAAGTTAAGTTATGTTATGTTAATAGGCGTGATAATTGAAGAAAAAATAATTACATCTAAGGAGATAAGTTATGAAAATAATCTGCGATACGGAAATGTTGTCTCAGGTATCTCAAAATGTGCAGAAAGCTGTAATGACAAAGACGACTATGCCGATACTTGAGGGAATTTTATTCACAGCGAAAAAAGGCGGATTGAAATTAACCGGATACGATCTCGAAATAGGAATTGAAAAGACTGTCGAGGCGGAGGTTATAGAGGAAGGTTCCGTCATAATCAACGCCAAAACTCTCGTCGATATATTAAGACTTATTCCTTATGACAGAGTTACCGTTGAATCCGATGACAAGCTTCAGACGAGAATTTATTCAGGAGAAATAGAATACGTCATGGCCGGAATGGATCCGAAGGAATATCCGGAGCTTCCTACGATAAACGGCGAGCAGACTCTTGAAATACCGGGCAATAAATTAAAGAGCATGATAAAAAATACGATTTTCTCTGTCGCTGTTTCAGACGTAAGAGTAGTTCACAAGGGAATAAAATTTGAAGTAAGAAAAGGCGAGCTTAGACTTGTCGCGATAGACTCTCACAGAATTTCAATCAGAAGAGAATTTATAAATTATGACGGAAGTGATCTTAATTTCGTAGTTCCCGCCAAAACAATGGGTGAAATTTCAAGGATGATTCCCGATGACGAGAAGTTTGTGAATATTTCTCTCGGCAGAAGAAACATTATGTTTAAAATAGACGATTATACGGTGATTTCAAGACTTCTCGAAGGTGAATTTTTGAAATACGAGTCTGTCATACCTAAAAAATACAACACGACGGTAAGAGTAAAAACTAAAGACCTGATAGAATGTATTGAGAGAGTATCTGTAATAATATCAGAAAAATATCAGGCTCCGCTTGTTATGAATTTTGAAGAAGGAAGTTTAAAACTTTCGTCTGCTACGGCAATCGGAACGTCTTCAGATAAAATAGACGTTTCTATTGACGGCGAAAACGTCAAAGTAGGCATACAGTCTAAATATATATTGGAGGCCCTCAGAGCGTGTGAAACTGATGAGGTTTTAATAAGCATTGTTTCAAACGTTCAGCCCGTATGTATTCTGCCTGCGGAAGAAAATGATTCGTTCCTTTATATAATACTTCCCGTAAAGATGAGCTGATAAAGTCATGAATGAAATAAGAAAAATACAAATCAGCACGGATTACATTAAACTTGATTCTTTTTTAAAATTTACAGGGATAACATCAACCGGAGGAGAAGGCAAAAATCTTGTAGAAAACGGCGAGATTTACGTAAATAATGAAGTTTGTTTTCAAAGAGGAAAAAAAATTTATCCGGGCGATGAAGTTAAATTTGAAGATACTATTTTTAAAGTCTATAAATGAAAATTACAAGACTTGAATTGGAAAATTTCAGAAATATAAAAGATATGACACTTTCACCCGGTGAAGGTGTCAATGTAATTTACGGAAATAACGCCCAGGGAAAGACGAATTTACTTGAAAGTATATGTCTTTTCAGCGGATTCAAGTCGTTCAGAGAATCAAAAGACTCGGATATGATTTCATTCGGGTCAGATTTTATTAGAAATAAATTATATTTCAACGGCTTTGGCAGAGACCAAAAATCCGAGATTATAATAGGAAAAGAACAGAAAAAAATTCTTTTAAATTCCGTTCCTCTGAAAAGCCGGTCGGAACTTATCGGAAATTTTAATACGGTTGTTTTTTCGCCTTCCTATATGTCACTTATAAAAGGAGGACCGAACGAGAGGAGAAAGTTTCTCGATTCGGCGATTTGTCAGATAAAACCGGCGTTTACATCATGTTTGAGAGAATACAATAAAATTTTGAAGCAGAGAAATCAGACTCTCAAGGATATATACATGGCAGGCACAGGCGAAGAGCTTCTTGACATATGGGACAAAAAATTAATCCAAAAAGCCGAAGTAATTATATCCGAAAGAAAAAAATATCTTGATAAATTGTCTGAAACAGCCGGAGATATTCATCTTGGAATATCATCTGGCAAAGAGGAATTAAAACTTATTTACTCGCAGAAAGGCGATAACGGTTCCGAAGATAAAGACGATTTTTTTCTAAATGATAAATTGATAAAATCGAGATTTGCCGATATAAAATCTGGCACTACAAATTTCGGACCGCACAGAGACGATATTGATATTATTATAAATTCAATAGAGATTAAAAAATTCGGTTCGCAAGGCCAGCAGAGATCCGCCGCATTGTCGATGAAATTGGGAGAATCGCAGATAATTTACGAAATGACAGGGGAAAGGCCGATAGCTCTTTTAGACGACGTCATGAGTGAGCTTGACATGTCAAGACAGGATTTTATAATGAATCATCTCGATAAATGGCAGGTTTTTATTACTTGCTGCGATCCAAAAACCGTTTTGAAACTGACAGGCGGCAAAGCTTTTGAAATAGAGAACGGAAAAATTATAAGCGAGAAAATTTATTAATAAGAGGAACAATAAAAATGTATATTGATAAATTGATGAAAATATTGCCTGAAAAAGCAGACGCCGCGCTTATTATCACAGAGATAAACAGATTTTATTTTACCGGGTTTGACTCTTCTGACGGATATCTTCTTATAACAAGAGATAAATCTAAATTTTATACAGATTCAAGGTATATAGAAAAAGCGCAGTCGGTAATAAAAGACTGTGAAGTCGAGGAGCAGAAAACAGATATAAATCTGAAAATGGCGGAATTTCTCCATTCTGAAAATGTAAAGACTGTTGCCGTGGAAGCTGCCGGAATAACTGTTTTACAGCTCAGCAATCTTAAAAAAGCAGCCGGAATGAGGGATTATGAATATATATCGGACGGATGCCTCGATGTGGCTGTAAATACTTTGAGAAGCGTCAAAAATAAAACCGAAATCCAGAAAATTATTTCCGCGCAAGAAATAGCCGAAAAAGCTCTTGATAAATTTTTGGGCGAAATCAAGCCGGGAATGACGGAAAAAGAAGCTCAACTGAAATTAGACTATTACATGCTTTCAATGGGAGCGGACGCGCTGTCTTTTGACACCATAATGGCGAGCGGAAAAAATTCGTCAATGCCGCACGCTGTTCCGACAGACAAAAAAATAGAATACGGCGATTTTATTACGATAGATTACGGAGCCGTAAAAAGCGGATATCATTCAGATACGACGAGAACAGTTGCCGTAGGAAAAGTGAGCGATGAACAGAAAAAAATTTATTCAACAGTACTTGAAGCTCAGAAAAAAGCTTTGTCGGTATATGCTGAAGGCGTAACATGCAAAGACGCCGACTTTGCCGCGAGAAAAGTAATAGAAGATGCGGGATACGGCAAATATTTCGGACATTCGACAGGTCACGGCGTAGGAGTGGAAATTCATGAAAGACCGTTCGTCTCCCCTGTTTCACGTGAAACATTGAGACAGGGAAATGTAATATCATGTGAGCCCGGAATTTATCTGCCGGGAAAGTTCGGAGTCAGAATAGAAGATATAGCTGTGATAACTTCTAACGGATGTGAAAACCTTGTAAAACTTGACAAAGAATTGATTGAGCTGTAAATAAATATTTTTGATGAATATATTTTAATTTACCGCATTATTTACAAAAATCAGTATTGAAAATAAGTATAATATGTGTTATTATTTTAATATATTTTTACCGACACGGGAATTATCTTATTCCCTAATAATGAAGAGAGGTTTGTAAATTGGCTTCCTATTGTCCAAAATGTAATTATAAACTGTCGCTGATAGATATGTCTCCGGAATGTCCCGTATGCGGAGTTAATCTGCTTTACTACAACATGGAGGAGACGCTTTCAAAAGAAGCTGACAAAGCGGAGTACCAGCATGCGAAATTTCAGCCAAAGCTTGACAGACTGAAAAGCGGAAATATCGGATCTCCTCTTGCTGTAGCGAGACTTGTGATAATGTTTTTGCCGCTTCTTGTTGTTCTCGTTCCTTTCGGCAAAGTTTCAGTTACTTTTCCGTTTTATCATAAAGAAGTAACTTTGCAAATAATCTCGTTGATAAACAATTTCTTTAACGATTTCGATTTTAACTACTATCTTTCGATGGCGAAAGCGCCCGGAGAACTTGGAGGAATATTTACGGTTCTGCTCGCGTCTCTTTTGTGCTACGCTCTCGCCCTCGTATTTATGCTGATAAATCTTATCAATCAGTTTATGATAGCGGCGAAAAAAGGAATTGCAAGAAGTTTAACAATCGCTTTTCTCGGGCTTGCGAGTGAAATAGGATTTCTCGTTTGTTTCTGGATATGCTGCAACAAGCTCGGAGCGTTTGTCCCGGACGTATTCTCCGGTTCCTTCGTTTTGGGCGGCGTATGCTATCCTCTTTCGTTTTTACTTGAGATAATCATCAATTTCGTTTATAAAAAGCACGGACCTCCGGTAAAATATACGGACGTATCTCAGCTTCTTATTCCTTACGAGCAGAGAGATCATTCAAAAGAAAAGATTCAGGATGTAGTTATTTCAAACAAAGAATGAAAAATTAAAAAAATACAACCGTTCGGGCAGAAACCGGACGGTTGTTTCACGTGAAACATTTGTTATATATTATATTTTTCCTTCGGCGAAGTCATTTATCATAGTGCCGGTAAGTGAAAGAGTGTCTACTTTATTTTTTACTTCTTCTCTCGTTGCGAAATAAGCTGTTTTAAGCTCCGATTTTTGAATGGTTATTTTATCCGAGCCGTCTAAATCACATATAAAACCAAAGAGAAGATCCTGATCAAATCCCCATGGCTGGTCGGCGTAATACCTAATGTTTTTAACTTTCAGTCCTGTTTCTTCCATGACTTCCCTTCTGACTGTCTCCTCCGCCGTTTCACCGAACTCACAGAAACCGGCTATGAGAGCTATATTTTTATACTGTCTGTCGGCGTAAGTTGAGACAAGTATTTTGTCGCCGTTTAAAACACATACTATGACTGCCGGATTTATTCTCGGGTAGATAATATTTCCGCATTCGGGACAGATAAGCGCCCTTTCATTTTGTGAAAAGACGGTTTTATGACCGCACTTGCCGCAATAACGTGATGTTTGATACCAATAATAGATGTGATAGCCTGTTTCGCCGGCAAAAGATTTTTCAATGTCGGGAAGAAGTCTCAATTTTCTTATATCGGTTTTTTTGAAATTTTCCGGTTTAGAGTCGGAGATATTTAAAAAATAGCGGGTGTTGTCGATTGAAAAGATATATACTGCGTCGTCTTTGTTTATTATTGAGCCGGTCGGAAAATTGAAATTTTCATCTGTAAAAACGGAATGTCCGTCGTATGTAAGTACAATGTCGCCGTCTTTCAGACTTTCCTTTTTAAATTCGTTATAAAATTTTTTCGGATATATATCCTGTATCATAATTTTTTTCCTAAATATCGCGCCCGAATCTTATCGGAAAACGGGCGCATTATTTTTTTTACTTAAATCGGATTACTGAATGATTTTATAAAGGCTGTAAGCTATATCGGGGCTTTTTTCGTCGAAGATTATTGTCTTTATCCCGTACTCATCGCCTCTTGAACGCTGAATGCTGTTTGTGCGGTTGGCGAAATAGTCGTTTGACGCCTTGTCAAGAACAAGAACAGGTATAGAATTTATTCCGAAATTCGCGCTCAGTGCGTAAAGCTTGTTGTAGAAATCCTGGTTGAGAAGTCTTCTCGCTTTGGCCTCAACTATCATGGTTCTGAAGCCTTTTGTCAAAACAAGATCAAATTCGTTTTCAAGTCCCGATTCCCTCTTTATCGAAAGAGATGTTACGGCGTCGTCGAATCGGCCGTCAGAAATCACGTTGTAGTAGATAAATATTTCAAAAAGTCTTCCGCTCGTTGACATAAGCTGTCTTATTGCGGTGGATTGATATCCGAATGAAACTTTATCATGGTTCTCGTCGAATTTAAACTCGGTGATGTATCCTTTTTCTGCGATCTTACTCAGTATTTCAAAATATTTTTCCTGAAGTTTTTCTTTTTCGTACCTTATCTCTTTTGCCTTTGATGAAGCGAGATTGTAAAGACTCATCTCTTTTATCGGAGCTTTTTCGTTTGTTATTATTATTTCGGTATCTGTGAATATCAGAGAAAGAGTCCTGTTTTTAAGAGCATGTGTTTCCTTGACTATCTTATTCATCGCGTTTTCCATAATTGAGTCCATATCAATATTTACATTGATAAGCTCGGTTGAATAATCGGAAATCGTGTAAGAATAGACAAGACCGCATTTTGACTGAACGAGCTCGTCAAGAATATCTTCAAGTCCGTCTCTTGTCATAACATTCATTATGCAGGAATAATTGCTATGTGCGACTTTATGAGTATTAAACGGAACAGAGGCGATTTTATTGTTCTTATCATCCGCCTGTCCGTCGCAAAGAGATTTCCATATCTGTGTGTAAGGAATTTTCGGATCGGAATCGGAATCGCCTTTGTAAATTTTCCAGAAAAATTTGTAGTCGTTTGCAAGCTGCGGATCTATTGAGTGTTGTGAAAGATTGCCGGGTTCATACAAATCCTCGAGTTCAATTTTTTCGTCAAACGCCTGAGAAGCGAAATTGTACTTTTCAACTTTGTCGCAGTCGAGGAATTTTTTTGTGGTAGACTCAAATCTGAATGTCGGCAGAACAGAGCCTCTTGAAATTATTGCCGCTATAAGAAGGCCGCCCAATTTTGTATCTGTGAGCTGCGCGGCGGTGAATCTGCACAGTGAATGTTCGTTTGTATCGAGTATTCTGCAGATCTGATCGTAAATATTTCCGTTTTTGTCGGAGATGTTTGAAATCTGTTTTATCCTGTCGGATATTTCGTAAGAGGACAGTAAATTAGTCTTTTTGTACTGATTGAAATTTCCTCCGAGGATGATTACTGAAATCTTTGTTTTCAATTTATGGCAGTCGAAAACGGAGCATACATATTTGAGATAATCCTTAAATTCGGAAAACGGTCTGTTTCCTTCAAAAAGAAATGTGACATTTTCGGGTTTGAGAATGATTGAAGATGAAGTATTTGAGAAAAGCTCGTTATATCCTTTTCCGAGACCTGTCGGTACGGTAAAAGGAACAAGAAGATTTATATGCCTGTCGTATGTCATTATAAAAGGAATATCTTTTACGGTCTTTTCAAATCCCGATTTAAGGTTGACGTATGAATAAGCCGACAATATTGGCAGAACCATCGAAGTTAAATTGTCAAGACGTGAATTTATCTCTTCTTTTTCGCTTATTTCGGAGGAGATAATATCTTTTTTGAAATGCTTCAGATAAAGCTTGTATCTGTTTATGCTGCCCATTACGTCTTTGTCGGATGTTGTGAGCATGTCGTTTAAAGACGTCTCGAAAAGAACAAAACTTTTATAAAGCAAGTCGTCGGACACTATGAAATTTCTGAGGTCATCGACTTTTTTTGTTATCAGAGTGTGATTTTTCCTAATCGATTCGGCTTGTTTCTTCCTTATCAGATGAAGATCCACCGAAACTCTGTCAAGGCTGTCAAGTGACGAAACGGCTTCTTTATTCGGATTGTCCCAAAGATAATAATTCGCCCTGCCGTTTTTGACCCACGGTTCCTTTTCAAGACTGTTGCCTATTCGCGACGGAACCATTCTTATATCTGTTTTCTTTTTCGGGTTTGAGTACAACGTGTCTGTCGGAAGAGTGTCGGCAGGTTTTACATTCTGCCACGCTTCACACGAAAGGTAAGCGAGCAGTCTTCTGTGCTCAAACATAATAAGCTCGTTTAAATTTTCCTCCGACGACAGAACTTCGTTGAATAAAACGGCGTTTCTGTCAACTGAATCTGTCATATTATCTGTTTTTGAAAAAAGCTTGTACTCAATCGAGCACGCGAATCCCATGGGATCGGCAATTCCGAGCTCCGGCAAAAGGCCGATATTTTTTATCCTGTCCGTAAGCATCCTGCACGCCTCCGAATTTTCGGCTTTTTCCGTGATATTCAGCTCGGCGAACTTTCCTTCTCTGTGAAGTCTGCTTTTTTCCGTCCTGATAATCGAGATTAAAAATTTATCTTTCAGCAAATCCGACGATTTTATATTTTCGGCTATGTCGGCTGCATGTCTGTTGTTTTCTCCCGATATTATGACGAATGAATATTTTTTTCCGTCAGAGAGCTTTTCTGTAATTTTCGCGGGATTGTTTTTAGCTGTAATCTTTTTGGGATTTTGCAATATGTTTAAATTTCCGAGAGAAAAGCCGTCGTATTTGGTTTTGCCGTTGTCCACGGTGAAAAAGTCTTTAAACGAAGGTCTTGAATTAAGGTAATTTTCAAGACATTCGGGCTTATTTTCGGATAAAACCGTTATGTCCGCTTCGCATTTCGGAGTTTGACAAAGCTCAAAAATTTTATCTGCGGCTTTTGACGCGTAATTGTCAAAACCTATAAAAAGCACATTTACTTTTCCGTTTTCGTCCGCGTATTTGTACAGCGGATTTTCAAAGAAAAATTCGGTGATTTTATCGGATACGTTTTTCGGAGCGTCCGGCTTTATTTTTTTGTAATCGGTTATTACCTTTCGAATCTCTTCTGTCAAACTTTCATCTGATTCAAAACGCTCGGAAGATTCGGTCAAATCAGGCTCGGTGAGAAGCTTTTTAAGTATTTTTCTGAGTTCTGACATCACCTCGTAAGGGACAGAGGCGTCGTCTGAAAAATATTCGGAGCTTGCCGCGGCTGTGCCGATAGAATCGTAATTCTCTTTTTTGTAGTCTTTCTTGAGAAGGGAAAAATAAATCAGCATCCCGAACGAATGATAATCTCTTGCGCCGGCGTCGGGATATTTTTCGGCAAAATCGACGTTTATCGGGTAGTTTATAAGAATATCCCCGTTTTCTGTATTTATGCTGAGGCTGTTGAAATTCAAACTGCCTAAAGTGAACTTTCGTTCATGGATGTACCTCATTGCGTCGGCGAATTTTTCGTATGACGTGAGAAGGTTGGCGGCGTTTTGACGTGAGTATTCTATTTTTTTTGTGTATTTAAAAAACGGAATATAATTCTCATTTCCCTCGGACCAGAAGTAAACTGTGGAATTTTCCGGCTCGTCTTCGTTTATTCCGAACAGCATTTCTGTTTTCGCGAAAGATTTGTCCGCGCCGTCCTTTGGATTTCTCAGTTTTTCAAATGATTTGAATACTTTTACGTAATTGTTTCTCGCCTCGATAAAAGACTGCTTTTCTGATTCTGAGCTTACAAGAGCAAACGAGCCGCTTTCGAGTCCCGGTTCTTCTCTTTTCAGATCGAATTTTCCGGCGGGATAAAACTCTTTCAAAACGCCTTTTGTTTTTTTGACGGAGCCGTCTTTTCCGATTTTGCATCTGAAAGCCGTATAATCTATGAAATTTTCATATGCGAACAACACGCCGTTGTTTTCCGATGAAAAATCTATCTCAAATATATCCGGCTCCGATTGACCGTTGATTGTTTTTTTAAGACAGACCGAATCCCTGAGCGGATCTCTGCCTTTTAAGTAGTCATTGAGATCAGCCATTGGAATTTTGTCCTTTCAATTTTTTTTCTTTATTCATATCGGATTTTTCATTTTCTGATTTTGTCTTTTTACGCGAAGGTCTCTGCTTTTTCGCCTGACCGGAAGGCTTTTTTGAAGCGGCCTTTTTTGCCGGCTTTTTGTCGGGCGGACTTTCCTTTTCGTCTTTTTCGTAGGAAATTTTTTCTGACATCGCCGTATTTTCGTCCGATAAATTGTTTTTATCGGATTTATCCTGTTTTGTTTTTTTCCTCGCGGGCGCTTGTTTTTTCGCCTGTGAGGCGGATTTTTTCAATGATGTTTTTTTCTCGGGCTTATTTTCGTTCTCCGCTTTTGATTTGCCGGTTTTCGGCTTTTTTCCGTCTTCGGTGATATGATTATCTGTTTCTGACGACTCTTTTTCCTCCCTGATTTCGGTCGGTTGTTTTAAATTATCGTTATCGGATTTTTCTTTTGTTTCCGGTTTTTCGGCTTTTTCTTCCGCGTCAAAATATGAAAAATAAGCCTTGGCGAGAATAATCGAATCGAAAATATCGTTTTTGTCAAAAGGTTTAAATCCTTCTTTTTTGAGAATGCCGTCTAAACCGCCTTCCGCCCCGAAAAAAGAGTTAGGATAAATATTTAAAAACGCGTTTTCAAACGATTCGTAAGACGAAAAAACGGAATCGACGGTTTTTTTGTTCTCGTAAACAAATAAAGAGAAACAGCAGTAATATAAAACCAAAACGCACTGCCTCGAATAAAGCGATTGATTTTTTTCCGCCATGAAGGGAAGAAAGTCTATTTTTCTTTCCGCCGCCGCGGAGTTCGGGTACAAATCGGGATTTACAGCAGATGATGTAATTTTTGAAACAGCTTTGCCGGAATTATCCTTTTTTATGAGTTCCCATAATTTTGACTCGAGTTTTTCGCCGAATACGGATTCTTTTGTATTTTCCCGCGCGGGCAATTCGACGTTTAAAGACGCGTACAGTGCAAAATCGGAACCTGAAAGAGACATTATGTTCTCAAAATTTTTGATAAAATATTCTTCTGTTCCGTCATTTTCTTCGTCTTTTGTCAATTCCAAAGTCTCACCGGCTCCGCTTTCTTCACTGTCTGAAACGGGATTTTTCTTTTTTTCGGATATTTTTTTCAGTCTGCGGTATTCGCGCAGAGTCCTGAAAATTTTATCGGCGGCTTCTGCTGCATTTTCGGAATTATTCGCGGCATATAAAAACGTAAGATCGTCCGCCCTCGTCAGAGAAAAAGGCGAAAGACCGCAGAAATCTGTTAATGCGCGCAGTTTTTCGGTGTCGAGACCGAAAGCGAGAGCGTAAAGATAGACATATTCTCTTGTTGACTCTGTTATATAATTCTGAGCGAGACTTTCTGCGGCATGCATGACGGAAAACGAACTGTTTGACCACAGTCCGCGTTTAAGTTTTGTCGGAAGAATTGATAAATTCGCCTGCAGGTCGGTGTTTTTCTTATCTTCGACGGAAAGCTTTGAATAAAGTATATTTACCGCCTTTGAGACGTCGGAACCGTACCCCGTAATAATATCGCAGGGATAAATACTGTTGGTTTTCAGACAGTCGGAAATTTTTTCGGTATCGGCGAACGACGACACTGAAAAATAGCCGTCGTCTGAAGAATCGTTTTTTTCTTCTTTAGCAGCCGAAGGCGAAAGAACCTTGAGAACGGCCGTTTTTTCTTTTTTGCCGAGAACGATTTTATCGCCGAAATTTGAAACGATGTAAATAAATTTTATTACGTCGGGTTCAATTTCCCCGTTATGTGAATTTACAAATTCCGAATTGATTTTTTTAGAAAAAGATTTTGTTTTTTTGTCGTTTGTTCCTCTGTAATAATAATTCAGATAAGAACTTAAAACAGACAGAGTGTGCGTGGTCACGTCTTTAAACGTACCGAATACTTTAATAAACTGTCTTAGAATCAAAATCTCGGTTGTCTCATTTTTATCGTAAAGCTCCGGGGAGAGGATTTTTATTCTTTCCCTTGTAAGTCTGTCGATAAATTCAGTCGATGACTTTAAATTTTCGGACTCCGACAAAAATTTTTCTTTATTTTCCTTTGACGACGGAAGATCCGAAATATATAGGGAGTATTTTTCCAGCGCTTTTTTGTTTTTTTCTTTGTCAAAATAATAAGGTAAAAGAGAATAACCGGATTTTAATGATTTTCTGTTTTCTTTTTTATATCTTTCGGAATTTACGAATAATATTCCGGCGAGCATCGGCTCGTAATTTACGAATCCCGAAAACTCGTTCTTTTCGTTCAGTTTTTCGAGCTTGTCTAAAATTTTTTTTGCCTGAAAATAAGAAGGTTTTATTATATTACTACCGTCAGCTTTTTTCTTATCTTCCATATACGCTCCTTTCTAAAGATGTAAAATATATAATATATATAATTACATTTTCTTATTACTAATTATAAACTAAAATGAAACTCTGTCAACCTTAAAAATTATTGATAATTTTCATTTATACGCCGATAAAACCGGCTTTTGTATTTTTCATTCCTGCCATGAAATAAAAATTTTTCGTCGTG
This sequence comes from uncultured Eubacteriales bacterium, assembly GCA_900314355.1. Taxonomy (GTDB): domain Bacteria; phylum Bacillota; class Clostridia; order Oscillospirales; family Acutalibacteraceae; genus UBA1081. The sequence continues at coordinate 53,632 of OMUY01000038.1, read as the reverse complement.
TTTTGACTGAACCGAGGAATAATGTGAAAAATTAATTAAAATGATACACGGATATTGCAAAATTATAAAAATAGTATGAACAACTGTCATAATTTTAAATCAATTTTCAACTATTTGTTGCCGATTGGTAAAACTTCGGTTAAATCGGCAAAATTTAATAATTTCAATAAAAAAACATATTGAAATTAACAAATCTTTGTTTTATAATTATTATAACTATAAATGGAATAATGTGTAATTATCCCTAAAAATTTGAAGATAATGCGGAATAATAAAAATATAGTCCTGCATTATTAAAACGGAGGAAATTTGAATATGAAGACTGCAAAGCGAACTTTGAGCGTCATACTTTCGTTTTTGATGCTCATAACATCAGTTTCGGTCGCGTTTACAGCTCTGGACTTCACAGCGGCGGCGGCGTCGGCAAGCGACGTTAAATCCGCGGTAAACAGTATGTCCAGCAATGCCAAATCTATTGTGTCCGGAACTACTATCAACAGTGATTCTGTCACGTTTTCAGGCGATGACGGAACGCTTTCCAATGCTGTAAACGTCGCGTACAATTACGTAACGGGCGCTTACAACACCGGCAACAGATACACTACAAACAACTCGCCGGACGCGATGTACACGAACCTCAGAAACGCCGGCGTTGCCGACAAGACCGCTCACGCTCTCGTTTATCCGACGGGAACGACGACTTACCCGTATTCTACGAGGACAAACAGCGGTCAGACAAAAAGCGGCTCAAAAAACCATGTCGGCAGCTGGACGCCCGGTTCGGGCAATTTCGCCTCTATCCCGGGAAATGTGACGAAAACAATTACGGTAAATATTGATATCAATAAATATCTGATACAGAACTATTCAAGCGTAAGTCAGATTTTGTCTTCTATTCCGCTTACAAGAACCGTAACCTACAACATAACAAGCAATGTTCAGGCGGGAAGCTATCAGGGCGGAGACAACAGTGATACGACCAAAGACTTCAGATATTCCAGAAGCGGATTCTTGAATGGAAAAGTCAACTGGACTACCTACGCATGGAACTACTACACAGGCGCGTCAAACAACACGTCCAACAACTATACGTCAGCCAAATCGGATCTGACGGCAATTCAGAATTTCTACAATAAGTACGCAAAAATGACCGAGACGCAGAAAATCGAAAACGGCGTCTCGATGCTCAACGACTACAACAATATTAAAAATCTTCCCTCAAAATATACCGATGACGTTTTGAATAAATTCATCGCGTCGGGCGCGAGATCCACGATAAATTCTCTCGGCTCAAAGGCTCAGACCTACGCGAACGCGTACGCGCTTAAAGCTTACGAGGACAATTATCTTCAATATTCATCTCTCTACAACACTACAAAAAAGAACGCGGACTCGTACAAGACGCTTGAAAAATCTTATCAGACCACGATGACGAATATCGCGTCAAACGCGGCCTCCGATAAGACAGGCTTCGGAAATTATTCCGACGATATATATACTCTTCTTCTCAATGCGTACGGCAGCAGGTATTCGATTTTCACAAATCAGTCAACATCTGTCAGCCTCGCCTCGACTCTTCAGAACAACGCTCTTGAGCAGACATATCAGGCTGCAGCTTATCAGAACGACGCTGACTCAAAATCCTACCTCGAGGCAAACGCCGACACAATCACTCTGATAAACGATCTTTATAAACAGATAACCGAGATAACGGAAAGTACAGCTGATAACGAGTACAAGGACATTGTTTCGGAATCGGACTACAATACTATTGTAGCATTTAAAGGTATTATTGACGCTTACGTCGCAAATCTCGACGCGGCAGGCAAAGGTCTTTCTTCCGTGACCGACACCGACGGCGTCAGCTTCTCCGATATAATCGACGAGGACAACTATCAGAAACTTAAAGATCTTTCTGTAACATGTCAGGCGCTTATCACAGGCAACGATAAGGGCGAAGATCCTTATAAGTCCGTATACGTTGACAACAACGTCAATGTTCAGCTTTTCATTGATTTCGATCTTCTCACCAAAGAGCAGATAGTTTCATATTATAATAATCTTGTCGACCAGCAGGATGACATTAAGACGGTTTACAACAACAGCTCCGCTATTTCGGACGCGGCCGTAAGAAAAGCCATATTTACGGTTTACTACGAGGGCGAGTCAATGCTCATTACCGACGCCGTCGCCAAGAAAATTTCGGAATATTCGAAAAAGGGCGGCGTTATTCAGACGAGAAACGACCAGCAGATAAAAGATGTAAATAACGCTCTCGCAATATACAATCAGTCCGGGAAAAAGATAAGCTTCACCAACTACACATCAATCGGCTCCCCTGTTGCGACATTCTCTGAAAATCTTTATCAGCTCGCTCTTTCGCTCGGCCTTGTCTCCGACTCCGAAAAAACGACTCATGACTCTACTCTTAAAACTCTTCAGGATGCTATTAACGAATTCCAGTCAAACGGCGGATTCAACACATGGAAAGATGTTGACGACGCTGACTCAAACGGAGTATTTACTACACGTTACGCCGGCGACAAGAAAAATTCATCCGGTGATGAAATCGGCTACGCAAACGACATCTCGAGAGGCGGACAGTATGACACCGAAGGCGACGACGATTACACAGTTACAAAAGCGAAGGTAAAAGAGACTATCGTTAAGATAGACAACTTCGCCACATCAAGCGATTTCGTCAACGTTTTAGGTATTAGCAAATACAGAGAAAGGGACGACGAAGACAACATCACATATACTCAGGATATAGCAAATCTCTCCGAGTATATTGAAGTTCTTCTCAACAGAAAATTATTCACAAACGATATAGTTTCGACTGTTCTCGCGGCGCTTTATCCGACGGTTTGCAATCTTCTTGACGGACTCGGCGATACGCTCAGCAAACAGGGCGGTATATTCACAATTCCTCAAAACGGCGCGACGCTTTCAATAGACCTCGCAGCTTTAAATATCGACTTGTCATCTGTAAACGACAGATTAAAGAGTCTTACAGGTAATATTGATATTTATATGGACGGCAAGAACGGCTCGCTCTCATATCCTGAGCTCGCCGCAGCTCTCGGTCTTTACATCTATCCTTCTACTCTCGCGTCAAATCTTAAATCATCAAACGAATCATACGTAAAGGGATTCGTATCTAATAACTCAACGTTTATTAATAAACTTACAAGCGCAGGCAGAAACTGGCTTGCCCTCGACGTCGTAGACAAAACGGGCAAAACAGGCGCTGACGGTAAGATATCAAAGGAAGATATCAATTACTGGCTTGAAAAGGGCACTGTAACAGGCAAGGACGAGCAGGGCAACAACAAATATTATATGTGGGGCATCACCGGCACTCCTTCCACAGCTTACAGTGAATTCAACAGCGCACTCGGCATAGTTATCGAGCCTGTAAAGAAACTTCTCATTACAGTATTAACAAATACTCCTCTTTCTGCAAGTCTTGAAAGAGCAGCTGTAGTTTCATCAAATAATATTATACTTTACTATAAATTTCTGGGCAATCATAATATAGGTCTTGCTGTTTCAAATCAGGACGCGTCTGCAAACATCACAATAGGCAGCACGAAAAACGGAAATACCGTATCCGGCGGTCTTCAGCTTTATGATAAACTTTGGATTCCCGTAATGGAGGCTCTCGGAATTACCGATTCGGGCTATGACATCTCTACGGCAATCAGCAAAGGCGCGCGCGTATCCGGCTCAGGAACAAATGCGGTATATCAGTTCAGAAAGCTTACCGGCAGTTCGTCAACCGCCGATATGACGAGAGCTCTTGTCGAACCGCTTCTTGTACTTATCGACCAGCTGAAATATAAACCCGTGCAGAAGGTATGCGAGATTATACCGAACGTGTTCTATCATCTTGCGATGAACAGCCTTCAGAACATAATCGACGGCGTCACTGTCGAGATAGGAATTCAGCTCAACCTTCAGAGTCTTAACGTTAAAACAAACGGAAGCGGATTTGATGACTGGCTCGTTGGCGCGGCGGCAAGCCTTTTCAATAACGCGATTAGAAACGCTATCAATAACAACGCCAAATTCGTAATAGATCTGGCGCTCTCCAGCCTTGTCAACCTCAAGGAGATTCTCGGATTCGATTATACCGATGTCAACGCCCTTATCAATTTCATTCTTCAGAAAGCCGACAGTCAGATGATACTTCCGACTATCGACATGGGCAACTTTATCCAGAGATCCGACCTCACACCTGATTACAAGACTCACGCGACAAAATCAACGCAGTCAGCTACAAGATCATCAAGATACTTTATCGACGCCGACGCAGCGAATGTATTCTACGGTCTGTTTGACTACGTATTCACTCTTCTCAAAGATACAACATCACTTGATTCGATTATTCAGAACGTATCAAAGAACGGCGTAAGCGAAGATATTATAGACATTATCAATCTCGTTTCAAAGGGAATGAACGAGAAAGACTGTTTCGCTGCATTGACCGAACTTTTCGTTCCCAATGTAAAGGCGGACGGAACTTCTGTCTACGAACTTAAAAACTACGATTGGTACACGTTTACAGACTATAAGATTTCCGGAACGGGCGACTACTCGCAGACGGGAACTCTTTCCGATGACAATGAGACGTTTGACCTCGCGTCTAAAGTATACGTTACAAACGAATACTACGGCAGAAGATGGACAAGAGAAAAAGCCGAAGACGTTGTAAACAACCTCGACGGACTTCTTAAAACATTGATCCAAGCGCTCGGCTCAAGTGAAGACGCGACCGAGGTCATGAAGAACACATCTGAATTCCTTTCGTCCGGTCTTCTTAAAGCGTTTACGTCGAGAGGACTCGCATCTCCGCTCAGAATTCTTGTCAACGCCGGCGCGAGCCTGTACAACAGCAAGGCCGGAATGAACGTTCTCAAGAGCGAGACCGGAACATTTACAAACGGCGTTTCAAACAACGACGGATTTGACCTGCTTTATTGGTTTGACAACTATAAGGCGGTATTCCCGTTCACCGTTCCCACAAGAATAGTTGAAAACGACGAAAACAAAAATAAATATCCCGACTTCCCCAACCTCACGGAGTTTGAAGCGTCTCTCGCATCGACTGGCACGTTCTCCGAAGGCGATGACGGAACAGTAACATACACGCCTAACGCGGGCGCTTCCGTAAATGTCGGAAATATCAAAGTCACATACAGGGGCGAGGACAACGCGAGAAAAGACGATTTCGGCTTCTACGATATCGCATGGAACGGCACGGTTCTGAACCAGGGCGATTATGAGACATTCCTTTCACTGTTTACCGGTCTCTTTGAAAACGCGGCTCCGATTATCGCGCTCTTCCTCGACGGCAGAGACATCACGCCTTTCAACGGCGCTCTTACAATCAAGGGCTTTAAAGGTTATGAGTCCGCAATTTACGACCTTTACAAGATATTGGGCGTTCCCGCAGACGACGTTCCGGAGTTTGAATACACCGCGACGACTACAGATGCTGACGGCAACAAGTCCGAAAAGAAGTTTACCGTAAATCTTGAAGGACTTATCACACCCGAAGAATATAACGAGCTTGTCTGGGGCGCTGATGGCAACACCTACTCCACAGAAGGCGCTACAAAGGCGTTCAACAGACTTTCAACTCAGATATTCGATTACTTGATTTATCTTCTTTCCGAAAACGACGGCAACTTAATCAAGAGTGTAATCGAGAGAATACCCGCTGTTGTATACTACATTGAGTCAAACGGACTTTCTGTAGCAATTCACAACGCGCTTCAGTCGATATTTGTAATTATCGATGTTATCAGACCTCTTGTAGATGTCGATATCAACTCGACGGCGTCCGTATTCCTTACAGAGCTTCTCAAAGGCTCTGACAAGGAGACTACTGTCACAAACGAAGACGGCACGGAGACAACAGAGACTACGCACAGCCTCATCAATACAAAATTCGATATTATCAATATTGTCAAGTTTATACTCGGCGATACAAATACAGGACTTTCCGCCGATTACTCAATAGACCTTACTAAACTTAAGGTTGAAAACCTGCTCTACATAATAGATCAGTATCTCGGAACCAATTTACATAACAGCCCGATTATGCACTACGGCATACCCGGACTGATTAAGGACGTCGATCAGACGGTAAGCAACAGAAAGAATTTCGCTTACAAGTCTCTCGGCACCGGCGAGACGCAAGATTCAAGAGACGCCGATACGTTGACTGTAGCGCTTTCTATGCTCCTTGATACCTTGACTTGGGGCAAAGGCACCGCATCCGTCAAGATAGGCGCAGCCGCGGGAGAAACGCTAGCTGACAACAATGGTACTATAGTTGTCAAATTCCTTGAGGACAACATTCCTTCAATCAACAAATCAATAGCCAAAATCTTCGGCGACGGCGTAACGCTCTCCACTGTATATAATGTAGGCGTTTCGCTTCTTACAGAAAGCGGAGTAAACGACGTTCAGTACTATTCGCCCAACTGGCTCTATATGTACAAAGACGCCACGTTTGAAAATCTCGCGTCTCAGACAATAGATGATCTTACGACTCCCGCTAAGGAGACGACAGTTTACCTCGACTACAAGAACAACTGGTCAAAATCCACAGCCGCATCGGTTGAGAGCACGCTTATGGACGTTCTCAAGAACTTCAAGATAAGCTACAAGGATGAAAACGACCAGCAGCAGACCGGAACAATCTCCGAGCTTGTAACTGCCACTCTCAACAAAACAATCTACAGCGAGGATACGTTTGATACCGTATTCGGCAAGGTTTACGAATTCCTTTCAAAGTACAACGCTCAGCTCATTCAGGCAGGCGGAGCGGCACTTGGAATTGACGTTCAAACATTCCTTCAGACTTACGCCGTAAAGACCGATAACGGCGACGGAACATACACATACAAATTAAACGACAAGGGAGCGTACTCGTTCAACAAGGATTATTTCTCCGGCAAGTTTGTAAAGTCGGGCGACAAAGCCGCCGATGGCACGACATACACCGAGGAAACGGCAGCCGAATACAACAAGAAGGCGTTCGACGTTGAACTCAGGACAGCGCTCACTCCTCTTAACAGTTTGTTTGACTGGTTCCTGTTCGGTCAGGATTACGAATTCTTCAACAAGGTAGAAAAAGTAAACTCCGACGGAACATACGACTATACGTCCATTATTAAATTCCCCGGATTCAAAGGCTACAATCAGGGTCTCGTATATCTTGCCGAAGCATTGCTCATTGACGAGGGAGCCGACACCGCTTCCGGAGTTTACACGGCTGATCATTACCGTACATCGGAGCCCGGAGCGGCTACAACTACATACGACGGCGCGAAGGCCGTTGCCGATGTAATAGACGGTATTCTCAAAAAACTCGACGCCGGCAAGGAAGACCCGATGGGCACTTTAATGCCTATGCTTCTGAACCTCATCTACTTCATTGACGCCGACGGACTTACAACTATTGTCAAGAACATATTCGCTCCTATCGATACCGTTCTCAAGCAGCTCAACCCGACTCTTACGGTCAACGGCGTTGAGTACGGCAGCTCTTACGCTCTTGTCAAGCAGCTTCTTACAGGCGTTCTCGCCGTAAAAGATTCGGACTCCGACACGGTTAAATCCGTAAAGAACATAGTTCTTAACAAGCTTAACACGGAGAACAGCTGGGACGGACTCTTCAGCTGGGATACGGTATTCGCTCTTGCAGCGACTCTTACAGATCCCGACGGTGACGGCGAAGGCCAGGGCATCACATTCAACGACGAGGCGAAAGAGATAATAGCGAACTTCTATCTCGGCTCGCTCGTTTCCTACACATCCGCCAACGGTTTGACGGCCGCGAAGATGGTATTCAACGCGCTTGACAAAGACAAGGCCGCTCAGGACAGAGTAGACTTTGAAACAATACTTCTTTCGATAGTCATCGAAACAGTACTCAGAAAAGAAAACAAAGCCGCTGTGGTAAAGATTCTCGGCGATAACGGCGAAAATATCTATGACGCGGTTTATGCACTCGTAAAAGGCGAGACAGCAGCGGATTACGACTCCGTAAACTGGGATTACCTTGACGACGGCGCGGGCGACAAAGACCAGATTTATGAAAATCTTAAATCTTGGGCGGACCAGTATGTAGAAAGCAAGAAACCTTCCTACATGACTGAAAACGGAACTTGCGTATACCTGAACTATGAATATAAAGAAGAGGCTTGGACGCTCGACGCATCCGAAAAGCTCATATCTTCGGCAAACGCTATAATAGATCAGGTTCTCAAGCTTCTTGCGGACAACGGACAGAATGTTCCTTCATCTGTGGCTCAGATGGTACAGGGAGCGCTTGACGGCACACTCTACTACGTTCCCGCCGATTCCGGCAAAGGAACGGAAGAAAAGAAATCGGTACTCGAAACAACGCTTGTTCCCATGGTCGCAAAGCTTCTCTATGAGCTCGGCGACACTATCGAGAAACAGGCAGGCGTAAGCTATGACAGCGTATACGATCTCGTCGGAAAGATATTCGGCGCTGACCTTAAAGCTTGGATGAACAAGGTTAACGTTACGGAAACCACCGACGAAAACGGCGAAACAGTAAAGACATACACGGTCAAGGACGAATACCTTGACGAGGTGAGACCTACAAACGCTAAAGAATTCGGACAGGATCTCGCTGCATTCCTCAAACCCGCAGGCGGACTTATCGCGTGGCTTCTTCTCGGACAGGACTACAAGTTCTTTAATGATGAACAGCACGTTGATATAATAACAATCGCGGGCGGCAAGGGCTATGACAACGGACTTGTCTACATTCTTGAAGCTCTCGGCCTCGAAGGTCTCAAATCATCGGACGCTTACAAGAAGTCGGACGGCACATACGACACCGACAAGCTTCTTGACGACATCGGAACGGATATCGCGGATGTTCTTGAAAGCATCTCGAAAGATCCTATCGGAAAAGCGCTTGACATTCTTCCTAACCTCATCTACTTCATCGGCGCAGACGGATTGACAGTTTCCGTAAAGAACCTTCTCGCTCCGGTACTTAAACTTCTCAGCGTCGTGTCCAAGGTGACAGGCTCATCGGTACTCGACCTTGAAGGAACTCTTGAAAAATACGGACTTAAATACGACACCGCAACAGGCTCTATAGATCTTTCATGGGATGCGTTGTTTGACGTTGTCGCTTCCGTCACAAAAGACAAGAACGGCAACTCGATTACTGTACCCGATGAGGTTCAGGCGGCTGTAAACAAGCTCTATCTCGGCGGACTTAAGACATATAACACATATGCCGACAAGACAGCGGCTACAGACAACGGATTTGTCAAGATGGAATCCGACGATCTCGTAGTCAAGGCTAACACTCTTACGGTCATAGTATCTCTTGCGGGCGACGTGCTCAAAGATCCTGCCAACAAGGTAAGAATTGTAGAGCTTCTCGCAGGTACAGAAGATCAGACATCCGACAAGTACGAGAATGCGAAGTCTCAGTACGAGGCTGTAATCAACATTCTTAACGGCGTTGAAACAGCTCAGGACGCAGTGCCTTCATACGGCTATGTAAATCCCGACACCGCAAATCTCGGACTTGAAAACTTCAAGAAGACAGAAGCGAACTCAAGCGTAACAATCACATATCCTTCTTCAGATTCAGTCACTACAAACGCTCTTTATCTTCAGTACGACAACAACTGGACCAAGGAAACCGCTGATTCGCTTGACTCCATTATCGAAACGATAGCGGACTACTTCATCAAACAGAATAACGGAAAAGAAATTACAAAGATCGGCGACTCCGCAATCACAGTCGAAGGCGATTCTATAGGATCTCTTGTAAAGAACCTTCTCAATGACCAGATAATAACAACAGACAACTTCGCTTCTGTCATCGGAATGGTTTACGGACTTCTCGAAGGTCTCGATGCGGATATATTCAAGTTCCTCGGCATCGTTCCCGATACGGACGTGACGACTTGGATGGAGACATACGGCGATCTTGACTCCGAAACAAACAAATACTCATTCAATAAAGACAAGACGCTTGCGTCTATTGCGTCCTACGCTTCCGACGGCAAGTTCAAATCAGAGCAGGATTTCGTCAATGCGGTTATTGATGTTCTCAATCCTCTTGACGGCATACTTTCATGGCTCCTTCTCGGAACAAGCTACGGATTCTTCAATTCGGCGGAAGCGGCCAAGACAGGCAGCGACTACTTCGTAACGCTCAACGGCGGTTACGGCTATAAGACTGCGGTCGCGTTCCTTCTTGAGGCACTTTCGATAGATACGAGCGAAGGAAACATTCCGACTACCGACATCGACGCTCTTGAAAAAGGCATTCTCAATGCGGTAATTGCAAAGATTGACGAGATTGAAAACAGCTCCAATGCAGTAACTTCTATAGTATCTCTTCTTCCGAACCTCATCTACTTCTTCGATGCGGGCGGACTCGGAGCGGCTATAGATAACCTCATAGCTCCCATCTCCGGCATAATGGCTCAGATAGGACCGTTTACGGACGGAAAATACGTAAATCTCGTTCAAACTCTTAAAGACACAATCAACGACGCTCTTCAGGTCAAGGATTCGGACGGCAACAAACCCGCAAAGGGCGACGACAAATACGTTGACTTCATAGGCGACGCGACAACATTCAAAGAGCTTCTCACAATGAATAAAGTTCTCGAGATAGCCGAACACGCGACGGGCATAGTAATTCCCGACGCAGTTAAGAACGTACTTGAGAACTTCTACATCGGCAAGCTTGAGAGAATAGACAACTCCGGCACAGGCATCTACACATGGAAGATGGTTCTTAACGGATCCGGCGACGTAGGCAGCACTACGGGCGACATGGAGACTCTTCTCATCTCGCTTGTGCTTGAGACTGCTCTTTACAGCGAAAACAAGGACGCTGTAATCAAGCTTCTCGGTGACAACGGCGAAACTAAATACGAGGCGCTCAAAGCTATCATAAGCGGTCAGACGTTCTCCGAAAGCGACATGATAACGCCCGACTGGGATTACCTGAACGGCGCGGCGGGAGATCTTGACCAGATCAAGGCTAAGCTCGTTTCTTACGCCGAAGCTTATGACAGCGCGAACTCCGGCAACTACCGCAATTCGTTCGTATATCTCACATACGATACAAACTGGACATCCGAAAAAGCTGAAACGGTAGTAGGCAAACTTTCAACTGTTATAGACGCGGTTCTCAGCATGACGGCGAAAGGCGATGAAGACAAATCGTCACTTTCCGCTATCATCAAGAAAGCGGTCAACGGCAAGATTTACGGCAGCGACTCTGTTCTTCAGAATCTCGTTGTTCTCGCCGCGGAGCAGATAGCCAAACTTGCAAAAGATATCTGCAAGTCCTCCGGACTTAGCGAAGACACGCTCTATGACGCGATAAAGAATACTCTCGGAGTCGACCTCGCAAAATGGACCAAGGAAATGGTGACATTTGACGACGACGGAAAAGCGACTCTTACGGATGAAGCAAAAGCTCAGCTTTCACCTGCAGACTCCTCCGCATTCGGCTCATCGCTTGCGACGGCTCTCTCACCTGCAGCGGGACTTCTCAACTGGCTGCTGTTCGGCGGAAGCTATAAGTTCTTCAACGACTCCGAAGGCAAAGACATCATCACGGTATCCGGCGGCTACGGCTACGCTTACGGTCTCGCATACCTGCTTGAGGTTATCGGAGTAGAAGGAATGAAGACTGCAGCAGACTACACGCCTGCGACAGTCGACGAGACGACAGCTAAGATGACTTCATTCCTTACGGATCTCGGAAACGGACTTGCCAAATGGCTTGACAAGGCTGAAGCCGATCCCGTAAATCAGATAATCGAAGTTCTTCCTTCTCTCGTTTACTTCATCGGCGCTGACGGTCTCACAGCCGTTGTATCCAACATTCTTAAACCTGTAACGGGAATAATCTCTCAGGCTAACATAATCGCCGGAAAAGAACTTCTCGACATCAACGACATAGTTGACGATTACGGACTTTCCTACTCCGACGGAAAACTTGATCTCAGCTGGAATACATTATTCTCGGTAATCAAGAAACTTACGGGCATTACGGTTCCCGAAAAGGCTCAGGAACAGCTCGAAAAACTCTATCTCGGCAATCTCGAGGCTGACGATGCCATCTCCGGCGTACCGGCAGGCGGCGGATTCATCAAGATGCTTGCCGAAACAGCTGCTCAGAAAGCAGACTTCCTCACAATCGTCGTATCTCTCGCAGTCGATACTCTCGAAGAACCTGTAAACAAGGACGCTATCGTTGCCCTTATAGCGGGAAAAGACGCGACAGCCGACCAGCTTGCGGAAGCCGAAAAGAAATACGAAGCTGTAATGAACATAGTTAAGGGCGCCAAAATAGACGACAACGACTATCAGGTACCCGACTACGGATATATGGACGAAGGCTACACGGTTGACGATTACTTCAACGGTATAGCTCCCAAATATCCCGACGACACTTATACAAACTGCGCAGTTTACCTGAAGTACCAGAACGCATGGTCTAAAGACGGGATCTACACTCTTGATTACGAACTTAAATCACTTGTCAATATGGTTCTTTACAACTACGTAAATTCCGACAACAAGATAACTGATGAAGACGAGGCGATGACTCAGCTCATAACAAGCTACGTCACAGGCGCTGTCTACAACAAGAAGACGATAGACTCTGTTCTTGAACTTGTCTGGAAAGCGCTTTCCGGAATTGACGAGAATATTGTCGAAGTCGCGGGCGCAGCTCTCGACGCTGACGCAAAGGGATGGCTTGACAGTCACACCGAGACCGATTCCGAAGGCAACAAGGTATTCAAAGGAATAACGATACCCGACGGTCAGGATGAAAAGACATACATCGAAAGCAACTACACCTCGATCATCAGAAACGAACTTAAACCTCTTGACGGCGTACTCTCATGGCTGCTTCTCGGAAACAACTACACATTCCTCGACGATTCCGAGCTTGACAACGGCAATACCGTTCCTCTTATCACAATCTCCGGCGGCAACGGATATGCTAAGAGTCTCGCTTACATCTTCGATATTCTCGGCGTTGACCTCTCTAAGGTATACGCAACCGATATAGGAACACTTGAGACAACGCTCATCAACGGTACAATAGCCGCTGTAAAGGCGATTGAAGCCGATCCTATCGAGGGTGCTCTTCAGCTTGTGACAAGACTTGTCTACTTCCTGAACGCTAATGGCGCAGGTGTTGTAGTCGACAACCTCCTTGTTCCCGCTACCGAGCTTCTCGAAATCGCATCTCCTGTCACCGGCACAGATTCGTCAGTCGTTCAGCTTCTCAAAGACACCATCAACGGCGCTCTTCAGGGCAAAGACGCGGACGGCAACAAGTATAAGAAGGGCGACGACGGCTATGTTGATTACGTCAAAGACGCTAAGACATTCAAAGAGCTTCTCACTACCGACAATATTCTTTTAGTTGTAAAGAACCTTGTAGGTCTCACAATACCCGACGGTACGAAAGAGCTCATTGAAAAATTCTACATCGGCGAGCTTACAAAGAAAGACTACACTACATCCGGCACAGGCTATATCTACGATATGACTCTAAGAGCCGAGAGAAACGACTCTCAGAACGACAGAGCCGATATGGAGACGATACTTATCTCCATAATCCTCGACACACTCGGAGATTCGGCCGACAACAGAGACTTCGTGCTCAACACGCTGAAGCTTACCGATAAGCAGTATGACGCGATCCTCGCGCTGTACAAAGATACAGAAAACTACACCTACACAATTCCCAACTGGACATTCCTCAATACGGACGGAAGCTATGACAATTCAAGTCTTGAAAGTCTGAAGAAATATGTCGCGGATTACACGGCATCCAATGCTAAAGCTAAATCAAGCTGTACATATCTCCAGTACGACAACGACTGGTACAGAAACGCAACATCCTCCAACGCGGACGCGATAGTGGCGTCTCTCGACGGACTTGTCGATTACATTATTCAGACAATACAGAAAGACAAGAGCACATCGCTCGGCGCTTACCTGAAGAAGCTTGTCGCGGATTCGGTATACGGCGAGACGACGGACAAAGACGGAAACGCCAAGTACACGTCGGTGCTCAACGACTTAGTGGCAACGATTGCTAAGGCAATTTACGACTACCAGGATTACCTCAAACTTGTCGACGTATTCTTCGGAACAGACATCCAGTCGTGGATAACAAAAGCAGAAGACAAAGACGCAAGCGGCAACGTAATTTACTACGACGCTGACGGCAATGTAACGGACAAAGAAAACGGAACACCTAAGTTCTCATCAGAGAACCTCGGCTACGATCCGAGCCATTACGCGACATTCGGCGACGCCCTCCAGGCTGTTCTCGAACCCGTAAATCCTGTACTCGGATGGCTCCTCTTCGGCGGAAAACTTACATTCTTCTACACTGCTAACGATAATACGGAACTCGGAAAGACAGCCGGCGACGATCAGATTATTCTCACAGGCGGCAAGGGTTACGACAACGCACTTGTTTACCTTCTCGAAGCTCTCGGATGCGAACCTTCTACTCTCGCTCTCACCGCGGCAAACGGCGGTAAGAACGCAGACGGATCGGTCAACGTTTCCGGCGCAGTCAAGGTAATAGGAAATGCGGTAGCCGCAAGACTCGACGATCTTGAGACATACGACAAGTCAACTAACGAAGGCACGGTCGCGAAGGTTCTCAACCTTATACCCAACCTTCTCTACTTCGTCGGCGCAAACGGAATCGGAACGGTTGTATCCAACCTTCTCGTTCCCGCGGACAAGGTTATCGGCGTAGCAAATGCGTTCCTTTCGGATGACAAGCAGATAGATATCAATTCTCTCGTGAGCAAGTATATCAACGACGCTATCAAGAAAGCTCTTGACAATACGGCGGCGAAAGATGTTGAAATCGACTATCAGAACATCACGTGGGATAAGATATTTGAAATCGTTGAAGCTTTCGGCGTTGACATACCCGACCAGGCCGAAAAAGAAATCAAATCAATAGTATTCGGAACTCTTACGACTTATGATTCAGAGAACGGAACTCACGGAGTACAGGCGTTCGGCGGATCGGTTCAGGACAGAACGGATCTTATCACCGTAATAGTCTCCTTCGCAGGCGACATAATCAAGAATCCGAACAACAAGAGTTTCATCACAAAACTTCTCGGAGCCGACGATGATCCCGCTTCGGAGAAATCCATAAAGGCGGAAAATCAGTACAACGCTGTTATCAAACTTCTTGACGGCGATACGCAGGCCAAGTACGAAGCTCCCGACTGGGGCTACATGGATTCAAGCTACACCTACACGATAGATGACCTTGACAACATGACAGCGCCCAAGTATCCGTCCAATGTTGAAGACACTCTCCTTTACAACGTCTACAACCGCAACTGGAGATATGAAAACAACTGGAACGAAGAGACGGCTGAAATCGTAATGGGCGATCTTTCAAAGATTGCGGACGCTGTTCTCGTCAAATTCACGAAGGAATCCGACGGACTCGGCAAGCCTCTCGCGTCTATCGTAAAAGATCTTCTTGACAGCAAGGTCTACACGATGCAGGGCATACTTGACGTAATCTCCGCTGTTTACGACCTTGTCGGCGGTCTCAATGACAACGTTGTTATAGCGGCAGGCGAACTTCTCGGCGCAGACATCTACACATGGCTCAACACCTACGGCGGAAAGAATTCTGAAGGCAATTACGAATTCGACAGCGCGAAGGCTCAGGCTAAGATAGAAGCAGACACCGGAATCACATCGTCTGACGAGATTACAAGAGACAACTTCGCTAAGGCTGTCAAATCCGTACTTTCGCCTTACCTTGATTCTCTCGTTGAATGGCTGCTTCTCGGCGATGACTATGAATTTATGAAGTCTTCCGACAATTCAACTCTCCTCACAATCAAAGGCGGCGAGGGATATGCGAACGGTCTTGTCTACATTCTCGAAGCTCTCGGATGCGAATGTCTTGCAAACAGAACAGACATATCCACAGCAAGCGAGGTTGAGGACACAATTCTCACTGGCCTTCTCAACAGAGTTGACGAGATTCAGGCTGACCCCGTAAACGAAATAGTTGCTCTTCTTCCCAACATCATCTACTTCATCAATACAAACGGTCTCGGCGCATCTGTTGACAATCTTATCGCTCCCGTAAACGCTCTCGTTGAAGTCGCGATGCCGTTCATCAGCTCAGATTCCGATACCTCCGCCACTGTTGTAACGCTCCTTAAAGACACCATCAACGATGCTCTTCAGGGCAAAGACGCAGACGGCAACAAGTATAAGAAGGGCGACGACGGATATTACGACTATGTCGGCGACAACACAACGTTCTTAGACCTTCTCAACTTCAAGACTGTATTCGCTGTACTTGACAACATGCTCGGCATCACTGTTCCCGCCGATGACGCAAAAGTCATTGAGGAATTCTACATCGGCAGACTTACGGCCATAGATTCCGCAAACAACCACTCCGGCTTCAGAATGGAATTCTCCGAAGACGCAGAGGGCGACAGCCACAAGGCGTCCACTCACGACGCGGCTACAATGCTTACGGTAATCATAGGCGTACTTGCCGATACGGCGATGTACTCCGACAACCTTGAGACAATCCTTGAGATGTTCAAAGTTGAAAATGCGGATACCGCAGCAGACACTATTCTCAAGGTACTCAGCGACACAGGCGACCTCACATATTCGGATTACCAGGCTATCAAGTTCACGATGACCGATAAAGCCGACACGGGTGAAGTTGTAAGCGCAATCTCGACTTCTAAGAAATACGCTGATCCTTATGTGAACTCCAAGTATTGGACAAGAGAGATGGCGACTGACGTAGCCGAGCATCTTGACAGATTCATAGGCAACCTTCTCCACCTGCTCGGTCTCACGATTGACGGCGTAAAGATTACATCTGTTGAGCAGCTTGTTCAGATGCTCATCAAGGACAAGATTTACAATAACAATACGGTTGATAAGATTCTCGGTGTATTCAAGTCAACTATTATGGAGCAGATTAAAAACGCTCTCGGCGATTACCTCGCGGATGAAGTCGTTAAGATAGTTAAATCGGCTCTCGGAGTTGACCTCAAGGCTTACGAGAATATGGAGATTACTTACACCGTAAATGACGGAGCTTCATTCAGACAGGCTATGGAAGACATCATCAGACCTCTCCTTCCGCTTCTGAACGTCCTTCTCAACGGCAAGAATATCTCCTTGTTCTACAAGTACGACGGCGGCGACGTCATAACAATTCGCGGTTCGGAAGGCTACAAGTACGGTATTATCCCGCTTCTTGAGGCTCTCTCCTGCACAGGCATTACAAGTCCTGCCGACTTCTCGGCGGCAATGACGGCGGCTTGCGAGACAGGCGCGTCCGACGCTCAGAAGAACAAGGCCATAGACATGGTTCTCAACCCGATAATCAATAAGCTTTCGGAGATTCAGAACAAGCCTGTCACGACATTGTTCAATATGCTTCCTGAGGTTATCTACTATATTGATTCCAACGGCGTTGACGCTTCTGTCAATAACATGGTGGCAGGCATCAACAAGCTCCTCGCTTCTGTCGCGCCGGTACTCGGCAAAGACCCGTCAGAGCTTCAGGTTGACAAGATAATCAAAATCAAAGGTCAGACGCTTTATGATTTGACATTTGACTTCCCGACATTAGTCAAACTTGTTCTCAATATGGTCAACGAAGACCTTGGCACGACATTGACGCCGGTAGTCCTCGACGCTGTAAACGAGCTTACGACAGGCACTGTCAATAAGTATGAGTCCGCTAACGGAGATCATCAGGTCAACAAGCAGTACTACAAGATGGTCTACGCCAACAACGAGGCCGACAAGACAAAGGCTATGGCAGACGTCATAACGATAGTAGGCAGAATACTTATCGATTTCGTGACTGATTCCAACAACCTTCCGCAGATTGAAGCTCTTCTTAAGAAATACATCAAGGACGAGGATACGTACGGATATGTCGACGGAGTTCTCAAAGAGCTTTCGAAGACGAGGACGGACGATCCTACATTCGGCGAAGCGCTGTATGTTCTTTACAAACTCTATCTGTTCGTTGAAAAAGCGGTTGACGAGGGAGACCTTGCTTACCACGATGTAAACAACACTTGGGCGTTTGCAATGAAGATGATGAATACATCAGATGATCCTGTGCTCAATGCGGCGTACAAGCTCATCAAGGGTCTCATCACCAAGTATGTGGAACCCGATGTTGTGGATCCCGATTCGGGCGTAGCTCCAAACGGATTCATCAAGTTCTTTCAGAGCATAGCCGAGTTCTTCAAGAAACTCGCCGAACTCTTCAAGAAAATATTCAAACACTGAAATTTATCGACAAACCGCCGGCTTAATCTCCGGCGGGGCGTTCGAGAAAAATCGGGTTGAATTAATCGCAACAACAAAAAAGACTTCTCCGTTTTACGGGGAAGTTTTTTTAAATCCGATTGGAATAAATTATTTTGTATCGGAAATCCAACTCCGGGAAATTTATTCGGTTCGCTTTTTTTAATAATCGGAAACATGACAAATTTGAGACGATTTTTTTAAAATAATGGTCTGTTGATGTTGACATCCGACCGGAATAATGATAATATTTTAGCAATACATACAAGTCTTTAAATACGGTACAGAGATGCCGGCAAGATTATGAAAAGAAAAATATTTAAGCCGGTGTGTCATACCATATCAATTATGGTATACGCGTCGGTTTTTTTCTGTCGTTTTGAAGGAAGTATGTATGAATATTTTTACAAAAGGGGAAAAATAAATGAAACTCATCTATGACGTAAGTGACAAACCTCCTTTCGGGAAAAACCTTGTCTTCGCTCTTCAGCAGATGATAGCTATCATGGCGGCTACGCTCCTTGTTCCTATCATTGTCACGGGATACGGACTCGAATCCGATCCGGCCGCCGCATTGTTCGGCGCTGGAATAGGCACTCTTGTTTACCTTCTTTTCACTAAAAGAAAAAGCCCTGTTTTTCTCGGTTCGTCATTTACATTTCTTGGCGCGTACCTCGCGACCGTTCAGCAGAATTACGGCTACTGGGGCGTAATGATCGGTGTTCTTTTCGCTGGTCTCGTCTATGTGTTAATTGCCGTAATAATGAAGTTCACAGGCTCCAAATGGGTAAATAAACTCATGCCTGCCGTTATCATCGGGCCTATTGTCACATTGATAGGACTTTCGCTTTCCGGAACAGCCACATCGTGGATGTCAGGCAACGGAGGCGATGGCTACTCTCTTATAACAATACTCGTAGGTTTCTTTACGTTCCTTATAATAGTTCTCGCTTCTGTCAAGGGAACAAAATCAATGAAGCTTATCCCCTTCATCATCGGAGTCGCGGCAGGATATCTTCTCGCTCTCGTTCTCACTCTTATAGGAAAAGGAACAGGCGCCGAGTCTCTCGTAATCCTTGACTTCACTCCCTTCAAAACCGCGTTCTCTCCTTTCACATGGAGATCTATAGTCGACTATCCAAAATTCTATTTCCTCAGAGCTATCGAGACTAAAGGTCAGTTCGCGCCGATAGACGGAACGGCGATAGCCAACATCGCTCTTATCTATGTGCCTATAGCAGTAGTTGAACTCGCTCAGCACATTTCCGATCACATGAACCTTTCAAGCATCATAGGCAAAAACCTTCTCCAGGATCCCGGACTTGACAAGACTCTTATGGGCGACGGCGTCGGCTCTATCGTAGGCGCATTCTTCGGCGGCGCCGCGAACACGACTTACGGCGAGTCAATCGGCTGCGTGGCAATCACGGGCGACGCTTCGACAAGCACAATTTCCGTTGCCGGCGTATGCTGCATGATACTTTCATTTTTCACTCCTTTCGTGGCTTTCGTCAATTCAATTCCTAAATGCGTAATGGGCGGCGCGTGCGTGGCTCTTTACGGATTTATCGCTGTCTCCGGTCTTCAGATGCTTCACAACGTCGACCTCGGCGACAACAAAAACCTCTACGTCGTATCCGCTATTCTCGTAACAGGCATCGGCGGTCTTACTCTCAACTTCGGACACAACGAGATTACAGGCGGTTCTGTTCTTACAATCACTTCTCTCGCAACGGCTCTTATCGCAGGTCTTATCACCAACCTTCTTATCAGAGGCAAACATCCGGCTGACGATGAGATTAACGACGACAACCTCGCCGCCGACGTAGACAACTTCGCCTCCGTAAAAATCAGCGAGGAAGATTACCAGGCGAGAAAAAAGAAAGAGAAAAAATCCTGATTCGATTAAAGGAATAATCCCGATAATATGTCGGTAGAATTAAAATAAATAAGCCGGTTTCCGATAAAAATTCGGGAACCGGTTTTTAAATCGTATGTTCCCTGCCGTCAAATGCATATCGAGCTTGAATTATTCCGTTTTTGTGCGTTGATTCGGGCGTCACTTTTTGTTATTTCGGAGTAGAGGCGGTCGAATTTTGAATTATTTTTGTGCAAAACGCAGAAATTTTAAAATTACCCTGTTTTTGTGGCTTTAAAAAAAAGTTTTGCTTGATTTTGCTTTTTATATTGACTATAATAATTATTGCTTGTATTGCAACAAGGGGCATTATTGCGTCTCGCCAATGCAGGACTTCATAGGCGTTGAAGCGGCAGATGGCTATGCTAAGACATAGGGAACTGACGCGGAGTATGTCAGGTTTTAAACCGGGCGGCAATGTCAGAACCAAGCGCGGACTCAGATTTTCCGGTTCGACTCGGCATTTTGGCAGTGGGGTGTCTTATTGTCCGGGACATCGTTTTCCGGATTTTTTAAAGGACAGGGTTTTAACGCACGGCTCAGTACAAAAATTAAAATCCGTTTTGAGCCGGAATGGCGGAAAAAACCGAGCTGTTCCGAAATTGAAAACGAAAGATTTTCAAACCTCATAAATCATCGCCTTAAATATTTCAGGAGGCACATTCTAATGGCAGAAAAGGAAAAAAAGATCAGAATCAGACTTAAAAGCTACGATCACGATCTCGTAGACAAGGCTTCGGAGAGAATAGTCGAAGCGGCTAAGAGAACAGGCGCTCAGGTATCCGGTCCCGTACCCCTTCCCACAGACAAAGAGGTAGTCACGATATTGAGGGCCGTACACAAGTATAAAGACAGCCGTGAGCAGTTTGAACAGAGAACTCACAAGAGACTTATCGACATCATCAGACCCACAAACAAGACGGTCGAGGCTCTTACAGCTCTTGAACTTCCCGCAGGCGTCGACATCGAGCTCAAGCTCTGATATGTTTGAACATAAGTTCGGACAATTAATTTTGTAAGATATATTTCTTTATAATATATCCGTTAGGTCATGTAGGCAGAGATGTCTACCAATAATCTTACAGGAGGCACATTCCAAATGAAACAAGGCATTATCGGCAAAAAGATCGGTATGACCCAGATTTTCGACAAGGCTACGGGCAAAGTAATTCCCGTAACGGTTGTTGAAGCCGGACCTTGCCCGGTAGTTCAGGTCAAGACGCCTGAAAAAGACGGCTACAGCGCGGTACAGCTGGGCTTTGACGTAAAGAAAGAAAGCCGTACGAACAAACCGGACAGCGGTCATTTCAAAGCGGCGGACGCAGCTCCGCAGAAAGTTCTCAAGGAATTCAAGTTTGACGATCCTTCCGCTTTCACAAAGGGAACGATAGTCAAGGCTGACACATTCTCTGCAGGCGACGTTGTAGACGTTCAGGGCACTTCAAAGGGCCACGGCACGGCAGGCGTTATGAAGAGATGGAATTTCGGCAGACTTAAAGAAACTCACGGTTCGGGTCCCGTCGCGAGACACGCAGGTTCCCTCGGAGCTTGTTCAGACCCGTCAAGAGTTTACAAGGGCAAAAAGCTTGCCGGACATTACGGCTGCGACAAGACGACGGTTGAAAATCTCACCGTAGTCAAGGTTGACAACGAGAACAATCTCATCGCGATCAGGGGAGCTGTTCCCGGTCCCAAGGGCGGTTATGTTGTTATAACAAACGCCAAGAAAAAAGCTTAAGGAGGTAATTATCGATGGCTGAATTAAAAGTTTTAAATAAAGCCGGCGAGGAAGTCGGCACTGTCAACGCCAGCGATGCGGTTTTCGGAATAGAGCCCAATACCTCCGCTATGCACATGGCAGTAGTAAATTATCTTGCGAATCAGCGTCAGGGAACTCAGTCCACTAAGACAAGAGCAGAAGTTTCCGGCGGCGGCAAAAAACCCTGGAGACAGAAGGGCACGGGCAACGCGCGTCAGGGATCTACGAGATCTCCTCAGTGGTATCACGGCGGCGTAGCTCTCGGACCTAAGCCGAGATCATACAGATTCGCTATTAACAAGAAGGTCAGAAGACTTGCTATGAAGTCGGCTTTATCCGCCAAGGTAAGAGACGGCGAGATGATAGTTCTCGATTCCTTCGGACTTGACGGCGTCAAGACAAAGGACGGCAAGGCTGTTCTTTCGGCAATTGGCGCGGGAAAGAAAACTTTAGTGGTTCTCCCCGAAAATGACAGCACGGTTTATCTTTCACTCAGAAACATTCCGGGCGTAAAGGTTTCAACCGTATCGACTATCAATACATATGATCTTCTTAACAATGACTCTCTTGTAGTTTTACAGGACGCGGTCGCAAAGATTGAGGAGGTTTACGCATGAGATTCGCACAGGACGTAATTATCCGCCCGATCATCACCGAGGAATCTATGGTCGGAGTTCCGAATAAAGTTTACACATTCAGAGTCGCCAAGGATGCTGACAAGCCGGAGATTAAGGCTGCTGTTGAAAAGCTTTTCAATGTAAAAGTCAAATCCGTCAACACTCTCAATGTAGGCGGTCACAAAAGAAATTACGGCCGCTACACAGGATATACATCAGACTGGAAGAAAGCCGTTGTAACGCTCAAGGCCGATTCCGATCCCATCGAGTTCTTCGACGGAATGTATTAATCCGAACGAAAGAACGGAAATTTAAATTTTCATTCTTTCTGATTTATTATTTGCTTAAAACGGGCAGTGACGTATGGCAAGCCGGCCGCTAAGCTGTCCGAAAAATAAACTAAGGTCTTGACAGACCGGAAAGGCAAGTGGAAAATAACGAATGGCTATTAAAAACTACAAACCGACGTCAAACGGCAGACGTAATATGTCGGTTACAGACTATTCGTCGCTGTCAAAGGTAGCTCCCGAGAAAAGCCTTCTTGAAGCTCAGAAGAAACATTCCGGAAGGAACTCCTACGGCAGAATCACTGTTCGCCATAAGGGCGGCGGAAACCGCCAGAAATACAGAGTTATCGATTTCAAGAGATCGAGACTCGGCGATCAGGCAGAAGTAAAAACAGTTGAGTATGACCCCAACCGTTCGGCGTTTATCGCCCTCATCCAGTATGAAGACGGCGCGAAGTCGTACATAATCGCTCCCGACGGACTTAAAGTAGGCGACAAGGTAGTCGCAGGTCCCGACGCCGACATCAGACCCGGAAATGCTCTTCCTCTTTCGAATATACCGACAGGTACATTCGTCTACAACATAGAGCTCACACCCGGCAGAGGCGGTCAGATAGCGAGAGCTGCAGGAAATTCCGCTCAGCTCATGGCTAAGGAAAACGGCCTCGCTCTTTTGAGACTTCCTTCAGGCGAGCTCAGAAATATTCCCGCCGACTGCATGGCAACTATCGGAACGGTTTCAAATACCGATCACGAGAACGTCAAGGTAGGCAAAGCCGGAAAAACACGTCACCACGGCGTACGTCCGACGGTAAGAGGCTCTGTTATGAACCCGAACGACCATCCTCACGGAGGCGGCGAAGGCAAGGCTCCTATCGGACATCCCGGTCCTATGACACCGTGGGGCAAACCCGCGATGGGCTATAAGACGAGAAAGCATAAGAAATCATCCGACAAGATGATTGTCAAGAGAGTAAACGATAAATAATAGGGAAAGGAGATTGAGTTAAATGTCGAGAAGTATTAAAAAAGGACCTTACGTCCAGGAAAAGCTTCTTAAAAGAGTTCAGGAAATGAATGAAAAAGGCGAAAAACAGGTACTTAAGACCTGGTCGCGCAGCTCAACCATCTTTCCTGAGTTTGTAGGACATACGTTCGCCGTACACGATGGCAGAAAACATGTTCCGGTATATGTTACCGAGGATATGGTAGGTCATAAATTAGGCGAGTTTGCCCCCACGAGAACGTTCCGCGGTCATGCAGGCGCGAAAACGACGAATTAATTCAAAGGAGTGTAGCAAATGGCTGATGAAACTAAGAGAGCTTACGCAAAAGCAACCTTTGTGCGTATGACTCCCCGTAAAATAGGTCTTGTTCTCGATCTTATCAGAAACAAGCCTGTCGACGAAGCAGAAGCGATTCTCAGGTACACCCCTAAGGCTGCCTGCGAACCGATCGGAAAACTTCTCAAATCCGCGATAGCTAACGCGGAAAACAATTTCGGTATGGATTATTCATCCCTCTACGTCGCCGAGGCGATTGTTGGACAGGGACCCACGCTCAAGAGAATGAGACCGAGAGCTAAGGGACGTTCATACAGAATAAACAAAAAGACATCTCATATCACTCTTGTTCTTCAAGAGAAAGAAGACTGAGGAGAGGGGGAAATAAAAGCAAATGGGACAGAAAGTTAATCCTACCGGTTTCAGAA
The DNA here is from genome assembly GCA_900314355.1 of uncultured Eubacteriales bacterium. Taxonomy (GTDB): domain Bacteria; phylum Bacillota; class Clostridia; order Oscillospirales; family Acutalibacteraceae; genus UBA1081. Next base: position 28,917 of record OMUY01000038.1, on the reverse strand, counting down.
TCGGCGTAATAAAGGATTGGGATTCTCGCTGGTATGCGGATAAAAAGAATTTCGGCGATGAACTCGTTTCCGATTACAACCTCCGTAAATATCTTTTCAGTGTTTTGGAGCCCGCCGGAGTACCCAAGATTGAAATCGAAAGAGACCCCAAGAGAATCAGAGTAAATATTTCCTGCGCCAAGCCCGGAATTGTCATAGGCAAAGGCGGCGCCGAGATAGAGAAGCTCAAGGCGAAATGCAAGGAAATTCTCGGCGGAGACAAGGATGTAATTATAAGCATCATTGAAATCAAGCAGCCCGACTTAAACGCTCAGCTCGTAGCTGAAAGCATCGCGGGTCAGCTTGAAAGAAGAGTTTCCTTCAGACGTGCTGTCAAACAGTCCATCTCGAGAACGATGAGACTCGGAGCAAAGGGAATAAAGATTCAGGTAAACGGCCGTTTGGGCGGCGCCGAAATCGCGAGATCCGAGACTTATCACGAGGGAACAATTCCTCTTCAGACAATCCGTGCCGACATAGACTACGGCTTTGCCGAGGCTAAGACGACATACGGCAGACTCGGAGTCAAAGTCTGGATTTACAGAGGCGAAATCCTCCACGCAAATAAGAACGCTTCATCGAGAGACAGAGATGACAGAAGAAGAAATTCGTTCCGCAGAGACCGTCAGGACGGAGACAGAAGACAGAGAAGAGACGGCGACAGAAGACAGGGCAGAGGAAGAAATTTCTCTCAGCGCACGGGAAGACCTCCCAGACGAAACCCTGATCAGCCGCAGGCTCAGAAGACAGAAAGTAGTGAGGAGGCTTAAGCGATGTTATTGCCAAAGCGTGTAAAATACCGCAGAGTCCAGAGAGGACGTCTGAAAGGTAAAGCTCAGCGCGGCAACAAGGTCACATATGGCGATTACGGTCTTGTGGCGCTTGAGCCCGCGTGGATAACTTCAAACCAGATAGAGGCTGCCCGTGTAGCCATGACGAGATACACAAAAAGAGGCGGTCAGGTTTGGATAAAAATTTTCCCGGATAAACCTATTACGCAGAAACCCGCCGAGACCCGAATGGGATCAGGAAAAGGTTCTCCGGAGTATTGGGTAGCTGTTGTAAAACCCGGCAGAGTTATGTTTGAAATCGCCGGCGTCGACGAAGCGGCGGCAAAGGAAGCTTTGCGTTTGGCTTCAAACAAGCTGCCTATCAAATGCAAGATATTAGCTAAGGACGGTGATGAGTGATGAAAGCGAGCGAACTTCGTAATATGACAGCGGAGCAACTCGACCAGAAGCTCCTCGACCTGAAGACAGAGCTTTTCAACCTCCGTTTTCAGCAGTCCATAAACCAGTTAGACAATCCGTCACGCATCAAGGCTGTTAAGAAGGATATCGCAAGAGTCCTTACCGTTCAGTCTGAAGCGAAAGACGCGTGAGAAAGGAGAAGTTTAAATGGCAGAAGAAAGAAATCTCAGAAAAACCCGTGTCGGAATCGTATCAAGCGATAAGATGGATAAGACCGTTGTCGTATCCATAAAAGACAGAGTTAAAAATCCCCTTTACAAGAAGATCGTCGATCGTACTGTAAAGATAAAAGCTCACGACGAGAACAACGAGTGCGGAGTAGGCGATCGTGTACTCGTCATGGAGACGCGCCCCATCTCAAAAGATAAAAGATGGCGTGTCGTGAAGATAATCGAAAAGGCTAAATAAGGAGGGCTACCGATGGTACAACAGCAGACACTTCTCAAGGTTGCCGACAACACGGGCGCTAAGGAACTTATGTGCATTCGTGTTCTGGGAGGAACCGGAAGAAGATATGCAAGTATCGGCGACGTCGTCGTCGCTTCGGTCAAGAAAGCGACGCCCGGCGGAGTTGTAAAAAAAGGCGAAGTTGTCAAAGCGGTAATAGTCCGTACAGCTGACAGCATACGCCGTGAAGACGGCACATATATCCGTTTCGACGAAAACGCAGCCGTTATCATAAAGGACGACAAGAGCCCCAGAGGAACACGTATTTTCGGGCCTGTGGCCAGAGAGCTCAGAAACAAGGATTATTCAAAAATCCTGTCTCTTGCGCCCGAAGTCCTTTGATGGAGGTTTAAGTCATGAATAAAGTACACGTAAAAAAAGGCGATACCGTTATGGTTATCCAGGGCGCTGACAGAGGCAAGAAGGGCAAAGTTCTTCAGGTAAGCCCCAAAGAGGGCAAGGTAATTGTCGAGAAGTGCGCCATGGTTAAAAAACATGTAAAGCCCAGACAGATGGGCGAGCCCGGCGGAATTATCGACGCCGAGAGCGCAATGTACGCAGACAAGGTTCAGCTCGTATGCCCCAAGTGCGGCGAGCCCACGAGAGTCGGTTACAAAGTAAACGACGACGGAACAAAAGTCAGAGTCTGCAAAAAATGCGGCAAAGAAATTGACTAAGGAGGAGCGGCGTAAAAATGGCAAGATTAAAAGATCTTTATAAAAGCGAAGTCGCTCCGGCTCTTATGAAAGAGTTCGGCTACAAGAGCGTAATGCAGATACCGAAGATCGAAAAGATCGTAGTAAACTGCGGCGTCGGCGAGGCAAGAGAAAATCCGAAGGCTATTGAAGCGGCTGTTCATGACATAGCTCAGATAACAGGTCAGAGACCTATTGTCTGCAACGCTAAGAAGTCAGTAGCTAACTTCAAACTTCGTGAAGGAATGCCCAACGGCGTAAAAGTAACGCTCAGAGGCGACAAGATGTATGAGTTCCTCGACAGATTCTTCAATCTCGCTTTACCGAGAGTAAGAGACTTCAGAGGTATTAATCCCAATTCTTTCGACGGCAGAGGAAACTACGCTATCGGAATAAAAGAGCAGCTGATCTTCCCCGAAATTGATTACGATAAAATCGATCAGGTTCGCGGCATGGATATCTGCATCGTCACAACGGCGAAGACCGACGAAGAGGCGAAAAAGCTTCTTGAGCTCATGGGCGCGCCGTTTTCAAGGTAAGGAGGGTCCTATAAATGGCAAAGACATCACAGAAGGTAAGAGCTGCCCGTCCCGCTAAATACTCGACAAGACAGCACAACAGATGCAAAATTTGCGGCAGGCCTCACGCTTATCTTCGCAAGTACGGCGTTTGCCGTATCTGCTTCAGAGAGTTGGCTCACAAGGGTCAGATTCCCGGAGTTCAGAAGGCAAGCTGGTAATTAAGGAGGAAGATATAAAATGCAAATCACCGACGCAATCGGAGACATGCTTACAAGGATAAGAAACGCTTCCTCCGTAAAGCATGAGACAGTTTCAGTTCCCGCATCAAATATGAAAAAAGAAATAGCAAGAATACTTCAGGACGAAGGCTATATCTCTTCATACAAGGTGATTGAGGACAACAAGCAGGGCGTAATTGAGATAAAGCTCAAATACAATCAAGACAGAACGCCCGCTATCATGGGCATAAAGAGAGTTTCAAAGCCCGGACTCCGTATCTACGCTGACGTAGATAATCTGCCCAGAGTAATCAGAGGAATGGGAATAGCAATTCTATCCACTTCTAAGGGCGTAATGACAGATAAAGAAGCTCGCAGGTCAAATGTGGGCGGCGAAGTAATCGCATACGTTTGGTAAGGAGGAACCCGGATGTCACGTATAGGTAAAATGCCTGTTCACATTCCGGCCGGCGTTACCGCTAAAGTAGATGGAAACGCTTTGACGGTAAAAGGTCCCAAGGGAGAACTTTCCGGAACGTTCAACAGCAAATTGACAATTAAGCAGGAGGGCGACGAGCTGATTGTCTCCCGTCCCGATGATGAGAGACAGACAAAGGCGCTTCATGGTCTTACGAGAGCTCTTATCGCAAATATGGTAAAAGGCGTACACGAAGGATTTCAGAAGACGCTTGACATAGTCGGAATCGGCTACAGAGCAGCCGTAAAAGGCAAAGATCTCGAGCTTACGGTCGGCTATTCTCATCCTGTCATCATGACTCCTCCCGCGGGAATCGAAGTTCAGGTTCCCCAGCCTACGCAGATAGTAATTTCAGGCGCTGACAAGCAGGCTGTAGGTCAGTTCGCCTCCGAGGTCAGAGAAGTTCGTCCTCCCGAGCCTTACAAGGGCAAGGGTATCAGATACCATGACGAATTTGTAAGACATAAGGAAGGCAAAGCCGGCAAAGGCGCTAAGTAATTAAAGGAGTGAGCTAAAATGGTAAACAGACCAAATACCAAAGCGCAGCGTGCTGCTCGTCATAAGAGAGTACGCGGCAAAGTAAGCGGTACGCCCGAGCGTCCGCGTCTCAGCGTTTTCCGCTCCCTTAAGCACATTTACGCTCAGGTTATCGACGACAGTACAGGCAAAACGCTCGTGTCTGCATCTACTCTCGAAAAGGATTTTGAGGGATACGGCGGAAATACGGACGCTGCCGAGAAAGTCGGAGAGCTTATCGCTAAACGCGCCATGGAAAAAGGCATTAAGGAAGTTGTCTTTGACCGCGGCGGAAACATATACCACGGCCGCGTTCAAAGCCTGGCCGAAGGCGCCCGCAAAGGCGGACTTGACTTCTAATATTGGGGGAGGAAATAGATTTTGGCTAAGTTTGAACGTAAAGATCGCAGAGAAGAGGACGAGCTTAAGGAAAAAGTCGTAGCAATCAACCGCGTATCTAAGACAGTCAAGGGCGGACGTATTCAGAAATTCTCCGCGCTTGTTGTTGTCGGCGACGGCGAGGGCAAGGTTGGCTTCGGTCTCGGCAAATCGGCCGAGGTTCCCGACGCGATCCGCAAAGGCATCGAAGACGCAAAGAAAAATATGATAACCGTTCCTCTCAACGGCACTACAATTCCTCACGAGGTAACCGGAAAATTCGGCGCAGGCGTAGTCTTGATGAAACCCGCCGCTCCCGGAACCGGAGTTATCGCAGGCGGTCCTGTCCGTGCGGTTGTAGAGACCGTAGGAATAAAGGATATTCGTACAAAGGCTATGCGCTCCAACAATCCGTGCAACGTGGTCAGAGCCACATTCAACGGACTTGAGCAGCTCAGAAGCCCCGAGACGGTTGCCGCCGTAAGAGGCAAATCCGTAAAGGAAATGTTAGGTTAAGGAGTGAATCAGATGGCTGAATTAAAGGTTAAGCTTACAAAAAGCACTATTGGCGCGAAGCAGAACCAGATTGCTACGGTTCACGCACTCGGACTTAAAAAGATAGGAGACGTCTCTGTTCAGCCCGATAACGCAGCGACATTGGGCAAGATTAAGACTGTGGCCCATCTTGTTGAAGTCGAGAAAGTCTGAGGAGGACAATAAAGATGAAGTTAAATAACCTTACTGCCGCTGAAGGCTCTAACAGGCCTGTCAAGAGAATCGGCAGAGGACCGGCTTCCGGTCAGGGAAAAACCGCCGGAAAAGGCCACAAGGGTCAGAAGGCTCGTGCGGGCAGAGGTCCCAGAATAGGTTTTGAAGGCGGTCAGATGCCCCTTCAGAGAAGAATTCCCAAAAGAGGATTCAACAACATTTTCGCTAAAGAAATCGCTATTGTAAACGTTTCTGATCTGAACGACAAATTCGAAGACGGTCAGGAAGTTGACGTTAACGCTCTTGTCAAGTCCGGACTCGTAAAGGACAAACTTGACGGAGTTAAAGTTCTCGGCAACGGTGATATCACAAAGAAGCTTACAGTCAAGGCAGACCATTTCTCCGCATCCGCTAAAGAGAAAATCGAAGCGGCAGGCGGAAAAGCGGTAGTTCAAGAATGATAAGCTCAAATCCGTACCGGCTTTACCTCAATAATTTCGTCGGTTAAGACAAGGAGCGTGTATCAAGTATGTTTAAAACTTTTAAAAACGCATGGAAGGTGCCGGATCTGAGGAAAAAGATGATCTTCACACTTCTGGTCATCGTGCTTTTCAGATTAGGATGCGCGATCCCCGTTCCTTTCATCAATATAGGAGAGGGAGGACTCCTTGCTAATTCCTCCAACACCGCTACATTCCTGGATTACATCAACATGATTTCGGGCAATGCGTTCAACTACGGCACTATATTCGCTATGTCGATAACGCCTTACATCAACGCGTCCATTATCATAGAGCTTTTGACGGTCGCCATTCCCGCTCTCGAAAAACTTGCGAAAGAGGGAGAGGAAGGAAGAAAGAAGATGGCTCAGATTACGAGAATAGTAGGTGTTGCCCTTGCGGTTTTGCAGGCGATAGCTTACTATGTATTTCTCAACAGCCAGAACGCTCTTACTCCCACGACATCGACTTTTGCAAAAGTATTCCAGGCAATCACAATCATAATAATTCTCACAGCCGGCGCAGCTTTGACAATGTGGCTCGGCGAAGAGATAAACGAAAAAGGCATCGGAAACGGTATTTCGATACTACTTTTCGCAGGAATCGTATCAAGAATTCCGAGCTACATGACTCAGCTCTACGCTTACATGGACTACGGCGGAATATACTACGCTCTGGCTCCCATAGCTTTCGTATGCGAACTCCTCCTTATAGTATATATAGTTTGGATGGATAACGCCGAAAGAAGGATACCGGTTCAGTATACAAAAAGAGTCGTGGGACGTAAAATGTACGGCGGTCAAAATTCAAATATTCCCATAAAGGTAAATATGACCGGCGTTCTTCCCATAATCTTTGCATCGTCTATTCTGTCCATACCCGCGACAATACAGATGTTTGTAAAAGTCAAGGAAGGCGGATTCTGGGAGAAATTCTTCAAGGCGTTCACGACCGATTCATGGATTTACGGCGTGCTTTACTTCCTTCTGATAATCTTCTTCGCTTATTTCTATGCTTCAATTCAGTACAATCCCATAGAGATGGCGAACAATCTCGCGAAGAACTCCGGCACGATCCCCGGCATCCGTTCGGGAAAACCGACAGCGGAGTACATTGCGAAGGTTCTCAGCAAGGTAATCTTAATCGGAGCGCTGCTTCTTTCCGTAGTCGCCTTGTTCCCGATGGTATTCTCTCAGATAACAACTCTTATCTGCGTAAACGGACTCGGCAAGGAGACAGGCGTATCTATTTCGCTTGGCGGCACTTCAATAATCATTCTTGTAGGCGTTGCTCTTGAAACTGTTCAGCAGCTTGAGAGCCAGATGATGATGCGTCATTACAAAGGATTCCTTGAATAATTAATTTGACTTGTTTTAAGTCTGAAACGGCTTTGACCGGGCGGGCCGAATGTTTTCCCTCAAATTATCGGGAAATACGGCTCACGCCGGTCCGGACACATTGGCTGAATACGGCGAGAATAAATTTATACAAGCGAGGACTTTGACAGGATGAATATAATATTTTTAGGAGCTCCCGGAGCCGGCAAAGGCACTCAGGCCGAGATGGTTGCGAAGAAATACAGCATTCCGACTGTTTCGACAGGCAACATCATCAGAGACGCCATAAGAACCGGAACCGAAATGGGACTCAAAGCAAGAGAATACACGGATAAAGGTCATCTCGTTCCCGATGAGGTGGTCATAGGGATAATCGAGGAAAGACTTGAAAAGGACGACTGCAAAAACGGTTTCATCCTCGACGGTTTTCCGAGAACGATTCCCCAGGCCGAAGCACTCGACAGAATGGGTACGAAAATCGACAGAGTCATCGACATCGAAGTCGACGACGAAACGATAATCGAAAGGATGTCAAGCAGAAGAGTCTGCGAAAAATGCGGGGCGTCCTATAACCTTGAATCCAAAAAACCCAAAGTTGACGGCGTATGCGACAACTGCGGCGGAAAGCTTGTCGTAAGAGACGACGACAAGCCGGAGACTGTAAAGTCAAGACTTGAGGTTTATCACAAGCAGACAGAACCGCTCAAGGAATACTATGAGAAAAAAGGCGTTCTCAGAGTGGTAGAAGGTCAGCAGGATATAGAAGACACAACGGCGCTGACTTTTAAAGCATTGGAGGAATAAGCATGGCAATAGTGCTGAAAACAGCTTCGGGAATCGACAAAATGCGCAAGGCAGGAAGAATCTCGGCTAACGCACTTAAAGTTGCAGGCGAAGCTTTGGAGCCCGGAATTACTACCAAGGAGATAGACAATATCGCAAGGAAGTACATTGAAAGCCAGGGCGCAAAACCCAACTTTCTCGGTCTTTACGGTTTCCCCGCAACAGCATGTATTTCCATAAATGAGGAAGTAATACACGGCATTCCGAGCCACGACAGAGTAATCAAAGAGGGCGACATCGTATCAATAGACCTCGGAGCTGAAATAGACGGCTATAACGGAGATAATGCGGCGACATTCGCGGTAGGCCACATTTCCGATGAGGCGCAGCGGCTGATTGACACCACTCGGGAATCACTTTATGAAGGCCTCAAATACGCGGTCGCCGGAAACAGAGTGGGAGATATTTCTCACGCTGTGCAGGTGTATTGCGAGGAAAGAGGCTACGGAATAGTCCGTGAGTACACAGGCCACGGAGTAGGACGCAAGCTTCACGAAGACCCTTCGATCCCTAACTACGGAACTCCCGGAAAAGGAGCAAGACTTCTGCCGGGCATGACTATCGCCGTGGAGCCGATGGTAACTGAAGGCTCTTACGCGATAAGACAGCTTTCAAACGGTTGGACCGTAGTCACTGAGGACGGAAAATTAGCGGCTCATTTTGAAAATTCCGTCGCTATTACGAAAGACGGCGATTGTCTCATTCTAACAACGCCCGACATTTGACAGACGGAAAAAATTTGAGCCGGAAAATCGGAAAAAATTCAAAATCAGCGACATGGATCTTGAAAAAGGTAGAGTTGTAATTTCAAAGGCAGGTCATGACAAAAACGGCGTATTCGCGGTAATAGGCTTTGAAAACGGTATGGCGCTTATAGCGGACGGGAAAGAAAGAAAGCTTGAAAAGCCGAAGATGAAAAATCCAAAGCACCTTGAGCTTACAAAACGAATCCTATCTGCCGATGAAATCGAAAACGACAAAGCTTTGTTTTCCGCTTTGAAAGGTATTTTATATAAAACCGACAACTTACAAAAAGCGGAAGCGAGGGAGGAAAATTAATGTCCAGACAGGATATGATCGAAGTCGAGGGTGTCGTAAAGGAAGCTCTTCCGAACGCGACATTCAAAGTAGAACTGCCTAACGGCAGAGAGATTCTCGCCACAATATCCGGCAAACTCAGGATGAATTACATCAGGATTCTTCCGGGCGACAAGGTCAAGATGGAAATGTCGCCCTATGATTTGACCAGAGGCCGCATAACGTGGCGTTCCAAATAATTATTAGGAGGTATAGCAGCAATGAAAGTCAGACCTTCTGTAAAGAAAATTTGCGAGAAGTGCAAAATTATCAAACGCAAGGGAAAAGTAATGGTTATCTGTGAAAATCCCAAGCACAAACAGCGTCAGGGCTGATCCCTGAGACAACCTAAAATGGAGGTGTAAGCGACAAATGGCGCGTATTTCAGGTGTTGATCTTCCGAGAGAGAAGAGAATTGAAATAGCTTTGACCTATATTTACGGTATAGGCAACAAAACCGCAAGCGACATTATCAAGGCAACAGGCATAAATCCCGACACAAGAGTTAAGGATTTAACCGAAGACGATGTATCTAAGCTCAGCAATTACATCGGCGATAACGTAAAGGTCGAGGGCGATCTCAGAAGAGAGGTAGCTTTTGACATCAAGAGATTACAGGAAATCGGATGCTACAGAGGAATTCGTCACAGAAAAGGACTTCCTGTCAGAGGCCAGCGTTCAAAGACAAACGCCCGCACGAGAAAAGGTCCCAAAAAGACGATAGCTAACAAGAAGAAGTAAGGAGGGTATATATGCCAAAAGCAGCAGTAAAAAAAGGTGTCTCGCGCAAACGCCGCGAGCGCAAGAATGTTGAAAAGGGTTCAGCGCATATCCAGTCCACCTTCAACAACACTATAGTCACAATTTCCGATTTGGAAGGCAATGCGGTTTCATGGGCGAGCGCGGGCGAAATGGGCTTCCGCGGATCCAGAAAATCCACTCCCTTCGCAGCTCAGACAGCGGCTGAGACAGCAGCGAAAACGGCTATTGACCACGGTATGAAAACTGTGGAGGTTTATGTTAAAGGTCCCGGCCAGGGAAGAGAAGCCGCAATCAGAGCGCTTCAGACAGCAGGACTTGAGGTAACTCTTATCAGGGACGTAACTCCCATCCCGCACAACGGATGCCGTCCTCCCAAGAGAAGACGCGTATAATTTTATAGGAGGCGAAAATTTAAATGGCAAGATATACAGGCGCAGTTTGCAAGCTTTGCCGCCGCGAAGGAAAGAAGCTTTTCCTTAAAGGCGATAAGTGCACAAGCCAGGCATGCCCTCTTGAAAAGAGAAATTATGCTCCCGGTCAGCACGGAGCCGCGAGGAAGAAACTTTCCGAGTACGGACTTCAGCTCAGAGCCAAACAGACGGCAAGACGTTATTACGGACTCAGCGAAAGCCAGTTCCATAAATATTTCCTTATGGCTACAAGACAGAACGGTATGGCAGGTGAAAACCTTCTTCGTATCTGCGAAAGCCGTCTTGACAATGTGGTTTATCTTCTCGGATGGGCAGAGTCAAGAGCGGAAGCGAGACAGCTTGTAGCTCACGGTCACTACCTTGTAAACGGCAAGAGAGTTGACATTCCTTCTTACCTTATCAAAAAGGGCGATACTCTCGCGATAGCCAAAAACAGTTTAGATTCTGAAAAATTCAAAGCCATTCTTGAAAAGACAGGCAATGTACCGGCATGGCTTGAAGTAAATGACGACAATACCGCAAAGGTTCTTGATCTTCCTCAGCGCGATCAGATAGACGTTCCCGTAGAGGAGCACCTTATCGTCGAGTATTACTCCAAATAAATCACAGGTACATTTTACCGCACGATTTTTACTTTTCGGTCCGCGGACGGCTTATTTCTGCGATTTATTCGCGGCCGTTTCGCACTCATAAATTCAAGGAGGGTTTTGAATGATAGATATGGAAAAGCCCAAAATCAGTGTTGTGGACAGTTCTCACGACGGCACATACGGAAAATTTGTGGTAGATCCGCTTGAAAGAGGATACGGAACGACGCTCGGAAACAGCATGAGAAGAGTTCTTCTCTCGTCTTTGCCGGGATACGCTCTTACATCTGTCAAGATAGACGGCATTCAGCACGAGTTTTCCACCATTGAGGGAGTTAAGGAAGATGTGACTGAAATAGTCCTTAACTTAAAACAGGTTATCCTGAGAATCCACAATCCAGGACCAAAAACCATGTATATCGACTGCAGCGGCGAATGCGAAATTAAAGCAGGCGATATTCAGTGTGATTCGGAAGTTGAAATAATCAACCCCGATTTACATATAGCTACGCTCAATTCAGACGCTCACGTCCGCATGGAGCTCACAGCGGACAGCGGCAGAGGATATGTCTCATCGGAGAGAAACAAGAAAAGGCTCGACCCCGCGATAGGCGTAATAGCTATCGACTCGATTTATTCTCCGGTGCTTAAAGTGAACTACACTGTCGAAAACGCCAGAGTAGGCGACATCACAGACTACGACAAGTTATCGCTTGAAGTTTGGACAAACGGTACAATAACGGCACAGGACGCCGTTTCGTTGGCAGCCAAGATTCTCACCGAGCATCTCAATCTTTTTATGAACCTGTCGGATATCGGCACGGTCACAGAAGTGTTGAAAGAACCTCAGCAGGACGATCAGTCGCAGCTGCTTGAGATGACTGTTGAGGAACTTGACCTTTCAGTCCGCTCATTCAACTGTCTGAAAAGAGCAAATATTCACAAAGTCGCGGATCTTGTAGACAAAACGGAAGAGGATATGATGAAGGTTCGCAACCTCGGTTCCAAATCTCTCGAAGAGGTCAAGAAGAAGCTCGCCGACATGGGACTTTCTCTCAAGCCGTCGGATGAAGCTTAAGTTTTATCCTCAAGTTTAATTACCGGATTCAAGACATTAGCAGTCAGAAAGGACAGTGAATTTAAATGCCAGGAACAAGAAAGCTCGGCAGAACGACCGACTCCAGAAAAGCAATGCTCAGAGGCCTTGTCACTTATCTCTTAGAGCACGAGAGAATAGAGACTACTTATACGAGAGGCTTGGAAGTCCGTTCTATGGCTGAGAAGCTCATCACTCTCGCAAGAGAGGACTCGCTTGCCAACAAAAGACAGGCGATGAAGTACATCACAAAGGAAGACGTAGTTAAGAAGCTGTTTGACGAGATAGCTCCTCTCTATGCCGACAGACAGGGCGGATATGTATCAGTCACAAAGACCGGCCCCAGAAGAGGCGACGCCGCCGAGATGTGCGTAATAGAGCTTGTAAAAAAGACAAAATAATCAATCGCTTATTAAAAAATCCGTTCCCAAAAGGGACGGATTTTTTTTTTACAATAACTAAAACTCAAAAGACGAAACATAATATAAGATTAAAAAACTGATGTATACAAAATGACTTTCGGAAAAAAGCAGGAATAAAAAATTCTTCCCAAAACCGTAAATAATTTTCCGCCGAAAATAATCTTTAAATTATGGCGCGATTTATATTTACATAAACCGGCTTTTAGTGTATAATTAAAAAGAATATCTGTAATTATAATCGGATAAAATATGACCGGTATTCATTTCAACTGATAAAGGAGACTGACAATGACAGAAGTCGAAAGATTGGCAAGAGAACTCGGAAAGGCCGTTCAGGCCGACGAAAGATATATAGCATATCTTAATTGCAAAAAAGCGAATGACGAGGATAAAGAACTTCAAAACCTCATAGGCAGACTTAATTTAATTCAGATGAATTATCAGCAGGAGGCAGCGAAGGCGGATTCCGATGAAAATAAACTCAAACTTTACAATGAAGATTTTGAGAACGTCTACGGCGAGATTATGACTAATCAGTCTATGAAAAAATTTGAAGAGGCAAAACAGGACGTAGACGACATGATGAATTACGTAGTAAAACTTCTTTCAATGGTGACAAACGGCGCAGACCCCGAAATAGCTCAGCCCGATATGACTCCCGAAACGGGATGCACAGGCGACTGCGGCTCGTGCGGCGGCTGCGGCTGAATAAATAAAAAATAAGGACAATTTTAATTTTACGGGGGAAAAGCAAAAACATTTTTCCCCTTATGACGGAAGGACAAAGGACAGATGGCAGAGTATTCTCCGATGATAATGCAGTATCTCGATGTAAAGAAACAATACCCGGGAACACTGCTTTTTTACCGCGTCGGAGACTTTTATGAAATGTTTTTCTCCGATGCTCAGACTGCGTCGAGGGAGCTCGAACTTGTCCTTACGTCAAAAGACTGCGGAAATAACCAGAAAGCGCCGATGTGCGGCATACCTTATCACGCGGTTGACCCTTATATAGCAAAACTCGTTTCAAAGGGATATAAAGTGGCCGTGTGCGACCAGACTGAGGACCCGGCATTGGCGAAAGGACTTGTCAGAAGAGCCGTTACCAGAGTTCACACGCCCGGCACCGAAATTGAACCGGGAACGCTTGACGAGTCAAGGAACAATTATCTCGGCTGCGTTTTCGCGTCCGATAAAAAAGCGGGAATTTGTTTTGCCGACGTATCAACAGGAAAAACATACGCCCGTCAGGTTGAAGGCGGCAAGACTGAAGACCTCATAATCGATGAGATAGCGAAATATCTTCCGGCGGAGCTGATTATCAACACATCAGTCGGCTCGTATTCAAAACTGTCCGAATATCTTTCGAGAAAATTGGTTCTTGTGACAGATCCCGAACCGGACGAGTTTTTCGATTTGAAAAAATGCGCGGAAAAATGTGTCTCTCAGTTCGGCGGAAGTCAGTTTTCCGAAAAGCTTGAAGGAAAAGACGACTGTGTAAGAGCAGTCGGGGCAGCTCTCGATTATTTGGAGGAAGTTCAGAAATCGAGCTTAGAAAACATAAGCGAAATCGAAATATACGAAGAGGACAAATTTATGTTCCTCAACGCTTCGGCGAGGCGCGACCTCGAACTTGTCCAGACCGTCAGAAAGCGCGAGAAAAAAGGTTCGCTTTTATGGGTTCTCGATAAGACGGGTTCGCCTATGGGAAAAAGACTTCTCAGGGAATGGGTAAGCCAGCCTCTTGTAAATCCGGCGAGGATAACTGAAAGACTAAACGCCGTATCGGAGCTTTTTGACGATACTCAGACGAGAATAGGCCTTATGACGGTGCTGAAAAGCCTGAACGACATAGACAGGATAACGGCTCGCATCGTTTATAAAACGGCCAACCCCAAGGAATTGAGGGCGCTTTCCCAGACTCTCGGCAAGATGGACGAGATAAAAAAGCTTTCATCGGGTTTTTCATCCAGGATTTTAAAGGAAATCAATTCGGATATAGATTTATTCGGCGATGTGATAAACCTTATAGATTCGTCTGTTGCGGAGGATCCTCCGGCGCTTTTGAGAGAGGGAAACGTAATAAGAAAAGGATTTAATTCAGAGCTTGACGAACTCAGGGAAATTGTATCGGGCGGCAGAGGATATCTGTCGGAGCTTGAGAGAAAAGAACAGGAAAAGACCGGAATTAAAAAACTGAAAATAGGATATAACAAGATTTTCGGCTACTACATAGAGGTTCTGAATTCATATAAAGAGCTGGTTCCCGACAATTATATCAGAAAGCAGACTCTTGTAAATTCCGAAAGATTTATCACGCCGGAACTAAAGGAGCTTGAATCAAAAGTGCTCGGCGCCCAGCAGAGAATATCGTCTCTCGAGTCGGAAATATTCAGACAGGTCAGGGACAAAGTCGCCGACTGCCGTCCGAGGTTTTCGAGAACTTCTCTTGCGGCAGCCAAACTTGACGCGTTATGCTCCCTCGCGCAGACAGCCGTTGAAAACGGATATGTCTGTCCCGACGTCGATTTGTCCGATGAAATTATTATTGAAAACGGACGCCATCCCGTCGTGGAAAAATATCTCAATGATCAGCCTTTTGTGCCAAACGACACTTATCTTGATTCGGGCGAAAACAGGACGCTTATTATTACAGGCCCGAATATGGCGGGTAAATCCACTTATATGAGACAGACGGCGCTTATTGTCATCATGGCTCAGATAGGCTCGTTTGTCCCTGCAACAAAAGCCCATATAGGAGTCGCGGATGCCGTGTTCACGAGAGTCGGAGCGTCTGACGACCTTTCGGCAGGAAAATCCACTTTTATGACGGAGATGAGCGAGGTTGCGGATATTTTGTCCGCCGCCACGAAAAAAAGCTTAATCATTCTTGACGAAATCGGCAGAGGAACGTCGACTTATGACGGCATGGCGATAGCAAAAGCCGTTCTTGAATATGTAAACGACAAAAGAAAACTCGGCGCTAAGACTATGTTCGCAACTCATTATCACGAACTGACGTCGCTTGAAAACGAACTTGACGGAGTAAAAAATTACAATACGTCAGTCAAAAAACACGGCGACGACATCACTTTTCTCAGGCGTATTGCCAGAGGTCCGGCCGACGGCAGCTACGGAATAGAAGTAGCCAAGCTTGCCGGAATACCGGGCTCGATAGTAAAAAGATCAAAACAGATTTTAAACGAAATAATAAAATCGGGAGTTCAGCCTCTTCCCGCGAAGGAATATATTGGTAAAAACAACAGTGAGGAATCGGGTCAGATTTCTTTTGCGTCATCATCCGAAACAGAGGTGGCAGAGGAGATAAAGTCGCTTGACATTGAAACGTTAACCCCCATTCAGGCTCTCACAAAATTGTATGAGCTGCAGTCAAAGCTCAGAAGACAGGAATAAATAATATAAAAAATAAAAATTAAAGGAAGGTGAGTTTCTTGGCTAAGATAAACGTACTGCCAAAGTCCGTATTTGAGCTTATCGCCGCCGGAGAGGTTGTTGAAAGACCGTCGTCCGCCGTCAAGGAGCTCATTGAAAATTCAATCGACGCCGGAGCGAAAAAAATAACCGTCGAGATAAAAAACGGCGGCGTAAAATATATCAGGGTGACCGACGACGGAAGCGGAATAGAAAAAGACGACGTAAGAAACGCATTTCGTTCGCACGCCACAAGCAAGATAAGTTCCGGATCCGACCTCGATAAAATAATGACTTTCGGTTTCAGAGGCGAGGCTTTGTCATCGATAGCTCAGGTGTCAAAAGTAAGCATTCTGACGAGAACGGCGGATGAAGAATTCGGCACTGAATTTTCGATTGAAGGCGGAGAGGAAAAATATTTTTCCGAGGCCGGCTGTCCTGTCGGCACGACCGTTATTGTCAGGGATCTTTTTTACAACACCCCGGCGAGAATGAAATTTTTGAAAAAAGACGCCACCGAATCGGGATATGTATACGACATCGTCTCGAAAGAGGCTCTTTCCCATCCGGATGTCTCAGTGACTTTTATCAAAGACAATAGGAAAAGCTTTTTCACTCCGGGCGACGGCAGAATTCTTTCGGCTGTTCAGGCCGTATTCGGCATGGAATTTCAGTCCGAGCTTATATATTGTTCGGGCGGAAACGATTTTATCAAGGTCGAGGGCTATATAACAAAGCCCGCTTATTCAAGACCTAACCGCTCAAGCCAGATTACCTTCGTAAACTCAAGATATGTAAAAATACCGCTTGTCGCCTCAGCGCTTGACAACGCCTATAAAAACACCGTAATGAATGGAAAATATCCGGCCTGCGTCCTTTTCATAAGCGCCGATCCGAGATTTGTAGACATAAATGTTTCTCCTTCTAAGACGGTTGTCAGGTTTTCAAATGAAAAATACGTCTACGACGCGGTTTATTTTTCAGCCGTCACCGCGCTTAATAACGACACTCAGATTTTAAAAGCTCAGACTAAAATGAGCGACGAGAAAATTTTCGGAGTGAAAAAAGACAATTTTGTCCAGCTCAGAATGTCTCAGGACACGTCCGAAAAAATAAAAAAAGATACGGCGGATTATGCAAAATACCATTCGCACGAAAAGAAAAGTTCAAAGTTTGATTATGACGTATTTTTGGAAAACGCCGAAAATTTAAAAGATTTCGATTCTAAATCAGGCGGCGAAAATTATTCGTCTGTAAAATATTATCCGCCTGCTGAAAAAGAAAAAATTTCGCCCGTTCTAAACGACAGCGCAGATATAAAGTATGTTACCGGTGAAAACGAAAACGATTTGTCTGTTGTGCCGGATGAAATAAATTCCGTTCAAAAAATCGGCGAAGAAAAAAAAGAAGAAATTTCTCCCGTAGCCGTAGTAGAAGAAAACGAAAAGACATTCGACGATGTTAAACTCGTCGGCGAAGCTTTTAAAACATATATAATAGTCGAAAAAGACAAGAAGCTTTATTTTATAGACAAGCACGCGGCGCACGAGAGGATATTGTTCAACTTTTTCAGTTCGGAAAAGAACAATATACCGTCGCAGATTATTTACCCTGTTCAGGTAACTTTGACGCAGAAGGAATATGAAGCCGTCATTGAAAATCTTCCGGTCTTTGAAAAATCGGGATATCTTATAGACGATTTCGGCGACAGAACCGTAATGGTCAGGGGAGTGCCGGAAAAACTTGACAGTGAGGATATCGCCGAAATATTGAGGGAATCCGCAGCGGAGCTTTACAAAGGCGCGGAAAAACCTATTCCGGAAAAACTTGACTGGATTTACCATTCGACTTCGTGCAGGGCGGCAATTAAAGAGGGCGACGACATATCCGACGAGGAAAAACTGAACTTAGCGAGAAGAGTTTTGTCCGACAACGATATAAGGTACTGTCCGCATGGCAGACCCGTTCTTTTTGAATTGAGCGAAAACCAGCTGAAAAAGCTTTTCGGGAGAATAGTCTGAATGAAAAAAAAGGTGATAGCCGTCGTCGGTCCCACAGCATCGGGAAAGACAAGCCTTGCCGTAAAAATATCAAAAGCGTATTCGGGGGAAGTGATTTCCGCCGATTCCATGCAGATATACAAAGGCATGAACATCGCTACTGCAAAGCCGACTAAATGCGAAATGGACGGGATAAGACATCATCTTATCGATTATGTTGACCCGTCGGAGGAATACAGCGTCGCGCGATTTGTGTCCGACGCTCAAAAAGCCGCCGCCGATATTATTTCACGCGGAAAAGTTCCGGTTGTCTGCGGAGGCACAGGACTTTACATTGATTCGTTTCTCATGGGCATAAGGCTCGCAGAAACGCCCGAAGACAAATTCGTCAGAAAAAAAATAGAAGAAAATTATGAAAAATCAGGCGGAGAAAAGATGCTTGAAAGGCTTTCAGAATTTGACCCTGAGACGGCCGAAAAACTTAATCCGTCCGACAAAAAAAGAATAGTAAGATCTTTTGAAATTTACGAGATGACAGGCGAGACGATATCCGAACAGAAAAGAAAATCAAGACTTTACGGCTCCGATTTCGACGTCTTATGGATAGGTCTTGATTTCAGGGACAGGAATATACTCTACGACAGAATAGACAAAAGAGTGGACAACATGATAAAGTCGGGGCTTGTGGAAGAGGCGGAAAAATATTATAACTCGACAGATAAAACATCGTCTCAGGCGATAGGATACAAGGAGCTTAAACCGTATTTCGACAATGAAAAAAGCTTGTCGGAATGCGTAAGCCGCCTGAAATTTTCAACTCATCACTACGCGAAAAGGCAGCTTACATGGTTCAGAAAAAACAAAGAAATCAAGTGGCTTTATCCGGACGAAAATAAAAATTACGTAAATGACGCGCTTAGATTATGCGGAGATTTTCTCTTTGACATAAAATGATATTTTTTCAATAATTAAAATAATCAATCTCAGGGAAATTAAGTCATGGGCAAAGATATGAATAAAGATTCCAAAAAAAAGACGTCGGGATACGGGATGGACGACGTTGCGCGGAATGTGAAAAAGACCGCGAAGAACACTGCCGACGCCGTGAAGAAAAACGGCAGAACGAGGGTGATAGCTCTGACCGCCATGATTCTCGTCTTTATTATAATTTTCTCGGCAGTTATAAATTTTTCTCTTAACAGCGGAACAAGAACGGACACTGCCGTGATGTATACATTTAAAAGCTCTGTCGGAGCCAATATGTATATAATCAGAAACGAGGACATCATTAAAAACACCTACGGAGGGTCGGACATTCCGGTCAGACGTGACGGCGAGAAAGTCAGCAAAGGCGGAGTGGTCGCGTATTCGTATAAAGACGGAGCGTCTGCGGAAAATGTAAATAAGATGATGCAAATTTCCGATAAGATTGCGGAATACGGCAGCCTGAAAAATTTATCGGCAGTCGATTCTGACCAGATAGATTATTCGGGACTTATCGACAGCATTAAAAATTACTCTGTAATGACGTCGTCGGGCAATTTAGCCGACAAAGGCGAAACAGGGGCGGAGCTTGCCGAAAATATTATTTATTCTTCCGTATCCGGAGGAAGCGGAATAGATATAGACGCCAAAATATCAGAGCTTCAGAAAGAATACGACAGCCTCGCATCGTCTACAGGCTCTTACGGCGAGATAACAACCGACGAATCCGGATATTTCGTATCGTCTCTTGACGGCTACGAAAATCTGATAAGCGCCGACAATATAGATTCTGTCACGGCGGACGAAGTTGAAAAGGCGTTGAATTCAAAGCCCGGCGCAATCGATAAAAACAAAGCGGGCAAAGTCATAACGGGATTTTACTGGTATATGGCGTGCATACTCGACAAAACCGACGCCGTAAAATTGTCGGAAGGCAGAAATTATTCTGTTTCCTTCACCGATTCATCGGCGGACGACGTTACTGCGAAGGTATATAAACTCAGTGACGCCGGAAACGGAAAAACTCTTGTAATTTTCAGAGTCAGCGATATGAACTCCGATTTGGCTCAACTGAGAAAAGAAACGGCTGTAATCACCGTCACCTCATACACCGGTTACAGAGTTGAAAAATCGGCTCTCAGGGAAGTTGACGGCAAAATGGGAATATACATTGTGTCAGGCGGAAGAGCGAGATTCAGAAGGTGTTCAGTAATTTATTACGGCGACGATTACGCTATTCTTAAAACCACCGACGACGTTCTGGCCGATTACAACTCATGGCTTTCCGACGAAAAGGAAAGGATAGAAAAAGAAGGGGGAAAATTTGATTTCTCCGATTACGGAATAAATACAGATTCTTATGTTAATTTATACGATACATATATAGTTGACGGAAAGGACGTTACAAATGGAAAATCAATCCGAGCTTATAAAAGTTGACGATAATATCAAAAGAATCAGGGAACAGATAGCGGAGGCGGCATTGCGCTCCGGCAGAAAACCCGAGGACGTAAGATTTATGGCAGTCACGAAGCTGCAGGAAAATTATCTCGTAAACAGGGCGATCGCCGACGGAATAGACCTTATCGGAGAAAATTATGTAAAAGAATTTCTCGATAAAAAAGATTTCCTCAACCTTGACGGAGTGGAAAAACACCTAATCGGTCATCTTCAGACAAACAAGGTCAGAAAAATTATAACAGAGGTTGATATGATTGAATCGGTCGACAGCATGGAGGTCGCCGAGGAGATAGAGCGCCAGTGCGAAAAACACGGCGTTGACATGAATGTGCTTATCGAGGTGAATATAGGCGGCGAGCAGTCCAAGACGGGTTTTGACATATCGGAAGTCGAGGAAAAAGCAGCGCAGATTTCGGAATTGGGAAGGGTCAAAATTCAGGGACTTATGACAATTCCTCCGGCGACGGACGACAAGCGGGAGCTGAGACGTCTCTTTGAGGAAATGCGCAAATTATTTGTTGACATCCAAGATAAAAAACAAGATAATATAAATATGAACATTCTCTCAATGGGAATGAGCCACGATTATATAGAAGCTGTTGAATGCGGCTCGACCGAGGTCAGAATCGGCTCGGCTGTATTCGGAGCAAGAGATTATTCAAAAAAACATTAATTGGGAGGCTTCAAATTGAGTTTCAAAAGTGCGGTGAGAAACCTCTTCGTGAGCAGCGACTCCGATGAAACTGATGTTGGAACAGACTTTTCATATAACGATGAGTTGTCGGATTTCGACGAGGATTCCGACGATGATTCCGACGTATATGTGGAAACAGAAGACGACGGCGGCACAGACGTCGAAAGAGAAAAACACACAGGATATGCCGGCAAATCCGAAAACGAGTACGCTGAGACAGCCGAAAAGAGAAGGCAGGATAAAAAAATCGAAAGACAGCGTTCCGCCGAGGAGCGCAGAAAACGATATGAATCCGAAAGGGAGTCTCGGATCGGAGAGCAGCGGAGACAGCAGATGAAAAACGTTGATAATTCAAGAGATTTTCAGAGGCGTACAAATACGAGAAATCAGTCCGAACCTAAGGTTATTCGGTATGCTCCAAAAGAAAATGAAGGAGAAAACATGAACATTATTATTTTCAGACCTAAAGTATTCAGCGATATCAAATCTCCGTGCGAACAGCTCAGATCCGGCAATACCGTAATAATTGATTTCGGCTTGACGTCCGAGGACAAAAAAACGAGAATGATAGATTATATCTCCGGAGTGATCTTCGCAATTCGCGGTCATGTTATCGAGATTTCACAGGAAGTTTATATTTTCTCGCCGAGAGATGTCAATATCTCGGGCGATATAGCAAACAACCAGAGAATTTACGACGATATCGCGATATAAAATTCGCCGCCAATTTTATTTTGCCGATTTATTGAAAGCTTTTCTGAAAAATTAAAATACGTCGGTTTACTTATATTTTCGGGAGGAAAGAAAATAAAATGATTTCAGCTGATGACATCAGAAACCATATATTTGAAACGGATGAAAACGGTAATTACCTTAAAAAAGGCGTCGATGACTACAAATCATCATTGGCCGACGAATATGACACCGTAGTAAAGGAAAATAAAGAACTCGCAAGAAGGCTGACCGTTTTTGCGAAAAAGCTCGACGAGTACAAAAACAACGACAAATATATGACGGACACCATTATGTCCGCCCAGAAAACCGCATCTCAGACAATTTCCGGCGCGGAATCGGTCGTCGCAAAGATGATAGAGGCGTCCAAAAACGAGGGCAGAAATATCATCAACGCCGCAAAGGAGAAGGCTAAGGAGTCGTACGCCGAGAGAGATAAGATTATTACCGAAGCGCAGGCTACGGCTAAAGAGATACTTGAAAACGCTCAGAAAGCGGCTGAAGAGACGGCAAAGAAGGCAAACAGCAAGGCCGATTCCATAATAAGCGAAGCGGAAGAACAGGCAAACGATAAAATCAGGGAGGCCGGAGATGCCGCCGATAAGCGTCTTGCCGAAGCGGAAAAAGAAGCGCAGGCGAGAATAGACAGCCTTACTTTGGATATCCAGAGAGAAAAACAGCAGGCGGACGAATTGAGAAGCCAGTCTTTTGAGGTAAAAAAAGACGCCGTCATGAAGGCAAATTCACTTGTCGCGGCGGCGAGGGGAAAAGCCGACTCGATAACTCACAGAGCGGACGTATATTCCGAAACTCTTATTAACAGGGTGAAATCCGAGGCGGCGTCACTATACCTCAAGAGCCAGTCCGACGCCAACGGAATAAACAAATCCGTCAAAGACGAGACGGAAAGATTGAACGGCGACAAAAACAATCAGTACGATAAATACGAAAAATTCAAGTCTGATGTTTCAAAAGCCGTAGAAGAGCTGAAAAATACTATTGAAAAATTAAACGAGACTTATTCGGGTATTGAGATTTCCGAAAATGTGGAGAGACCGGACGACGCTAAAATCGAGCCGCTCCCGCTCTTGGCAGACAACGACCTTTTGAACGACGCCGTAAGGGACGAAAATATCGACGGCGTTCTCAACTGCTTCGGAGTAGACGTAAACGACGTGTTTGCAAATTCAAAGAAAATAGCTTCTTCAAAAGACAAAAACAGCGAATCTGACGATGCCGACGCGAAGGAAATAGTCGACAAACAGGCTGAAATGCTCTCTGAAATTTCCGTTGAGGAAAACAAATACGAAAAAGAAAAGGCAGAAGCGTCGGCAGATGAAAATAAAGCCGAGGAAAAAGCCAACGAAGATGAAAGCAAATCGGACATCGCCGATGAAAAAGCAGAGTCTGATTCTGCGGACGCCGCAGACGAAAATTCCGATGAAAACACAGACAAAGCTGACGAAGAATCATCAGAAGAAGAGACAGCCAAAGACGAAACCGAACAGAAAAAATCAGACGACGACGGCGGATGGGAATGGGACTCTCTTGACGACGAGGATGAAAACAGCGATTTTAACGACCTCGAAAATGATGCTGAAGAAAAAGACGAAAAAGAAAATTCTCTTTCTGAAACCGAGACAAAAAAGACAGAACCCGAAACAAAAACAAATACAGATAAAGAATCAGTTCAGAACAAAAAAGACGAAAAGTCCGACGATGATTGGGAGTGGGATTCTCTCGACGATGAGGACGAAAATCACGACTTTGACAATCTTGAAAACGACAGTCCGGAAGACTTGACCGAAAAACCGGCGGAAACCGGCGAAAAACCGGAAGAAGAGGAAAATACGGATTTATCTTCTGACGGCGGAGATATTTTCTCGGGAGCAGACGATTCGGACAAATCCTCGGAACAAAAAGGAAAAGATGTTCCCGACGATTTCAATTTCAAGCCTGACGAAATAGATTTCAGCATGTTTGAGGACAAGCCGAAAAAAGAACCTGCGCCTCAGAAGAAAAACAAAAAGAAAAAGAATAAAAAGAAGAAATAAAAAAACAATATGAGCAAGAAAAAATCGAGAGCGGCGGAAATAACGGTTGAAATAGTTGTCATACTGTTGTCCGTCGGTCTTTCGACTCTGTTCAGACGCCTTGCGGCGGAAAAATTATCGGGAACCGGTCTTGTCACAGTGATACCTAAAGTTCTCGGGCTCAGATACGTCGAAAACACCGGGGCGGCGTTTTCTTTGATGAGCGGCAAATCGGTTTTTCTCGTCGGCGTCACGGGCGTTATGATAGTTTTCCTTATTTTTCTTCTGATGTCGGGAAAAGTCGGAAGCGCGGCGGTCAAAGCAGCTCTTGTGATGATAATTTCGGGCGGAATAGGAAATTTAATCGAAAGAATTTTTTATAAATTCGTAGTCGATTATTTTGATTTTTTATTTATGAAATTCGCCGTTTTCAATTTTTCCGATACCCTGATAACTCTCGGCGCCGCCGTTATTGTAATTTGGGTTATAGCAGACGCCTTTTTCGGAAAGAAGAAAAAAACCGAAGGCGATATTCCGGAAAAAGAGGAAAATTCATGACACGCGAGGATTATGCCGCGTCTAATGAGGATTCCGGCAAAAGGCTCGACGTCTTCATCTCCGAAAAATCGGGTCTTACGAGGTCGAGAGCTCAGAATATTATAGAAAAAGGCCTTGTCTCTGTAAATTTAAAAAAAGCTTCAAAAAGCTTAAAGATAAAATCGGGCGACATTGTTTCGGCAGATTTTCCGGAGCCTGAAAAAAGTGAGATAGTCCCCGAAAACATACCGCTTGATATAGTTTACGAGGATGATTGTCTGCTTGTTGTCAATAAGCCGAAAGGCATGGTTGTTCATCCTGCGCCGGGTCATTATTCCGGAACGCTTGTCAACGCTTTGCTGTATCACTGCGGCTCGTCGCTTTCCGGCATAAACGGAGTCGTCCGTCCGGGAATAGTCCACAGAATTGACAAGGACACGTCAGGACTTTTGGCGGTTGCCAAAAATGACGAGGCGCATATAGGACTTGCGGAGCAGATAAAGGCTCATTCTTTTAAACGCGAATATTACGCCGTTGTCGTCGGTCATTTCAAAGAGCCGTCAGGCACAATCGATTTGCCGATAGGAAGAAGTCCGAAAGACAGAAAAAAGCAGGAAGTAAACGGGCTCAACGCGAGAAAAGCCGTAACTCATTACGAGACGCTCGAAGATTTTGACGGATTTTCGCTCGTAAAATTTAAGCTTGAGACAGGCAGAACGCACCAGATAAGGGTTCACGCGTCATACAAAGGCCACCCGGTTGCCGGCGACGCCGTATACGGAGACAGCAGACATACTTTCGGTCTCGACGGTCAATGCCTCCACGCGAAAGTGCTCGGGTTTATTCATCCCATAACAAAAGAGTATATGGAATTTGATTCCGAACTGCCTGAATATTTTACCGAATTTTTGGAAAAGATAAGAAGAAAATAAAAATATTTCTGTCAGAAAAATAATCGAATGAACTACGAAAAACTTGTAAAGACGGCTGGCAGAGCTGCGGGAACTATTGCCGGAGCGGCCGCCTGCGAAGCCGTTATATCCGATAACTTTATACAGATTACTAAATACGTCTTGAAAACCGAAGATTATGACCGGCGCGTTGAACCGGTGATTGCCGCGGCTGTTTCCGATCTTCATTTTTCGCGTTTTGGAAAAGACGGAAGACTGCTTGTAAATAAGATAAAAAGCGTAAATCCGGATGTTATTTTCATTACGGGAGATTTTTTCGATTACAAAAACTTTTCCGGAAAGACATTTCTTTCGTCGGACTATTCAAAAGTTGTCCTTGAAAATATTTCAAAAATCGCTCCGTCTTATTTTTCTGTAGGCAATCACGATATCAGATGGGAAGAAGCGTCCGGCGAAAATCTGAGACAAACAGTCGAACACGCCGGAATAAGATTTTTGAATTACGAATATGACGACGTGAAAATAAAGGGCAGAGATTTCAGAATAGGCGGATTTTTTGATTACGGAGTTTTTGAGGAGGACTACTACAACAGGTGGATCGGCTCCGAAGCGAGAAAATTTCTTCTCGACTTTGAAAACACCGATGCTGCAAAGCTTCTGCTTGCCCACAGACCGAATACTTTTATCTACACAAAATACGACAATAGAAACACAGACGCCGTTTTCTGCGGACATTACCACGGCGGACTGTGGAGAATACCGATTATCGACAAAGGAATTTTCGCTCCGGAACTTGGATTTTTTCCGGAATATTCAAAGGGCGAATACAATTTCGGCGATATGACGATGTTTTTGAACTCCGGACTTGAAGGATACTCGTTTGTTCCGAGAATGTTTAACAGACCGGAGGTTATGAAAATAAATATTATTTGATTAGGAGTGAATTAAGAAGATGAATGCTGAATTGAAAAAGAAGCTTACGATTGAAGCAGCCAAAATAAGGCAGGGCGTCATCGTAGGCACTTATAACGCAAAATCAGGTCATCCGGGCGGATCGCTCGACATAGCGGAGATCCTTTCATATCTCTATTTTGCCGAGATGAATATTGACCCCAAGGATCCGAAAAAAGCGGACAGAGACAGACTTGTCCTCTCAAAAGGACACGCGGCTCCCGCTCTTTACGCGGCTCTCGCGGAAAGAGGTTTTTTCCCTGTTGAGGATCTCGCGACTCTCAGAAAACCCGATTCATATCTTCAGGGCCATCCGAATATGAATACGGTTCCTGGCGTGGATATGTCAACCGGCTCGCTCGGTCAGGGCTTCTCCGCGGCGTGCGGAATGGCTCTCGCATCAAAGTTTCAGGGAAACAAGTTCAGAGTCTACACAATTCTCGGCGACGGAGAAATCGAGGAAGGACAGGTTTGGGAAGCGGCTATGTTCGCAGGCGATAAAAAGCTTTCATGCCTCACCGCTTTCGTGGATTACAACGGTCTCCAGATAGACGGAACAATAGGCGAGGTTAACTCTGCGGAACCTATTGCGGATAAGTTCAAAGCTTTTAACTGGAATGTAATCGAGATTGACGGTGCTGATTTTGACGAGATTGAGAAAGCCGTAAATAAGGCGAAATCCGAAACAGAAAAGCCAACCTGCATTGTCGCAAAGACTTTGAAAGGCAAGGGCGTTTCATATATGGAAGGCTCGGTAGGCTGGCACGGGAAAGCTCCGAATGCGGAGGAGTACAAGCAGGCTATGGATGAATTAGCCGCGGAACTTAAAGAAGCGGAGGCAATGTGATATGGCGGATGCAGTAAAGACAGCGACAAGAGACGCTTACGGAAAAGCCTTGGTTGAATTGGGCGGCAGAAATGAAAAAATGGTAGTTCTCGACGCGGATCTCGCAGCGGCTACAAGGACTTCTAAATTTAAGGCGGCTTATCCCGACAGATTCGTAGACTGCGGCATAGCCGAAGAGAATATGATAGGCGTCGCGGCGGGACTCGCGACAGCGGGCTACACAGTTTTCTGCTCGTCTTTCGCAATGTTCGCCGCCGGCAGAGCATTTGAACAGGTCAGAAACACTTTGGGCTATCCCCATTTGAACGTAAATATCGGAGCTACGCACGCAGGCATCTCAGTAGGCGAGGACGGAGCTTCACATCAGTGCTGCGAGGATATAGCTCTTATGAGGACAATACCCGGCATGACTATAATAAATCCTGCCGACGACATCGAGGCGAGACTTGCCGTTTTGGCGGCTCCCGAAATAGACGGACCCGTTTACATGAGGTTTGGCAGACTCGCCGTGCCGAGAGTTTTTGACGAAACTTACAAGTTTGAAGTAGGCAAAGGCTCGTATTTAAGGCAGGGAACAGACGTGACAATCGTCGCTACAGGTCTTTTGGTTGAAAGAGCGCTTCAGGCGGCGGATATACTTTCTGACGAGGGAGTGAGCGCCGCCGTAATCAATATGGCGACAATTAAGCCTCTTGACAAAGAGATTCTTCTCGACGCCGCAAAAAAGACAGGCGCGATAGTCACGGCGGAAGAGCACAATGTCATCGGCGGACTCGGCGGAGCTGTCGCCGAGTGCCTTTCGGAGACTTATCCCGTACCTGTTCTCAGAGTAGGAGTTGAGGACAGATTCGGAAAATCGGGACCTGCTCTCGAGCTTCTCGATATATTCGGATTAAACGCTCAGAATATCGTCGAAAAAGCGAAGAAAGCCATTGATCTCAAGAAATAATTAAAATTCAACATTCAAATGCGGAGAGACTTTGTTCTCTTCGTGTTTGGATTTTATGAGGCGGAAAAAATAAAAATGGATATACACGAAGCGAAATTTTTCAAAGAGTTCCTCAATATGACTTTTCTCAGCTATTCAAACGGCTGGAACGAGAGGAACGGCGGCAATATGTCTTACAGACTGTCGGATAAAGACTCGGAAGAGGTAATTGAAAATTTTTCATTTGACAGGGACTGGGCTGAAATTGGCGCGTCTGTACCCGGTCTCAAAAACGAATATTTCATGGTGACAGGCAGCGGAAAATATTTCAGAAATACGAAATCAGACCCGGAAAACAACGTCGCTATAATAAAAATAGACGACACCGGAACAAAATACAAGATAGTATGGGGTCTTGAGTCTGGCGGAAGACCCACGAGCGAGCTTCCCACACATCTTATGAACCATGAGGTCAAAAAAAAGCAGACAGACGGCAGGTACAGAGTTATATATCACGCCCATCCCGTGAATTTAATCGCGCTCACATATGTTCTCAAGCAGGATACTAAGGTATTTACAACAGAGCTTTGGGATTCCATGACGGAATGCCCCATAGTTTTCCCCAAAGGCGTTGCCGTCATTCCGTGGATGGTTCCGGGCGGCAGGGAAATAGCCGTAAGAACGTCCGAGCTTATAAAAGATTACGATATTGTCGTATGGTGTTTCCACGGGGCTTTCGTCTCCGGAGAGGATTTCGATTCCGCCTTCGGACTTATGGAAACTGTTGAAAAAGCGGCGGAGATTGTCGTTAAAGTCAGATCTATGGGCGGCAAAAAATACCACCTTTCAAAAGACGATATTATGTCTTTGGCAAAGCCTTATAACGTTGATATCAACGGCGATCTGGTGACGGATATCTGAACTTGTCAAAAAACCATTTTTTAATAAACCTCCTTTTCGGGGAGGTTTTTTTTAAATCCGGACTGTTCTTCCGTTTGAATTTTTCTCCCTTATTTTCGTAAAACTTAAAGATTTTCCTGCCGCCGCAGAATTTTCATTTAGGGCTTTATATTATTTTTTTATAAATGCGCTTTTTTAAATT
>OMUY01000093.1 GCA_900314355.1 uncultured Eubacteriales bacterium | reverse complement strand
TTGTTTTGGATTGGTTTGATTGCCGAAATTGTGTTCTTTGTTCTTGCGGACAAACAATGCAATATGATAGAAGATCGCTTAATAAAAGAAGGAAGCAAATCTTTTAAGGGTACGAAAATAGGCGTGATTTCTTTCTTTACCTGTAAAGAGGCGATGGTGGCAGATGTGTTGACTGGATTGTCGCTGATTGCAATTATTTTGATGATTATTCTAAAGGTTACAAACGACTGGTTATTTGTAATAGTTGCAGTAATATTTTTCTTCTCATTTAACCTGCACTGTTTTCTAAATGGAAGAAATTATAAATATATTAAAGAAATAAAAAAATTTATCAAAAAGCAAGGAGCGGAGAAAGATGCGTAATCTATTTAATTCATCAAAGAGGTTTTTTGCAGTCGTTCTTTCTTTGGTGATTGTATTCGGTATATTCCCGATTACGGTTTTCGCAGGAGGAGAAGCGCTTACTGTCACTGTTCTTGATGAAAGTGATGGTGCAATTTCGGGTGCAGACGTAAAGTATTCTGTCTTTGTAGATAAAACAGAATCCATTAAAGATTCCGTGGTATCTACAAACGGAACCGGGAAAGCAACGATTCCGTTGGCTGCATATGCCAAAGAAATTGCAGATTCAGAAAAGGTCGTTTCCGTACAATACACTGTAAGTAAGGAAGGATATTTATCTTCTGAAAAAAAGACCTGTGTTATTACGTCCGGCAAACAAACTGATTCTGTGAAACTGTCATTGGCTCCAAGCCACAATGTTACATTTTCTGTAACAAAAACCGGCGAAGGAACAGTAAAAATCAATGGCAGCGAAGTAAACGGAAGCTGCAAAATTGACAAAACATCCGACGGGGACGTCAAGAATGCGGAGATCGCAATTACTGCTGCTGCCAATTATCGTATTTCTTCGGTTACCATCGCCGGAGCAGCGCAAAAGATTACAGATAATTCTTCTTTTTCCACGATATTAAAATCAGTATCCTCAGATACGGAAATCGTAGTGGCCTTTTTGAAAGAAAGCAAATTGACTGTTTCCTCCAACGGTAACGGTTCTATTCTTGTAAATGGCTCATCGGTATCAAAGGATGGTATGACGATTGTGCAGGGAGAAACACTTGCTCTTTCCGTTATCCCAGATGAAGGATATCAGATTTCTTCTGTGACCATTGACGGAGCTGTACAAGCCATAACGAATAAAGATTCTTACAGAAAGAACATCACTGTAAAAAAGGCAAATATCAGTGTTAAAGTAACTTTTGTTAAGGTTTATACGGTTACAGTAGAGTATGATAGCAAAATTGGTACCGTAATAACGAAAACACCTGATGAATCTGCTGGTTCGGTGACTGTTGAAACAGGGACGATAGTTAATATTACGGCTACGCCGAATTCGACATACAGAATTGCAAAAGTAGAAATCAACAATAAGGTTCCTGATGATTTCTCAGAATCTGCATATAATGAAGCCGGAAAAATTTATGAAGCTTCTTTAACTGCAAATAAGAATTACACGGTTAAAGTTACATTCGCTCCTTTGACATATGATATTTCGATTGCATCAACCACCAATGGTACGGTTTCCGTTAATAGGACCACCGTTGATTATGATCAATCCGTTATTGTTACAGTGACGCCAAAAGCGGGTTATACAATTGACACTGCAAAAGTGAACAATAACAGTGTTTATTCGACAATATCTGAAACAGAAAATGATTCTGTCTTTGAGTTCTCAGTTGAAAATATTAAAGAAGATAAAAACATTGCCATAACGTTTAAAAAATGTGAAACGACGACGATGGCAAATGTTTCATGGAATTTTGATGATGCGATCCGTAAGGATGGCAATCTGTATGTGTTTTCAAAGAATGATACAGTTACATTCAGAACTGATAAACAAGGCATTCGACTTACCGATAAAGATGGCGTCATCTATGGAGATAAAGATTCTTGCACTGTTTCTGTTTCTAACTCGATTGCAATTGAAAAGATTGAACTTCGTTTCGATTTCGGTTGGCATGAAGTCTTAGCAGATAATGCTTCTGCTAATTATAAACTTGTTTTTGATGAGGGTAAACCTTTAGCAAGTGTCAAGGCGAATTCAGAACCGAATGCCAACGGATATTATAATTCTAACGTAGAACTCGCACTTTCCGCAAAAGATAATGGGGATTATTCCGGTATCGCTGCATTGGAGTATAGGATTACATGTAACGGCGAAACATCGGAATGGACAGCACCGGCAGACTATACAGACACTGCAGGAAATAGAGATGCAACGATCACACTTGATGCAAGCACATACAACTGCGACGATATTATTGTTGAAGTGCGCGCAAAAGATAAGGCAGACAACATATCCGATGAGACGGAAAGTTCCGTTATCCATCTCAACATTTGTTCAACCTCTCCTACTGCTATCGTAAATTTTTCCGATACAAAAAAAGAAGCCGCGATCGATAATTGGTTCAGTGGCAGAAAGCTTACATTAACTCTGACAGAAGACAGAGACAGTGTGTTTGATGAAACTGCTGCAAACAATATTATAGAAATATCGGCAAAGGATTC
Organism: uncultured Eubacteriales bacterium; assembly: GCA_900314355.1. Classification (GTDB taxonomy): domain Bacteria; phylum Bacillota; class Clostridia; order Oscillospirales; family Acutalibacteraceae; genus UBA1081. The sequence goes on along the minus strand of OMUY01000093.1, from coordinate 2,164 downwards.
GCACGGAACCAATGTTGCTCCGGTTGTCTCAGTCGACGATTGGGCTATTGTCTCTACTGAAGGAAATAAAGTAGTAAAACAAAAAGTATATACATTTTCGGAAGAGTATACATACCATATTACTTATAATGGCTATACTAACAAAGCTGGTCTTAATTGTGAAATAAATGTTTTCGGTAATTATACGGACGAATTTGCAATTGACACAACAGCCCCGACAGGTGAGATAAAATCTGAAAACAAACAAACTTCATTAACCCGCGTTCTTAATTATATAACCTTTCTTTTGTTCGCAAATGATGGTCCTATTGATGTGGTTTGCAATTCAAGTGATACGTTTTCCGGTGTTCAGTCTGTACGCTATTATGTTACAGAAGATACCGATGTGATGTCAGAAACTGCTTTAGATGAAATTTCCGAAGCAGAGTGGCAGACGAAAGTAAATATAGATGATGATAAACTGTTTGTCGTTTATGCACGCATAATTGATAATGCTGGCAATGTCAAGTATATTGGTTCCGCGGGAGTTATTTATGACAGAAACCCTGCCGATATTGAATTCCCGGTGGAGGGAAGAGATCTTCCAAATGACAAAGGCTTCTATAATTCCAGTCTTCTAAATACATATCAGAATGAGAAAAATGAAACGGTAGAAAAAGGTATTCGTATACCTGTTACCGTTACCGATCCCGGTGCTGACACGAAATGTTATTCCGGTATTAAAAAAATTGAATATAAGGTAACTGCCGGTTCAGATAACAAAGTAACGCAGGAAGGCGTGCTTGCCGAATTCGATGTTGCCAACCCGCAACAGAGTGATCTCTGGCTTCAGAAAGACGTTGCCGTCATTATTGATGCCTCTATTAAGGACAATAACACAGGAAATCTCCGCGTTGAAATTTCTGTTACCGATAATTCCGGAAACGTTTCCACGCGCACGAGCAATGTCGGTGAATTAAATCTTGATACAATGAAAGGCAGCGTTTCCGTTGATGGAGACCCTGTCATGATGAGTGAAGCAAATTACGGATGGTACACAGCGGAACGAACAATAACAATTACCATTTCAGATCGTGATTCGAGTTTTGACGCCAATGCAGCTAAAAATGCTATTCATGTTACAAAAACGAATGAAAAAGGCGAAACTTTTGCGATTGCCGAAGATGAAATAGAAGTCGAAGCAAAAAAACTTTTTACAAATGTTTATTCAGTAACGGCAAGGTTTAATGGCGAAGGGAAATACGCTTGGACATTCGATTATACCAATAGTGCCGGTAATCGTCTTGTGACCAAGGATCTTGCCTCTGTCGCAGAGCAATCTCCTTTTGCGTTTACCATTGATAGAACAAAGCCGGTTGCAAAGGTTACGATTTCCGGTAATTCCTGGCTTGGTCAAGCTGCGGATAATCTAATCTCTGTAATCACATTCGGAGTTTACAGCCCAAATAAGTTTACAATGGATGTTGATGCGCAGGACACAGATGAAGTCAGTCCTGTTAAAGTTGAGTATTATAAATATACCGGAACAGATGCATTGAGCCATAGTGCGTTGGATTCTTTGTATAACAGCCCTGATGTTGATGCATTTACCGAAAAACAGCCTGAATTGACAGGCCTTCAGCAGTTTACTGTTTATGTCCGTGTTACGGATAATGCAGGAAATTATATTTACGTTTCTTCGGATGGTCATGTAATTGATCCTATCAAGTCAGATCTTCATATCGAAGCTATCGAAAAGCCGAATGAAAATGGAATTTACGGAAAATCCAATGTTTCTTCCGGTACATATCGGCATATTGATAATGACAGTGGAAACATTGTTAAAGTTTCTGTAGACAAAGGTATTCAAGTATCTATCAGCGCAAAGGAAGCGGAAAGCACGGACGAGATTTACTCTGGAATAAAGGAAATAAGTTATGAAGTCAAGTCTCGTAATACCGATACGGAAGACTATAATGTAACACAGAGCGGAAAATTGTATTCATTCGATTATACACGCGATAGCGGTACTTTAACAGTTACTGATGCCAAAAAAGGAAAAACGACTAATCCTTATGCAGAAAAAGAACCGACCAAGGACATGCTTTGTAGCGATTGGGCAGGATTGATTCTCGTTGACGCCGATAGAAACAATTGCTGCGATGTTCTTGTCATAGTTACTGTT
>OMUY01000084.1 GCA_900314355.1 uncultured Eubacteriales bacterium | reverse complement strand
ATCAGGGTCTGTTTCCTCCTTTTCCGTAGTGTTGATATTTGCAAAAGCACCCGCATTGCCGAGCGGGAGCATATTGCCGTTGATGAGGTACAGATCGCCGCCATCCTCTGCGGGGATCCGGTCGAGGTTTTCGAGCTCTCGAATGTCATTCGCACTCATCCAGCCGTTCTGCCTCGCTGTAGCGTAGCCGTTCATGCGGCTCTGATAATCGCCTCGCAGCAGGCCTTCCACGTTGAACTTCACGAAGTACACTTTCTTTTCCTCGGGCGTCAGGAGCGTGCGCTGTATCGACTGCTCCCAGCGGATCACCCACGGATCCAATGTGTACTTCACGAACTCGAGGCTCTGCTGTTCGATATTGGAAAAGCTCGACTTCTCAAGGTCTGCAAGCATGTGCGGAGGCACACGGAAGATTCGGGCGATCTCATTGATCTGGAACTTGCGCGTTTCGAGGAACTGCGCCTGCTCCGGCGATATGGAAATCGGCGTGTACTTCATGCCTTCTTCCAGCACAGCGATCTTGCCGCTGTTCTGGGATCCACCGAACTGACTTTGCCATGCTTCGCGTACCCGCTGCGGGTCTTTGATCGTACCCGGGTGTTCAAGCACACCGGAGGGTGCTGCGCCGTTTGCGAAGAATTTTGATCCAAACTCTTCGGTTGCGATGGCAAGTCCGATCGCGTTCTTGGCCATGGCAATCGGGCTGTATCCCACAAGACCGTCGAAGCCCAAACCGGGTATGTGGAGGACGTCGGACGGCTTGAGTATGACCGTTTCGCTCTTGCCACCAACTTCCTCGATGGATCGCTGGTACTGGAAATACAGTTGGCCATTGGAATCCCGATCTACCGTCATCTTGTTTGGCATGAGCGGGTACAAGGCGACCACTTCACCTTTGCCGTTGCGAATGACCTGCGCATAAGCATTGCCCCACAGCAGCAGATGTGTCATGAGGGTTTCGCGGAAGACAAAACTGCTCATTTCCGGGTTCGGCTCATCATGGAGAAGCCTATATAGCGGATGATCGATTGCCTTTTCTTTGCCGCCTGCATCCGTGTACCTGTATAGATGAATTGGCAGACCGGCAATTGCCTCTGCGAGAATACGCACGCAGGAATAGACCGCCGTCATCTGCATTGCCGATCGCTCCGTTACGGATTTGCCAGCAGTGGTGCCGCCCATGAAGAAGGCGTAGCTGCTGCCTGCCGTCCGGTTCTGGGGCTTATCTCTTGATTTGAACAGTCCTGAAAAAATAGACATTGGTGTTCTCCTTCTTTCCAAAATAGTTGTTGCAGAATCTTCTCACTGTGGTATAATGTCATATACCAAAGCAGCGGGTATCCATTGAATTCCCCGACTTTTTTCGCGGATCCTATTGACAAACGGGGTATCCGTGAGTATAATTTAATTAACATCTCCCCCAGGCCTCTGTTATCTCCTTTTGGAGATGATATGCACACTTGGGGGCGTTCTGTTTTTAGGGGATTAATTCTATGCCTGACAAAGAATTCAAAACCATAGATGAGCAGATCGCTTTGCTTCGCAGTCGAGGGCTGGAAATCTCTGATGAAGAGATGGCAAAACAGTTTCTTCTGCGTAACAACTACTATCGAGTCAGTGGATACTCATTGACGCTGCGGTCGCATGATGTGTTTCATAAAGCCGCGTCGTTCCAGAACATCGTTGATATTTATAGTTTTGATCATGAGCTTCGCCACATTCTGCTAAAGTACATTGAGCAGATTGAGGTTACCGTTAAGTCGATCTATGCCTACGAGTTCACAAGAAAATATGGTGCAACCGGTTACTTGGACTCGTCCCATTTTTCCAATCCGGACAAGCATAAGGAAATAATCGATAAAGCAAACAAGCAGAAGGATTCCCGTCATGACCACGAAGCTTATATCAAGCATTTCGTAGATGATTTGAAGCAGGATATTCCTCTGTGGGCTTATGTCGACCTTCTGACCATTTCGGATATTTCCTTTATGTTTGCAATCTCTGAGCCGGACATTCAGACAGCAGTAGCAGATGCCCTCGGTCTTAAAGTCAAAGGAGCAGAACTGATAAAACGATTTATGCACAGCATGACGATCATCCGCAATCTGTGTGCCCATGGTAGTCGACTGTATAATCGTTTGTTCGAGCAAAAACCATGGCTGAGCAAAAAAGAACAGGCTCTTCTAATCAAAGAAAATGACGGCACCATTGACAACGCCCACCTATACGGTTTTGTATTGATCATGCGCCGCCTCCTGCTGCCGGACGAGTTCGCATCCATGAAAGCCGAAATCTCCGCGCTCTCAAGCCGCTATCCTTTTGTAAAAATGCGGTACTATGGGTTCCGCAACGATTGGAAAAAGAAGCTGTAATAATCTACTCTTTCATCGCATATACTAATATTGACATCTCCCACGAGCTTTTTAAGCGCAATACTGTGGGCGTTCTGTCACAGGAGCAAAGCACGGTCTTTGCTCCTGTTTTTTATATAAACAAAAGCCCACGTGAGTCGTAGACCGACTCATCGGGGCCTTGGTGACGAATCGCTCTGTCCAGCGCCATGATCGTGGCGACCGCACCGTCGATTCGTTCGGTGCTCTTTTCCTTGTCCGGCTTGATGTTGCCTGCGGGATCCGTGCGCACATAGATGTTATCCATCATCCAGCGCAGCGGAGCATTTCCGCCGTGGGCGATCCTGCCCTCGAGCACCAGCTTCATGAGTTCCTTTGTCGGGGGCGACATGTCTTTGAAGCCTTGTCCGAACGGCACGATCGTGAAGCCTGCGTCTGCAAGATCTTGGCTCATCTGCACCGCGCCCCAACGGTCATACGCGATTTCCTTGATGTTGTATTTCTCGCCGAGCTCGACAATGAACTGCTCGATAAAGCCATAGTGAATTACGTTGCCTTCGGTGGTCATTGCCGAGCCCTGTGCTTTCCACACGTCATACGGAACATGGTCGCGTCTGACGCGCTGGTCGAGCGTTTCCTCCGGCACCCAAAAGAATGGGAGGATATAATACGGTTCGCTCTCATCGCGTGGAGGGAATACCAGCACGAACGCCGTGATATCTGTGCTACTGGACAAGTCGAGGCCAGCGTAGCATTCCCGACCTGCCAGCGCTTCCGGATCCACCGTCGCGTTGCACTTGTCCCATGCGTCCATCGGCATCCAGCGCACGCTCTGCTTCACCCACTGATTTAGGCGCAGCTGCCGAAACAGGTTTTCTTCTGCTGGGTTGTCCTTCGCGCTCTGGTACGCAGCGCGTAGCTTTTCCACATCCACCGTCACATCCAGCGACGGGTTCGCCTTGTACCAGTTGCGTTCATCCGTCCAATCCGCATCGTCATCGATGCCGTAGATCACCGGATAGAATGTGGGATCGATCTTGCGTCCGGCGAGAATGTCTTCCGCCTTCTGGTGCACCTCCCAGCAGATGCTGTTCCGATCGGTGCCTGCGGTCGTGATTAAAAAGAACAACGGCTGCTTTCGCGCGTCACCGGAGCCGTGGGTCATAACGTCATACAGCAGTCGGTTTGGCTGCGCGTGCAGCTCATCGAACACGACGCCATGCACGTTGAGGCCGTGCTTCGTATAGCTCTCTGCCGACAGCACCTGATAGAAGCTGTTGAGCGGGGTGTACACCAAACGCTTCTGGGAGAGCACCGGCTTGATCCGCTTCTTCAGCGCAGGGCACTGTTCCACCATCTGACAGGCGACGTCGAAGACAATGGACGCCTGCTGCCGGTCTGCTGCGCAGCCGTACACTTCAGCGCCCCATTCGCCGTCACCGGCCAACAAATAAAGAGCGATCGCCGCAGCGAGCTCGCTCTTGCCTTGTTTCTTCGGTATCTCGATGTATGCCGTGTTGTATTGCCTATAACCGTTTTCTTTGACTGTCCCGAATACATCTCGCACCACTTTTTCCTGCCACGGCAACAGGTCGAAGCGTTTGCCATGCCATTCGCCCTTCGTATGTTTCAGGGAAGAAATGAATGCTACGGCGCGATCGGCGAGACTGGCGTTGGTAATGATTTTCTTCTCCGGGACGATGATCTTCTTGTCCGCCAATCGCTCTGTCCCTCCTATATTTTTCGACAAAAAACGACAGCGTTCAACGCTGCCGCCGTCCGATTCAGTTTGCTGTGTCTATGAGCGTGACCTCTTCGCTTATAATTTCGAGCGCTTCTTCGTAGCTGCCCGCGCTCTGCACACGCTCCATCAGCCTGCTGAAGTCCGAGAGCCGATGCTCTCTCTGCATGATCCGTCTGACCTGACCGAGGATCCAGAAGATGTTGCCGCTTTCGCCTCGGCTGTCGTAGATGAGTTCCGGTTTGTTCATTCGTCGATCCTCCTGCAGGAGTCCTCTCCGTAGACCACCGACAGGCTGCTGCCGGTATCCCAGCTCACCATGATGCTGCCGATGTCATCGACGCCCCTGACCGTGCCCTTGGTTCCGATCGGTGGCGCTTGCACATCCTCCATCTGGAGCAGTTCCACTCTGCACCCGACCGGGTATTCCCGACGCAGGCGCTCGACCGTTTCTCTTCTGATTCCGAACATGTCTCTTCGCCTCCTTCAGTGGTTCTCGGTGTGTAGGATGATTTCCAGCGCGAGCTGCGTATCCTCATCGACCGCCTCGACGTCCCAGCCGCGATCGTAGTTGCACACGATCTCGCCCTGACGCTTGATCATCAGCTTGCTGATCCTGCCGCCTTCGATGCCGTACTCAGATCCTTGCGCGTATTGCTTGATCCAGTAGTGGTACGCTTTTCCGTGGATGCCGATCGAGCCTTCCTTCCACCCGTCGCCTGCAGGCCGCTTTTCCTTGATCTTGAGTTTGAAGGTCAGGTGGCCGTTGTCGTTCATGCTGAAGTCCTCGACCGGGCAGTCGCTGTATTCGACCGGAATGTCTCTGACGCTGCCGGTGTACACGTTCTTGTGGTACCGGGTGTTGACCAGTGTGACCTGCGCGTTCCTGCTGATCAGGTCGTAGAAGCTTTCGAGTGTGATCATCGTCGTTTCCTCCTTACATCTTCCGCAGCGTGACGCTGTCGTCTTCGGGGTTGTGGATTACCGTGTACCGGGTTTCCTTGCCGTGATCCTTCGTGATCACTCTGATGTCGCCCTCGAATGCTCTGTACATCCGCTCGATCTTTTCGCCTTCGGCGAGCTGGGCTTCGATCTGCTTTACGTGTTTCTCTGTCATGGTTCTGTCCTCCTTATGCTTCGATGGCATCCATCGTGATGTTGCGGTATCCGTCCGCCTTGAGCTCGGCCTTCAGGATCCGCTTCGCTTCCGCCGCGCTGTTCGCGCTGACGTATTCTTTGAAGCAGTTCCATTCTTTGCTGCCGCCGCTGGTGGTGTAGCTCGCGCTGACGTGGATTTCGTACTCTTTCATGGGTGTTGCCTCCTTGCTTTTGGTAGGACAATAAAGCCAGAAAGAAACCGAAAAGTCCAGACCTAAACGCGAGAATTAGCATAAAGAACACAATTAAAAAAGGCATGCGAGCGGCGTGCTCGCGTACCTCTCAGTTTCTGGCTTCGCGCATGATTTGATCCACCGCTGCCGCTGCAGCGCGTTCCGCTTTGGTCGCGTCCGCCTGTGCGATCTCAGCTTTCTCGAAGGCGTCGAACTCTTCATCCGTCAGCGTCTCTCCGGCCAGTGTCCACAGGTCTTCGTGCGCCTGCAGCGCACACCGTGCTGCTGTCCGGGCGGTGTCCGCCATGTCCCACGCCTTGCGGCATTCGCCGCGCTGCGCGTACTCGATTGCAACCTTGCTGTAGTGCTTCGCAGCATTCGCTTCGTAGATGCAGGCCGCTGCCGCCGCTTTTCTAGTCTCGTACACCATGGCCGCCTCCTTACATCTCGAATCCGGCGCATCTTACGATTTCGCCGATCGCGTTGAAGGCTCTCTTCGGGCTTGAGTAGTCGCGGGGCCGGTCTTCGCGTCTGCCGTCCCGGATGATCCGCACCAGCGGGATCCCGTAGCTCATGCTGATCTTGATCTCGAGGGTGCTTTCGCTTTCGCCGTACCAGACGACCTCGATCTTCTTTGTCCAGCGGCGTGTGAAGATCTGCCGTCCGTCGTAGGTGAGTTCGCCTTCGTACTGGAAGCCGTGCTTTTCGACCAGTTCCTGCATGTCTTTGGTTGCTTTTTCGAGTGTCATTGGTGTGTCCTCCCTTGTTTTTGGTAGGACAATAAAGCCAGAAAAAGAGGAGAAAGTCCAGCCCAAAACCGAAGAAAGAAAAGAATTAGCAATTAAAACACACTTGCCTCGACGACCATTTTCTTGCCTCCACGCTGCAAGGTTGCATGATCTGCGCCGGTGAATTTCAGCCACCGTTTCACGATCACGTCTGCATACTTCGGGTCGAGCTCCATCGTATAGCAGGATCTGCCGAGCTGCTCGCAAGTGATGAGCGTGCTCCCGCTGCCGCCGAAGGTGTCCAGCACAATATCGCCCTGCCGCGAGCTGTTCTTGATCAGCCGCGCGAGAAGCTTTAGCGGTTTCATCGTCGGGTGATCCGCATTGTGCGCAGGCTTGTTTTCGTCGATCACAGTGGTGGAGACCTTGTCCGAGAAGATTTCCCGCAGCAGATCGCGCATCTCATCCTTCTTCAGCTTGTTGATGTCGATGTGCTTGTCTTCGATTACTGTTGCCTGCGTCCGGTCGTCCACAAAATAGTGGTTGCCGCCGTCTGTCCAGCCGTAGATGCACGCTTCGTGCTTCCACTGGTAGTCTTGGTGTCCCATTGTGAATGCGTTCTTGTTCCAGATGAGCATCTGGCGCACCTTGCCGAGCGCTTCATTGGTGGCACGCCTGAATGCGCCGCCGACCGTTTCTGCATGCCAGATGTAGAACGGCGTTCCGGGCTTCACGACCTCATGCATCCTACTGAATGCGGCGATTAGGAAAGCGAGGAACTGTTCCTCCGGCATATCATCGTTCTGGATGGTCAGTCCGTTGCTGCCTTCGTATGCAACGTTGTATGGAGGATCCGTTACCACGAGATCTGCTGTCTTTCCGCCCATGAGCGCAGCGACGTCCTTTTTCTCCGTGCTGTCGCCGCAGTAGAGAACATGATTGCCAAGCATCCATCGGTCGCCAACCTTGCTGAACGGTTCTTTGCCTTCCGGCGCTGCTTCCGGGGGATCATCCTCGACGATCTCACTCTGGTCATCGAACAGGTCACTCATTTCGCTCACATCGAAACCGGTGAGCGTTGTGTCAAACCCGCTCTCATCCAAATCACGCAATAGCGCCGTCAGAAGCGGAACGTCCCATGCGCCGCTGATTTTGTTCAGTGCCACGTTCAGCGCTTTTTCTTTCTGTTCGTCGATGTCCAGCACGACGCAATCCACTTCGGTATAGCCGAGGTACTGCAGCACCTTGAGCCTCTGGTGGCCGCCGATGACGACGCCGGTTCGCTTATTCCAGATGATCGGTTCCACATATCCGAATTCTTCAACGCTGCGGCGCAGCTTTTCAAACTCGGGATCACCGGGCTTCAAGTCCTTGCGCGGATTGTACTTCGCTGGCTTGAGTTGATCGACGCTGATCTTTTCAATATTCATACCAAGCCCCATTCTGCAAACCGCTCGAAGCCACCGACCTGCCGGATGTAATCACGGGCGATCTTCACGATCTCGGCATACGGTCTGCCATCCACCGTGTCATCGCCGATCGCGCAGCAGAGCTCGACCGGCACTTCATCCCGCTGCGCTTTGAGCCAAGCGTAGATGTTGACGCTGACGTCGGCCTTTGACAGATCCTTTCCGTGCAAGCCGCCTCCGGTGATGCTGTCTGCCATGTCGCTGCCGAGCTTTCTGTTCGTTGCGCCGGTGTCCACATCGGTGCCGCCCGTCCAGTCACCCAAGGGATTGACCTCTGCACCGGGGTATGCCTTGTGGAGCATCTGCGAATCCGCGTGGCTCTGGCAGATGATCAACCTATCTCCGTCGAGGATGTATTTGCCATCCGTAGGGTATGCGTTGAATATCTCTCTTGCGATCATCGAGAGCGCCTGCTGCTCATCCGTGACCGGAACACCACGAAAGATTCCGTTGTCGCCGCAGCGAACGACCTTTTCCTGATTTCGGGCAAGGATGGGATCCTGCGCGACCTCATGGTAGTTGACAACAACATTTCCCGCGATCCTCTCGACCGCTGCGATGATGTCCGTTACCGGGATATGCACAGAGCTCTCTGCAACGATATTGCAGATGCCGTGCCCGATGAGCACTTCCACGGCGATCTTTGGATTCGCGCTTTCGGTATATGCCAGATCAACGATCGCGCCTGCGATCCTGTCTGCGATTTTATCCGGGTGCGCCGGATTCACTTTTTCATACATTTTCTTCATCCTCCAGCATATAATTCTCGTAAGGTACACCCATGTATTCCAGCACCTCACGCATGCCGAGACCGCCTTTGTCCCACGGCTTCATGCAGTAGCGCCATAGCTGCGGGTGCGTCTTTTGCAGACGCTGGAAGCGGTTCGGCTCACTGTCGAGATGAACGCCGAACATGCAGAAGATGCATCCGGTTCGCACGTAGCCCATATCGTAGACTTTGCAGTACGGAATGTTGTAGGTGTGGATGTACTCCCAAATGTCCGCGTCTGTCCAGAAACTGAGCGGAGCGGAAACTGCTTTCTTATTATCAAAGGCATTGCAGCCGTATCGAAGCCAGTTGCTTGTTCTCAGCGATGACTCACTGGCCATGGTGCCTATGATCGGCACTCTGCCAGTCTGCTTCGCGTACTTGGCAATCGGCTTCTTTTTCATCTCATTGCAACAGCCTGCGCCGATCTCGAATGGGGCGTTGAGCATGAACTTCCATCTCTCCGATATCTTGAAGCGGGAGGGCTGGCCGTTCGTGCGAATCCCGTAGAAGTATTTCTGGATATCATGCGTGTTCTTCTGGCCGAGGCGGATCCTGTGAATCCATTCCGCCTGCTCCTTCGAGATGCAGGGATACCCGCATTTCTCAATAACCTTGCGGAACGTGAGCTCCGGCTTCACCCACACCACGTTTTCCTTCGTCTTCACAAATTCGCGGATCTCCGGGAACTCCAAACCGGTATCGCTGTACACGGCTACGAGGTTCGGGTAGAGCCTGCGGCAAATATCCAACAGCACCGTGCTATCCTTTCCGCCGCTGAAGGAGATGTAGACGCCATCTTCGCCCCAGTATTCAACCCAGTCACGAATGCGGCGTTCCGTCATACGCACCTTGAGTTCGAGTGGGAGTGATTGCATCTGGTATAGATCGGAGATCGTGTGACGGTCATGCTTCGGTGCCATGCTTCGTCACCCTTTCCGCCTTTTGCCCAGTGAACTGTTCCCAACGTTTGACGGCGAGGTCGCAGTATTCCGGGCTTTTCTCCATCGCATAACAAACCCTCTCCAGCTGCTCACACGCAATGATCGTAGTGCCGCTGCCGGAGAATGGCTCCAACACGAGATCGCCGCGATCCGAATGCATCTTGATGCAGCGCCACGGGAGTTCCACCGGATACATGGCCGGGTGCTCTTTGTTCGCACGCACCGTAGTCATTTCCCAGATACCAGCGTAGCCCCAGTTCTTTCGCTCTTCCTTTGTGAGGCGTTTTACAAACCGGTATGCATGACCGGCGTAGGCCGACAGCCACACATATTCCTGATCGTTGTACTCCACATCGCCGTTCTTGCTGAAAGCGGAGATGTATTCGTACTGCTGCACCGGCTTGTTTGTAACGAGGTGGTAGGGGCCGACGCCGTAGTTCATGCCTTGCTTCTTCCAAATCCTGATCCAGATCGGACGAAAGCCCTGCTCGCTGAACAGCTGGGAGGAGTAGAAGTTTGTTGGTTCAATGAACTGCGTTCCGGTGGAATACAGATCTCCGAGGTTCCAGCATATGATCCCTGCGTACCGGGTCAGGTTCTTCACGACCGGTCGCATCGTATCAAACCAAGGCTCGATGCCTTTGGTTTCGTAATCCTTGCCGACACCATACGGAGGAGACGTGACCGCCATCTGTGCTTTGTTCCCGTTCATGAGCTTTGCGAAGTCCACCTCCGAGGTGGAGTCGCCGCACATGAGCCTGTGGACGCCCAGCTTCCAGATATCGCCGGTCTTCGTGATCGCACCTTTGGCCTTGATCGCTTCGTGCTCTTCATCGACATTGAAGTCATCCTGAATCGCTTCTTTCGAGTAGAAGGCGTTTAAGAGCTCATCGACTTCCGCTGCGTCGAAACCGGTCAGGGTGACATCGAATTCGCTGCCGTCAAACTCTGTGAGCAAAGCGGCCAGCTTATCCTTGTCCCATTCGCCCTGAATCTTATTGAGCGCTACGTTCAGAGCCTTTTCGCGCATCGGGTCGAGATCCACCACGACGCAGTCAATCTCAGTAATCCCCAGATCACGCATGACCGTCAATCGCTGGTGCCCACCGACCACGTTGCCGGTCTGCTTGTTCCAGATGACCGGCTCCACATATCCGAATTCCGTAATGCTGCGCTTGAGCTTTTCGTATTCCGCGTCACCGGGCTTGAGTGCTCGACGCGGGTTGTATTCCGCTGCCCGCAGCTTTTCTACGGGGATTTTCTCTATTTGCATCTTGAATCTCCTTATCCGAGTAGTCGTTCCATCAGATCATCGTTCGGATTGCTGTTGCCGATCGGCGTTTCACAGTTGTCCTTCACAATCTGGTAAATCTGCAGCCACAGCACGTTTGCCTGCTTCAAAAAAGAAATGCCCATATTTACATACGGGCTGGCGATCGGCAGCTGAGTTGTAGGATGCTTGGCGAGGAGACCGTATTGATTGATGCCTTCCTCGCACTGGATCCAGCGCTGCATGTACAGCGCGTACTGCTCGATCAGTTCTTTCTTCACATAGATGGCACACCCGCGCTCATTGAGCCAGCGCCACGTGTCTTCATAAATCTGTGGCGCAAGGTTTTGCTGCGAGTTTTTCGTCACCTGTTTCAGGTATTCGGAAACGGGCGGCATGTCTTCGCCGTGCATATCCGTTTCCTTCAGCCCGAACTGCAGCTTTGTCAGCGGCGCTTTTCCGGGGTTGCCATCAATGATTTTCTCAGACAGTGCCTTTTTCTTTCTCCCTGCGCCGGGACGAGCACCGCCGTGTCCGTTTGCCATCTGCGCCACCTCCATTCCTGCTTGATTTGGTTGAAAACTTGAAATCGCGGGGGTATTCCCGTTCTTGATTTCCCGTTTTTTCACACGTGACCCCACGCCGTTGTCCGGTTTTCAAGTTTTTCAAGATTTAGATGCCCCTACCCGTCATCGGTCACCGATGTCATGGTGGATTTTCGTGTGGCAGCTCTGGCACAGACTCATGAGGTTGTCCTCGGCATGGGTGCCGCCTTGTGATATCGGGATAATATGGTGAACTTCCTCCACCGGTGTGATCCGACCTTCTTTGAGGCACTGTTCGCACAGCGGGTGCGCCGCCACATATCTGGCGCGGATCCTGTGCCACGCACGACCATACTTGCTGGCCGTGTGGGGCGCTCGCTCATACCGATCATACTGCTGCCGCGCGTGCTTCCTGTGCTGATCGCAGTAGGTTCCGTCAGTCAGGTTTGGACAGCCGGGATAGGAGCACGGTCTCTTCGGTTTCTTCGGCACGCGATCACTTCTTTCTGCGGAACAGATCCCGCAGCCAGTATCGGATGATGTACCAGCACTGTTCGAGGTATCCGACCTTCCTGTATGCCATATGTCTGCTCCTTCCTTTTTTGGGTAATAGAAAAGCCCACGCGGATTTCTCCGTGTGAGCTCTTTATGGTCTTCGCCTATTATAATGATACCATGTGGCGAGGGTCTCTTTTAGTCCCATTTAGTTCCTTTTAGTACCATCTTTCAGGATTGCGTCGAGTTTTCCAATCGCCGTCCGGTGCAATCGAAAGATGTGGGTGTGACCGTATCCCATCTCAGCCATGATGTCATCCCACTGGGCTTCCTGTACGTAGCGCAGCACGAGGAGTCGGGACAGATCATCGTCTTCCAGCAGGTCAAGCATAGCGATCAGTGACTTGCGCTCTTCGTCCAGTTCTGCGATCTCCCGCTCCAGATCGAGCTTCCTGCAGATGGCCGTTGCCATCGGCGATGGGTCTGCACTCTGGTTGTGCGGCATTCCGGTCAAGCGGGCGGAGGTGTTTTCCGCCTGCTCGACCAGCGCCTCGATCTTCGTGTTCCGGTAATCGATCGCTTTTCGTATTTTTATAATTCTTTCCAAGAGAGCTTTTGCTGTCATACGTTCAACCTCGCTATGTGATCCAGCAGGTAGTCCGGGTCTGCGTCCGTCAGGAAGTGGAACCATTCGGAGTGAAAGAACCGCTCGATATCATTCTTTGTGTACTGCGCCGGTTCGTATTTCGGATTGCGCCGGAGCTGCCGCAGCGCTTTCTGATAGTCCTTCGCGGCCTGCACGATAATGGCGTTGGCCAGATTCTTGTAGGGATCGTCGATCATATCAGGCCTCCGTTTCTGATATCACCGATCTCACATCCTCGACGCTGTAGACAACCGCCGCTGTCCCACCAGCCTGTCGAATTTTGTCGATTGTTGCCGCCTGCAGCTTTGTCGGCGTGTTCCTGCCGACCTTTGCTTCGAGGGCGATAAACCGACCTTTGTGGCAAACGATGATATCGGGAATGCCAGCGGTGCCGTACTGTCCGCCGTGTTCCTTCCAGAAGAAGCACTCCGGCACCGTGGCAAGGTATTTGCGTATTTTCTGAATCAATGCTGCTTCGTTCATCTCTGTTTCCTCCGTCCGTGAGCTGTTAGCCATTGTGAAGCGATTTTCGTATTCTTTTCTATATTTCTTTTCACATGCGGCTTTATAGAAAAATGCTTCACAGAACATCACACCTCACAATCGAGACGCCTGCCCTCGAAGGACAAAGCCGCGCCACTCCAAGAGGCCGCTGCCTGCAATGCGCTTCTTTTCAAAGCCCATCTCCAGCAGTTTCTGGCTGAACGGACGCTGGGACAGGGCATATTCGCCGTTGTCCTTGCACCACTCATCGTAGGCGGAACGAAGCATCTTGTTCGATGTCCTGCCGTCTTCACGCACCAAGCAGCATTCCTCAAAGAACGTAGCGAACGAGTCCATCTCCGTCCGATACTCTGCCGTTGCCTTCTTGACTGTCGGAGGATCCTGAATACCTTCCTGCTGCCAGAGCAGGCATCCTTTGACCGCCCACGCAAGGATACCGGGCATCTCTTTTGCCATGATCTTTTCCGCAAAGTGCTTGTCCCGATTTGCCTCTGTGAAGGTGTTCTCGAAGGGCATGAGCTTGATGCGACGCCAAATGGAGTGGGTCGTATCGCGGATGATCGGCTTGTGATTTGCTGCCAGAAACACCTTGAACTGCGGGACGTACTCAAAGTATTCACCGTACAGGAAGCGGGTTACCAGCTTGTCGCCGCCCGTCATGGATTTGATCAGCGACTCGGCGAGGCGCTTGTTTTCCTCCATCTCAATGGCTGTAACAAACCTTGCACCCTTGAGCCGAGCAATATCGTTGTTTACGCTCTCGTTCTTTTTCTGCATGAACGCCTCGCTCGATGCACTCTGGGCATAGGTGTTCATGACCGCCGAAAAGATATTGAGGAACGTGGATTTGCCGTTGCTGCCGGTGCCATAGAGCATAAACATCGCCTGCTCCGAAATATCGCCGGTCAGCGCGTAGCCGAGCGCCTTCTGCATGTAGCGAATCGTGTCCGAATCGCCCTTCGTGATCGTTTCAAGAAGCGTGTCCCAAAGCGGCGTTGCACAGGCATCGTCATAAGCTGCACTGCAAATGCGGGTAATATAGTCCTGCTTGCAGAACGGCTGCAGCTTGCCAGTCTTCAGGTTGATCGTACCGTTCTGGCAGTTCAGCAGCCACGGATTTGCGTCCCAATCATCCGGGGAAATCGCGAGCTCTTTCTTGCCAGAGGCCAGAGCCACAAGAATCTTGATCTTGTTTCCGTTCTCGCTGCGAACTGCGTGCTGGATCAGAGCCTTGCGCTGATCGCCTTCGGGCAGCATATCCGCGTAGGTATAGATGCTGCGGACGCACTGGATCGCGTACTCGATAATCGTGCCATCGTCCTGCTCCCAGTACTTGCCGTTCCAGACAAACCACTTCTTGTACACG
Organism: uncultured Eubacteriales bacterium; assembly: GCA_900314355.1. GTDB lineage: Bacteria > Bacillota > Clostridia > Oscillospirales > Acutalibacteraceae > UBA1081. The sequence goes on along the minus strand of OMUY01000084.1, from coordinate 28,135 downwards.
GAGCAGTATTTGACATCGTCCTTGAACATTGCCACAAAGCGCTCCGCATTTCCGACGTCCGTCAGTTTGAACTCCGGATCCTGATTGTCCGGCTCATAGCGGGTGATGCTTTTTGCGATAGCGACAACATTTTCATCGTCAAGGGGCGGATCCAGCCGTGCAGCGTTTTCAGCTCGAAGCGTAGCGATAATACCGTCTTCGCCGATGCCTTTGCGTCTGAGACTACCGGCCAGCGAAGCGAGGTAATTGTTCCTGCCGCCTTCCTTGATCTTCTTGCGAGGCGTCTTTTCCGATGCCTTCTTTTTCTGTGTGAGCTTGGTGCCGACTTTGCGGATTTCTTCAACCAGCCAGCTCGGCATATCCGCCGCCTCACACTCGAAGGGAGAGAGGCCTTCATCCCAAGCGTACCGATTCCCGCTCTGGTGCATGCTGGGCGCTGCCACGATGAGGCCGCCTTGCGTGCGGACGTCGAGACCATCACGGAAACCAACAGCGTTCTTGATCGCCAGCTCTTCCGTATACTTGAACACATAGTGCTTGCCGCCGCTGCCTGTTGTGGCCGTGATCGTAGTCGGGAGCTTGCCGTATTCCTCTTCGAGGGAAGCAAGGCTCTTGTTGCCGTTATGCCGGGTATCTACGTCCAGTGCCACAAGGCCGCTCTTTTCACCCATCGGAATACCGATGTTCGCAAGAGGCGTCTTATTCCACCAGCCTGTGATCTTGGCAATATCAGTCGTTGCTTCTTCGCCCCAGTTTTTGATGCGCGGGTGCTTACCCTTTGCCTGACACATATCGCCCAGCCTGCAGGAGCAGGTGCCATCCTGCTTCAGCCAATGGAGCGGAAAAACGGGGATGCCAGCTTTTGCGTATCTGAGGGCTTCATCTATCATCTTCATGGATTTCCTCCAGTTCTTCGCTGTAGAAACGAATGCGCTTATTTAACCTGCGGGCTTCGTGGATTTCCGCCTGCATACCGGGCGAGTGCTCCGTTCCGAAAACCCAGACCTCTTTGCAGAGGGCAAGCAGGGCTTGTCCGAAGAGCAAACCCAAATCCCGCTGCTCTGCGTCATTGTCATCGAGAATCTGCGGATACAGTAAGTGACTTGCTACTGGAATACGGTTCTGCTGGATCGCAAATCGAGCAAAAGCGATTGCTGCCGCCGTGTTTTTCTCAATGTCACCAGCATACTTTGATACGATGTACACCATCGGTCTCGACTTGATCTCGCTGTTCTTGCGATACAACTGGCGCTGCTTCTGCTTGTACTCTCGCATGAGCTTGGACATAACCTCGCCTGCGACGGGATCCGAATAACCTTCGCTGTTACGGTACATATCACACCTCCAGCTCATGGAGCTTGCCGAAGCAGGTGCCGTGTTCGCCTTCCGCCACGATTGGAATATCGAATGCCGGGAACGGCTGTCTTTCCATCGCTGTGCGGATGATCCTGATTGCTTCGTCTTCGTGCCCGTCATCCACCTCGAAGAGCAGTTCATCATGAATCTGCAAAATCGGGCGGATATACGGCTTGTCCTTGAGCTCACGAATCAGTTCGCGCATGGCCAGCTTCAGAATCTCCGCTGCCGTGCCCTGAATCGGCGTGTTCATACTGCAGCGCTCGGCAAAGCTGCGCTTGCCCCAATCGGCGCGATTATTGATGTTCGGCAGGTACCGTCTGCGACCGAAAGACGTCTCGCTGTAGCCATTGAGCCGAGCTGCTCTGACCGTTTCCGCCTGCCATTCCGACAATCTCGGGTAACCGGCCTTCAGGTTCGCAATGATCTGGGCGCACTGATCTTCGCTTTTTTCGAGTCCTGCCTTGAACTTGAGCGTGCGTTGGAGGCCGCGAGGGAACAGACCGTAGAAAGTACCGAAGTTCACGTTCTTGGCGATCGTTCGGCGTTCCTTATAGTCCGGGTTCTCTTTGTCCTGCGCTTCATCGACGCTGATCCCGAAAATGACCGAAGTCGTGCTTGCATGGATATCGCCACCGGTTCGGTACGTGTCCATCATGAAAGGATCCCTGCAATAGAACGCGCCGACACGCAGCTCAATCTGCGAAAAGTCGAAGTCGAGGAAGGATGTGCCTTCCGGCGCGACCACAAACTGCCTGACACCGATCGGATCGCTACCTTTTCGGGGCATGTTCTGCAGGTTCGGCTTGCGAGCTGCAAACCTGCCTGTGTCCGTTCCCATCGGCATGAGATCAGGATGGATTCTGCCGGTCGCTTCATTGATCCACTTGGCATAACCGTCGATGTAGGTGCTCTTGATTTTCGCCCACTTGCGGAATTCCTGCACCGTATCAAAGAACTCCACCATATCCGGCCTGTGCTTTTTGCAGTAAGCACGCAGAAGCTGGATCGCTTCATCATCGGCTGCCTCGGCGTATTTTGCCGTAGTTTTGAGCACCGGCAAGCCTTCCGTCTTATACAGGTAGTCCTTGAACGCCTGCGTTCCGCAGTTCTCACCGATGTCCACATCGCCGATGACAGCTTGCAGCTTTGCACGAAGCTCCACGAGGTGTGCCTCGGCTTCTTCCTTCTTTTGCTGCATGAGCTTCGTATCCACGAGGACGCCGTTGTACTTCATCATGCCTGTGAAGACTGCTGTCGGGCTTTCGATGCTTTCGCAGATGAAGCGGTGCTTCGGAATGTTGTTCTCAAACCACTGATTGAAAGTGTCATACAGCTGCAGCACCCAGTCGCTATCTGCGCAGGCATACCTGCAGGTGTCCCATGCGTCCGGATCCAGCTCATCGAAGGATCGTTCTCCAACGACTTCCTCAAACTTCGGAAGCTCGACGCCGTAGAGATACGGCACCAGCGTCTTCAGGCCGCTATCGCCGAGATCGCGGAACTCGTAATCGTTCTTCAGGGTGAGCTGCGAAGCTACGATTGTGTCATAAACCGGTTCCTGCAGCACGATGCCGTCTTTGTAAAGGAACATCGCCTCGAACGCCATGTTATGCGCGATCTTGACCGTGACCGGATGCTGGAACAAGCGCTGCCGCAAATATTCCATGACGGTCGGAATGTCCGCGTTCACACCAACGCGATGGCGGAGCGGGATATATCTGCCGGTGCCTTTTTCGACAGAAATCGACACGCCGGTAATGTCCGATTTATGCGCGTCCAGCGCAGCTTTATCATCCGAACGGTATTCGTCCATGGGCGAAGTCTCGAAGTCAAAAGCAATCACGTCGGCGTTTCCGATGTATTCTTCAATGTCCGCAATCTCGCGGATCGTCTTGTAGTCATTCATAATCTGTACCTCTTATCATGCAGCCGTGGGCACCGGGGAAGGCACCCACGGCTGCGTCTGTCCTTATTCGACCACGGTCTCCGTTTCCGTCTCGACAACGGAAACCTTACCGGCGATCAGCTTGACCTGCTCGGTCATCGCTGCGATGTTTCGCTTTTCCTCCGGGGAGAGAGGACGATCAACAGCGCAGATCACCTGACTGTAGGCAATGCCGGTGCTATTCTGGGCACGCTTCAGAGTGAACTTCGTTACCACGTGGTTCGCCTTCATGCCTTTGGTCACGAGGCGCGTGACGTATTTGGTGAACTCTGCGAGCGAGCCGGTGGGCAGCGTCATGATGATCGGGAGCATTTCGCCTTCGCGCAGCAGATACATACGGCGCTTCTGCTTGCAAGCCATGCCGCCGTTTTCGCCGCTGCCGAACTTGGCATACGGGCAGGTCTTACAGTCGCGGCATTCGCCGGTCTCGGAGACAACGCCGAGCTTTCCGTCGAGGCTGGAACAGTCGGGCGGATTGTTGCCACCGGTGAACTTCTCCTTGTAGTAGCTGTTGATCGGGTGATGGTACAGGATGACGGCGCTGAATTCCTTGGCGCTGTCGGGGCTGGCCGGATCATCTCCGGGCACCTCATACGCAAGTCCGCCGCCTGCAGGGATCTTGATCTTCTCGAAGCTGGGGCGCAGGCCGTCCAGTTCCTCACTGAACAGCTCCGCCAGATTGACGGTCTCGGCGAGATAGCCGGTGTTGTTTTCGATAGTTGCGAGCTGGGTATTCTTCTTGGTAGCCATAGTCTTTATTCTCCTTTTTCTTATTTTCTTGATTTGGCAACGCGGATGTTGGGCTGTTCGTAGATCTGAATGACGCCCTCCAGCCAGTCAGGCAGGACATCGTCGTTATTGGCCTTGAGCTCTTTGACGGTCGCGCCGAGCGTCATCGTATTGATCGTGAAGAGGTGATCAAACCCGTGTTCACGCATCCTGCGATACAGTTCTTCCTTTTCCTCCGGCACGGCACCGGGGAATTCCTTAATCACAAGGCTGAAGCGGGATCCGTTGCGGTCGAAGCCGGTGCATTCCTCATCCGTCATGTACTGGATGAGTTCTGCCTCCACAGTATCGATGCTTTCCTGCACTTCCTTGAGCTTTGCCTGAAGTTCCGTTTTCTCATCTCGCAGCGCCTTCAGGGTGTCCGCTGCGGCGAGCATGCTTTTTTCACTCATATCGTTATCCTCCGATGATTTTCTTGTAGTCGTCGACGAGCAGCTTTGAGACATCTGCCTTCTGGCGCAACGCCCCCATAACCTTTTCGTCAATCGTGTCCTTGCAGACGAGGTGGATGTAGACGCCACGCTTCGTCTGGCCAATGCGGCGCACACGCGCCATAGATTGCTGGTAGTTGGCATAGCTGAAATCCAGCGAGTAGTACACGCAGACGCTGCCTGCCGTGAGGGTAAGTCCCATGCCCGTGGTCTGAAGCTGACCGACAAAAACCTTGGTGTCCGGATTCTTCTGGAAGGCTTCGACCTGCTCCGCACGGTCTTTCACATCGCCTTTGATCAGCGCGTAGCCGATGTTCTTTTTGTAGAGCATCCGGGCGATTGCGTCGATCTCCGGAACGAAGCGGGCAAAGACAATGACCTTTTTGCCTTCCTCCATGCAGCTGTCGATCACGTCTTCCAGCGCATCGAGCTTCGCCTTGGAGATCTGTTGCGCATCATCGCCATCGTCATTGCGGACGAAACCGCCTGTGATCTGGGAGAGTCGGAGCAGCTGCGTCAGCACGTTCCGGGTGGTGATTTCGCCGTTCATGAGCTCGGCGAAGCTGTCCTTTTCGATGCTGTCGTAGATTTTCTGGGCATTCGGCTCCAACTTGATCGGATGCACCTCTTCCACGAACTCCGGCAGATCGACCGCTTCATCGATGCGGATCCTGAATGCGATGGAGTGCGCCTTTTCGACCAATTCCGCCAAGTGCTTGTACCCGACGATCTGGTGATTCTGGAATCCGCCGAGAATAGCGTAGTAGGCGCGGAAGCTGTAGAAGCTGCCTCCGAAGATGCTTTCATCCAGAAACTTGTACTGGCTGAAGAAGTCCAGCGGGCTGTTTGTGATCGGCGTTCCGGTTAGGATCAGGTTGTAGCTGCTGATCTTGCCGAGCCGATGCAAGGCTTTTGAGCACTTCGCCTGCGGGTTCTTGATCTTGCTCGATTCATCACAGACGATCATGTCCGGGTGCCATCTGGTCAGCTCTGCTTCCAGACGCCAGCAGCTTTCATAGTTCACCACGATGACCTGCAGGCCGTTGCCGATCATGTATCGGATCGTATCCGCCTTCTTGGCGCTGCTGCCGTCGAGGACGGCAAGCGAGTAGTTGAACGCTGCAAACTTGCCAAATTCCTGATCCCACACGTCCACGATGGATTTCGGGCAAACGACCAGAAGCTTCAGTACCTTGTGCTTGTGATAGAGCGTTCCTGCCAGTGCGATTGTAGTGATCGTTTTGCCGGTTCCCATATCCATGAGGAAGGCGCATCCCTTACTTGCCACCGGGATCACTTCCTTCCATCTGCTCCATGGCAAGCGCCATGTGCAGCTGTCTGTGCTGCCTGTCCGGCATCACGAGTAGGTTCTCCGGGCTGTTGTCGGAAGCGTTGCCGTTCATGTGGTGGACGACTTCGCCTTTTTCGAGTGGTCTTCCGATATACGCCTCTGCTGCAGCGCGAGCTTTCTTTGAGTTTGCCTTGCCACGATCGGAGATATGGCAGAGCGGGTTGCGCTGCTGGTTCAGCTTGGTCAGGTGCTCCGCCTTATGGCCGCGTGCGAGCTTGGCAAAATCCACGTTTTCGCTCATCCACAGATTTCGGTGCTCTGCGGAGCAGAAGTTTTTGCGGCGCGGGTTCTTTCTTTCGAGTGGCTTCCCGCATACCACGCAGTGCACGATCATGTTGCGCCTCCCAATCCGAAGGTGCGCAGGGCGAAGTTATAAGCTCTAACCTGATGCTGATAGGGTGTTGCCTTGATCGGCATCGGGAAGATGGGTTCTTCGTCGCCTGCATCCTTCGTTTCGACCATAGGAGCGAGGGAGTCATCCAGCGCGGCTCCGAGGAGCCCCAGCAGCGCCACGTTTTCTTTGGTGTAAGGCACTACCCACGCTTTATCGTCCGGATCGTAGAATCTTCCATCGATCTCTTTAATGCTCTCTTTGGCCAGATAGGCGTCATAGACACGAACGTGATTTCCGTCTCTTGTCGCTTTCAATTTTTCGTCTCCTTGCTTGGTTTTGCGAAGGCGGTGAGGATACTCTTCATCGTTTCCTGCTGCTCCGGCTGCAGTCCGGGGAGAAGAGAACGAAGCAGGGCTTCCTGATCGTCGTGCAGATACCGGCGCGACAGGTACCATCCGTCCATGGCTCGGATGCCGCCACCACGCCAGTTCTCTGTGACGATGGGGTAAGAACATGACAGAAGCTGCACATCCCGCTTTGCTGTTGATCTGCTGATATCAAATTCGTGCATGATGTCTTCCATGGACACCTTGCGCTGGTCGCTGATATACTCCAGAACCAGCTGCCTGCGTTCCGTTGCACTCTGCATGTTCTCACCTCCTTCCGCCTTCGTTGGGTTCATTGTAGGAATGAAGTGGTTCACCTAATGAGCCACTTTTTCGAGCTTTTTTGAAAAAGTTGATTTTTTCCTTGAAAATAGAAAAAGCCCGCTACAGCAGGACATTTCCTACCGTAGCGGGCGCAAAAAACCGGCAGATAGAATTATCCTTCTGGATTTCTATCTGCCGGAAGCCTATTGATTCTGGTCAATTCCAATCCCATAACAGACTTTAACTGCTACACGCGGCGCTCCTAACGATTCTCAGCCGAGTCCAGCGCTTCTTGGCGCAGCAGAGGTCATATTCGGTTTTTTCAGTTTCTCCGGTGCCGCCTGCACCAGCTCGACTGATACCTTCGCGTCCTGATCGACGATCACCCGCAGGGCGCTGCCGCATTTCGGACAATTGAGTTCCATACCGTCACATCGCTTCGATCTTACAATCGGTTTGCTACACTTCGGACAGCAGGCATACAAGAAGTTTTGTTCACCCATCCGTCGTCATCCTCCTTGGTTCGGGTACCGCCTTCACGCTGCGGTTTGCCATCAGCCAGCCTCCCGCATCGTTTCAAGGTGCGCGAGCTGACTCATTGTGAGAAGCGGAAGCCGCACCGAATGCTGCCGTGCGTACTCACCGTCCATCGTCTCGGCGTGGCAGTGTTCGCAGATCATCCACCCGCCGGTTTCATCTAAATACAAGCCTTTATTCACAGTGCCACAGCAGGGGCACTTGATATCATACTGTTTCATCTGCATTCCTCCGTCAATACAGGTCTGTGATTCTGATCGAGTAAATATCGTCGAAGAATATTTGCTCTCCGTCCAATTTGAGTTTATGAAAGGTCACATCAATGTCTGTGACTCTGCCGAGCTTGACGACATCGTGAAAGGCGCAGTAGCAGGAAATCTCGACCTTCATGCCTCGAGCGAGCTTCGCAAGTACCCGCGAGTTGCGTTCGATCTCTTCTTCAGAAATCTCATGTCGTTCCACGCGCAGGTGCCGTTCTTCACGATCCCGCAGCGCTTCCTGCAAGCCTTTCATCGCATCAAAGGGGGCGAAAATCTTAGCGCGTTCGGCTCTTGTCATCATATCCGGCTCGATGCCCTCCTATGAAACCGTTTCGTTCTCTCTGCGTACCCTCTGGCATATAGTTCACACCGTTGAGCACGGCGTTCTTGCCGTATCGCTGCCGGATATCCAAGACCGTTTGCTGCACGGTACGTTCCCGCTCGACGGCATCGAAGTTCGTGAACAGGTTGTAGCCCTCGCAGCCCTCATCGCAAACATCCTCAAATGCAATGCCGAGCCGTCTGATCTTGGTGTAGCGGTTCGTGGTCTTGTCATACGCATTCAGCGTGGCTTCGACGATGAAAGAGGCAAGCGCGGTTGTGACGTCGAGCTTCACTGATCCTTTTGTTGGCGCAATCTCATCATGCGTGTATCCGACAAAGATGCCGACCTTGCTGGTGATGACCTTGCGCTTCATCAGTTCTGCTGCACCGTTGAGCGCCATCTCATGGATGACTGTCCGTGCTTCGTCGAAGGTGTAGTCGCGGGGAAGTATTTGAGAAAACGATACGGATTTAGATTTGCTCTTATAATTCTTGATGTCAGAGATTAGGCACGGTTCGCGTCCCCACGCATGGTCTATGAGCAGTTCCGCGTTCTTTCCGAAGACCTTATACATGAGACCTGTGTCCAGCTGCGTCACGCCGCGCATGTCGTACACACCGTACCGTTCAAGCCTGCGTGCCGTGCCTCCGGCCACCATCCAGAAATCTGTGATCGGGCGGTGATCCCACAGTGTCTTCCTGTATGTCTCTTCGTCCAGAAATCCGATATGGTCTCTGGCGTGTTTGGCTGTGATATCCAGCGCGATCTTGGCGAGGTAAAGGTTCGTCCCAATTCCCGCAGTGGAGGGGATGTGATACCTGTTGGCGATCTCATTCATCAGGAACTTGGCGAACGTTACTGCATCCATTTTGTTCGGCGCGAGATAATCGGTTGCGTCGATAAATGCTTCGTCGATCGAGTACACGTGGATGTCCTGCGGATCGAAGTAATCCAGATACAGCGAGTAGATGTCTGCTGCGTAATCAATGTACAAAGCCATTCGGGGCGGTGCGACCTCGTATTTGACGCTGTTCGGGATCTCCGACAGCCTGCAGCGGTTTTTTATGCCTTGCGCCTTCATCTTCGGTGTAATGGCAAGGCACAAGGCATTTTTTCCACGTGTGAGATCGGCGACAACGAGGTTCGTTTCGAATGGATTGTACCCACGCTCCGCGCACTCTACCGACGCATAAAACGTCTTCATGTCTATGCAAAAGTATGTGCGTTGCTTTGCCATCGTGGGTACTCTCCAATTCTACTTAGTCGTGAGGCGGTGGAGTCATAGCGCCTGCACCGCCTCGATGCTGGGGCCGCCGTCTTTCTCGAGCCTGTCGGCGAACGCCTGCAGTCGCTCTTTCGGAAGCATCTGTGTGCAGCTGATATGCATGCACATGCTGCCGGTGCTTTTATCGAAGACCTGAATGTGTGCGTTGAAGGCCTGACCGACGAAAAAGTGCTCCGTTTCAACTATAGCACCTTCGCCTTTGACTTCCTCTGGATCTACGTCCAGATACCATTCATCGTCATCGATGCGGGTTCTTGCGCGTTCCATCTCCATTCCTCCGTTCGTGTTACTCCAGATCCTTGAGCACCTTAACGGCGACACCTTGAATCACGCAGTTGTCGACGATAATGTCTTCCATAGCGGAATTCTCCGGGTGCAGCCTGACGCGATGCTTTTCCGGCTCCGGATAGAATCTCTTGAGGGTCGCTTCGTCTTCCATGAGCGCGACTACGATCTGACCATCGTCGGCGTAGTTCTGCTGCCTGATCAGGACGAGATCACCATCGTCGATGCCTGCTTCGATCATCGAATCGCCGTAAGCACGAAGAATGAAGAAATCGCCTTGACCGAACAGTGCGACAGGAAGCCTAACAAATTCCTCGATGTTTTCCTCCGCGAATTTTGGAATGCCGCAGGCGATCCTTCCGAGAACGGGAACTCGGACGACATGCGATTTGGTCTTCGCCGAAGTCATTGTCCGGTATCCGGAAAAGTTCAGGACGCCATCCTCGCACAGCTGGGTGATGTACCGCTGCACGGTTGCCTTCGATGATCCAACGCCGTCTGCGACCTCCTGCATCGTGGGGGAGATACCGAATCGGTCTGTGTAGTTGCTCACAAACTTCTCGATATCCGCGAGCAGTGTCTTGTCTTTGCTTCTCATGCGAAATTCCTCCTAAATAAGACCCGTGTCTCATTTACGATTTAATTATACTCATGGGCAGGGTGCCCGTCAAGGGGTTTGAGACAGAAAAACCGGTATGCGCTCGTGAGGTAACGATTTAGTTACACGAGAAAGCAAAAAGAAAACCCCACAGCAAAATCGCTGTGGGGCTGTCCTTCGCTGTCTATATCCTAATAATCCGTTTATGTTTGCTTTCTGCGTATCGGAGCGTGGCCGCTGCGCCGCCCCAGCTGTGCTGTACGTAGGCAACGACAACGTCGGCCTGATCCACCATCCATTCGTTCCTCTTAGAGATTGCGAATTTCAGCGGAACTCCCTCCAGCGGGAATCGAAACCGCCGTAGCCGCCGAGCAGGAAATAGTCGGCACCTTCTGCCACAAGGCCGCAAAGGATCTCATCCACAGCGGCTCGCACCGTGGACGTGTCCGCTATTTCCTTGTGACCGCAGAAAGTGACAATGCTCATGTGTTAAGGATTCGAGAGAGGCCGGAAACGATCATGTCGACATCGCTCTCAGTGTTATATCGACCTAGTGAGATACGTATAGTGCCAAAAGCCAAATCATCCTCGAGATTAATGGCATCCAACACATGCGACTTCTGTGTATTGATGCTGTCGCATGCTGATCCGGTCGAAATACTTATCCCCATCAAATCCATTCGATGCAAAATTGCCTCGCCATCTCTCCCCGGGAATGACAAGCTGAGAAGACCCGGAAGTGTGTTTGCTCCACCGTTGCGAATAAACTTTACACCCGCTTCACGCAGCCCTTCTAATAACCGCTTTTCAAGATTCGAGAGGAACTGAACGTTCTTTTCTATTGCGTTACAATTCTCTCGAAGTGCAGCTGCCATTCCAACTATTGAAGCTATATTTTCGGTACCTGCTCTGTGACCTTTCTCTTGTGATCCTCCATCAGCATACGGAAGTAGATCCAATCCTTTTCGAACGTACAAAAAGCCAACCCCCTTGGGGCCGTTGAATTTGTGCGCCGAAGCTGATAAATAATCAACACTTAGATCGTGCACATTGATAGGAATGTGGCCAACTGCTTGAACAGCATCTGTATGGAAAAGTGCGCCATATTCGTGTGCGACCGCACACAAGTCTTTTACTGGTTGTATTGATCCGAGTTCGTTATTAGCGAACATAACAGAAACCAATCTCGTTTGCTTAGTAATGATGCGCCTTAACGTTTCTGCAAGAATCAGTCCATCAGCCGTAGGTCGCAGATATGCAACTGGATACCCTAACCGTTCAATTGTGGCACAAGACCGTAATATGGCGTGATGTTCGAAAGCGGATGTGATCGTTGCACGACGATCAACATCTGCAAAAGCGGAGCTCTTTATTACCCAGTTATCACTTTCTGTCCCGCCCGAAGTAAAAAATATCTCTTCCGGGTTTGCGCCAATACATGCAGCTATTGTTTCCCTCGCTGCGGCAAGAGCTTTCTTCGGTTCGCGTGCAAACGAGTAGGGTTGAGAAGCGTTACCATAGTTGTCTTTTAGCCATGGCAACATTGCTTCAAACGCCACTTCATCCAGTCTGGTGGTAGCTGCGTTATCAGCGTAGACTTGATACTTCATCGGAATCACCTCATTGAAACAAAGTGCATCCTTCGTTTTTGAATTCTTCAATCTTTGCCGTTAGCTCTTCTTCTGTTACTTCAAAATACTCAGCCAAACAAGACAAGCAGTAAAACGTGGTTGTCTTCCGATCTATCAACTTTTTGGTGAGTCCTATCTCATCCTTTGATAGTGGGGACTTCCCGCAAACATAACACTTCTTCTTCTCCATATTATTCGCTGTCTATACCTCTGATCCTAAACGGGGGCAAATCCTTTCCCGCATATTCAACATCAAGAAGACCCAACTGGTACTTAATTGTATCACGCATTCTTCTGGCTCTATCAAAGCAATACCGTTTGAACTCCCTCGGAGTAATATCCTCTGCGTGCTGAACATGGGGGAATATCAGCTTTAAATATGCTGTCGCAATTCTCTTAACTGCTTCGGTATCTCGAGTATCTGCGCCTTCTGGAACAATGATGAGTTCATCTACTACGCTGCGGTAAGTCATATCTCCACGTAGCTCATGAAGGATGGAGCAGAAGTACTCCGAGTTAAGAGCCCATCCATTGACTTTTAAGTCATCTTTCATACGTGGGATATTCCATCCTTTGATAAAGCCATGGAAGCGCTCGATCAAAGCAGATTCATGGAATACGACCGGCAGCTCCGTGAACATATTGCTGTATCCATCTGCGTCCATAATCTCTTTTCTAATATTGCCGCAAAGGATAACGCCAGCATCTGCCGTACCTTTATAATCTCCGACAGTAAAATTGCCCTGTTCAAGATATCCTTTCAGTGCAGCACGCATTTCGTCAGTGTCTGTGAAGGAAATCGTTTGAACTTCGTCCAGCGTTACGAAATCACTTCCGGCAATCAGGCCTTCTCTGCGCTTGGTCTGATCATAGAACATCTTTGCCCGGCTCATTACACCGCCGCTTGAAAGCCATCCGAAGCGACTTACGTTTCCGAACAAATAGGATTTTCCTGTTCCTTTCGGTGCAAGCTCGATCAAGTTTAGTCGCTTTTCAACGAATGGAAGCAGTCTGGTGATCATTGTCAGCTTTTCTTCTTCGGTAGTATATCCAGCTGCATTATAGTCGACTGCGCCAAGAATAACATCTATCCATTCTTCTGTTGTGAATTCTTGTCGAGCATCTTTATAGTTGTCGAGGTCAATTTCATACGGGCAGAAGTTCTTAAAAGAGACGAGCTTGATTTTTCCGTCTTTTGAGTTCTTCGCCTTCGATGATTTTTTCTCATACTCAAATGTAAAGTCAAAATCATCAGGGGAACGATAGCCGAGCTCGACCATACCCCAGATATCTCGTCCTTTAACCAAGTCCTCCTTGCACGAATCCCAAACGTCAGGTTCAATAATTGTTTCCTTGAATCCGAGGCCAAAGTCCGGCAGTGAGAAAGACACTTCGCCAGTTTTGATATCGATGTTGACGGATACCTTCGCAAGGAATTTAACCGTTCTGCCTTCAATTACGATAGCATTCTTGATCGCGTTCCAGTCATCCTTGCGAGGAATGAATTTCTTGACAAATCTGGCAAGATCATCCTTGTCGAAGTAGCCTTCATCGTCCTCAAACTTTTTCAGAAGCCAGTCTCTCATGAACGCAGGAAGACTCAACGTGGAGAAAAAGTTGGTCTTTTTCAGGTCTTTGAATACGACCATCTCATCAAAATTGTCTCTTAGCTTCTCAGAAAGCTCCATGTTTATCCTCCTTAGAAATCGTCGCCGAAATCAAAATCATCTTTGACAGTTGCTGCTTTGCCTTTAACCTTGAAGGATACGGATCCAATTAGATCCGAGCCATCATAAACCTCCGCTACGTATGGCTTTGATCTTGCGCGTTTAATATCTGTCAAAGCAAATTCAAAGTGCGTACCGTCATCAGTTTTTCCGGTGTAGGTCTTGTCTTCGACAATTATACTGACCTTATCTACCGATTCGACATCCGAGATATACAAGGAAATGGAAACTCCGGAATGCCGATCAACAAAGATATCGTTCGGATGCATCACTGTAATTTGGACACCTGCTTGTTTCTTAAGCGTAAGTGTTATCACCGGTACAATGATTTCCTCCCAGCTTGCTCCGCCATGCACCTCAACATTTGCCGGTCTACTTCCACGGAATCTTCCATAGTCGGAGAGCACAATAAAACCGTTTTCTTCTACAAAGAATGGTGCATCACAAGACTCAAACGCCTTACAGCATCTTCCGGAATGCTCGCCTTTTGTATCAGTGTCATAGGGCACCTCCTGCCGTTTAATTACAGCAAGACGAGAAGCACCGTGGTCGCTGGCAATCACGAAGGATTTGCAATGGTGCATACCCAACTCCATTGCAGCCGTGTTAATCGCTCGCTCGATTACCTCAAGCTCCGCCGGGATGTGAATGGGATCTTCATCATCAGTGAAAAAGTATCCTCCCTTATCTTTGTGCTTAATATTATCGAGCTGCTCTTCTTTGTATTTCTTTCCACCGTTCCACTGATCAAAAAACTGCTTGTTGATCGAGGTGATGGTCGGAAGATCAGACCGTGTTACTTGGGTGCGAATGGATAGTCCTTTTTTCTTCGCTAACGCAGAAATAAAGGAAAGATATTCAACCCCCAGCGCATCAATCCAGTATAGATAAGCACTGTCCTTGTCAGACACTGCCTTGATAGCATTGTCCCGTGTAGGAAGCTGTGCATATGATAGCCCTCTCGCATTCGCTTCAACGAGGGAAATGAACTCAGTTGAAATGTGGTTTGAAACCTTTTGCTGCTTGTAAAGATCAAAATACTTGGTCATCTCATCTGCAAGCACGGGACTATCAAACACATATTTTCTTAAGTAGTCATTGAGCGCGGGATACACATAGGAAATTGCATCAGAATACCCGTAATGCGCTATCCACTTAACGATCGTTTTCTTCTCCAGAAGAGTATTATCGGTAAGTCGATAAATGCTTTCTTCGGGATCAATCTCATTTGCCTTAACAAATATCGCAATATCGGCTTCGGGAAAATCTTTCAGCAGTCTCTTTCTATCGTCGTAGAACTTCCTGAATCGGCTGTCTGCGTGGGGAACCGTGGTGATGAATGTAAGCAGGTTTCTCTTGAGATCCTCGAAATGTTCGGTGTTCTCAACTACCGCATTGAGATAGGCGCTCTGGATCTCTTTGGCGTGCGTTTTGAGGTAAAGGAATACGAGCCAATTCTTATATTCCAGTCCAGAAACTGCAAGATTCAAGTCGTCTAAGATCTGGTCATCAATTCCATACTTGGCGAACACTGCGGAAATCGACCTGTTGCATTTATTCAGGTCTTTCAAAAGACGATTCCACTGATCCTCCGTCCCGAGGCTTTGCTCTATAGCAAAATCATGCAGCAAGTATTTGATTGCTGGATAGCTACCCTGGATCGTCGAAACGGGGAAAAGCGCATTATCAAGAACAAGCGCAGAGCTCCCCAAGACAGTGCCGAACGCGCCATCTTCCATTGCCCTGATTATGTGCTTGATTCCTTTTCTTGTAACGACACCAACGTCCTCAGTAACATTCGTGATAGCTACTGAAGTGAACAAATCTCCATCGAAGAATGCTCTTCGCTGCTCTGTGATGCGATTGTCATCGCTGACGATCTTTTTCATTTGAGCAGAAACACCGCGTAAGAGAAGTATCGCTCTTGCGTTTCCTATAGTGGTGTTTTTCAATCTGTGAAGCTCTTTATCTGCAATGGCTGCCCCACGAAGTGCGAGGTACTCTCCCAGTCCTAAGACAACGAATTTATTGTCCCTGTAGTCAACATCGGACGTGCGGAAATAATCCACCAAGTCATCGATGCTGGGAAACTTATCCTCTTTGGGGCAGAAATCGCTCATACGCACAACGGTTAAGCCTGCCTGCATAAAATCATCTACCGCAGATGAGTATTGCTCATCTCCGACTATATAGAAGAAGGGCAATCCTTTAACAGTAGAAATATAATCTTGCACTTCTTTGCAAAGCATGCGTTATCCCTCCTTGTTGACGATGATCTTAACTCCTAACCCCATGTCTTTACGGACGATCTCTGTCAGCCATTTTTTCAGCTCTGGCCCTTCCATCGAATCAATGATTCCAATGGCTCTGTCACTGCCTCCGGCATTATATTCGGCAGATGCCATGCTTGAAATTTTGCTTCTAATACTCGGATTATCATTCCATTCATATGCGCTAATGCCAGTGCTTTCTAATGCATCGCGCACTTCCTCAATATTGGAAAGCAGACTGATATAATCGCCTATGATCCTCTTTCTGAAAGCCTGATCGCGGAATGCCTCAGAAGCGATATCGCCGAAGAACTCAGCACTTTGCAGGAAGGAGAGAGCTTCTTTTATATCTGCTTCACTTTGCGTGCTGCTGTTCAACGTCGCAAAGGCCTTCTTTGCATTAGCATAGTCTTTAGCCGGGACACAGCACAAAATGGGTGTGCGATACTTTTCAGACCAAGCACGCGGGTTCTTTGTGCCGCCAGTTTTATCGCTCCAGAGCTTATACAGCTGTGACTTAACCTGATTCTTTCTATACTCTTCTGCTGCTTTCTTTACCGTTGCGTTGCTTGCAGTCGAAGATGAGGTGAACATCTCAGAAGTAATAGAGTTCTTGATTTCCTCACATTCAGCATCTGTGAAGCCGCTCAAATAGGGCGCATAAATTTCCATGAAGATAGCCAGAGTATCGCCAAGAACATCCCTAATCTCCGTGTTGTGATTAGCCATTTCGTCACGGAATGATTTCATGTTGTCGGGAAGCATATCTTCATAACCAGCAATGCGGAGAAGGTTATAGAAGAATTTATCCAATGAGGGGCGCTTTGCTCTTACAGACTCGCAGGAGAACCCAATAAATTTCAGGCAATCACGCCAAGCCTTAAATGCACCTTCTTTGGAATGCGCAGAGACGTTGAGAAGAAGATTCGTGGATTTTACTACTTCATACTCTGTGATCAATTTGCGAATTTCATCTTCACCGGTTTGCCCGATCCAGAGCGCAGAATACTGCACGCTGAACAGCTTTTTTATATCGGATAAGACTGCGTCTTCAGCACCGATTTCCTTTGCCAAATTCAACAGCTTGCCATTTTCAAAGCGCTCTAAGAACAACAGCATTCCCTTGCGGCAGTTTTCTGCCGTAAGAAGAGTCCGCATGTTTTCTGCGACAGACGGGCGCTGAATAGCTATCTTCCCGATATCGTTTGCGATATCATGCGCTTCGTCACCTTTGCTCTGGACGAGTCTGATGTAGAGTTTTACAATGTCGAATACCCCTGTAGAATCCACATCCTCTAGGCACCAAACGGGATATGCGAGATCTCTCATTTTAGACAGCACGAGCGAACCTGCTTGACTGGGAGAGGAGCAGGTGTTCGCGGTAATGTTCCATCCGCTTTCCGTTAATTCGTAGAATGCTTTTTCTTCTTCGGTCAGACTGACGATGTACGTAGCTTTGGGAGCTTTACCGATATAGTTTCCGATCATCTCAGAAAGCTTATCCGGAGTCATCGAATCCCGATGCCCCTCTGCATCCATAGAACGGTAAGGTTCTGAGCTGTACTCTTTAAGCAGGAAACCTGTTATAAACGCAGACAGGTTGCAGACCGAGAACCCGAATGTTGTTTCAAGGAGATCATAGATTTCGCCAATGGAAATCCTGCCGCTTGACCTAAACGCATCCTCGATCATCTTATCTACGGCTTTTTTGATGATGACAATATGCTCACCTGCGAGGCTCTCGTCTTTCCAATACTCCTTCTTTGACCATACCTTTCCCAGTACGGATTTTTCGCACCCCGAAATAAGTCCCTTTATTTCCATTACTCCCATGCCGTATTTCGCAACGGGTTTCGGAGTGGTGAGTTTCAACTGTGTTTCAGTAAGCCCCTTGGTGAAATCCTGCACGTGTTTGAATCTGGAAAGCACGATCGTTTGCAGTATAGTGTGTACAGCAGCAGCACCGGTTGCCTTCTCTCCATCAGGATTGGCATAAGAGAACACAATGAACTGCCCGTCATGAATACGATCCTTCCAATCACGTTCCAAGACATCTTTGGCTTTTTTCGCGTTCTCTTTGGATTGCTGTCCATTGTTGCCGCTATAGTACATTGACATTGCAGAATAATCCACGTACTGTTCAAAAGCCTCCAGTCCAAGCGGAGTTGACAATGCGTCAATTACTGCAATATTCTTATATGCCGGATCTGCAATGGTATTTCTGATAATGGTTCTGAAGTTTTGTGCCTCTTCCTCCGTCTTGGCCAAAGCAAGAACAGCATAGAAATGCCAATCCACATCCTTGCTCTTCAACGCGTCCATTGCTTTTTTGAAATCGGAGATAGTCACAACAGGCAGCTTGCCACTGTCAATGTCAAGAGCATATCTAAGCTTGAGCGCCGGGGGCAAGCTGAGCGCAGCAGCAACTGCACCACCTTCTGATACCAGTTTTGCAGTGGTGCCTTGTTTCTCGCGGATATCTTTTTTGAACGCATCTATCTTTGCGCCATCACCGGCGAGAACTGCCGCAGAGTATACCTTCTTATTATCTGCAATTGGATTCTCGATCAAAATGCCTTTTTTGACCAGCGCCTTTGCGATACTCTTACAGGAGGATTCTAGCTCGGGAGTGTCTCCTTCAAAAGCATAACTAAGGTTCTGATCTGTTGGCTTCAGAATCGGTAGAGCACCACCCAGTCTTTGATCGATTGCCTGCATGATCAGTATTGTTTTTAGTACAATTTTTTCCTTGTCAGTAAGCTGCTTCTGCTGGGGGAACGTATCCAAAATCAGCTTTATGTCAGAAGAAAGATAGTCTTTTCCTTTCTCATAGAAGAAGTCCCAAAGCATATCGACCGTAAGGAACGGGCGATCGGAAAGGGGGCTCGTGTTCTGAATAAACCACTGGAACGCCTTAACTTCCATATCTTTAGGCGTCTTGATGAAATCAAACATGCTGCGCTGGTTAGACTGAAACGCAGATGCTATGTTTTTAAGGACGAGAGCAGCGATCGGATGGATGGGTAGAATATCCCTCATCACGGTCTCACCCTTAATGTTTGCTGCCTTTACAACTGCTGCCCGTGCTCCATTTACAGAAGAGTTCAAGTCTCCGGTCATCTGTACCCAATTGGCCTTAGCCGCAGGTTTAACATTAAAAGCATGTCCAATCAAGTCAAAAGCAATGTTATCCGGCAATGTGATTTCGACTTTATCAAATCTCTGCTGGACAACAGACCATGGGTTCGTTTTATCTCCGCTATCGAACTTCTTCGCTAGCGACGACAGCGGATGAGTTACGATCACAAAATAGAACGGTTTCTCTTGGCAGATCGATACAATTTTCTGGAATTCGCCTAGTGAGGTGCTGTTCTGGCGGAAATAGTCACTAAACTCATCCCATATCAGGACGATTTTGATGTTATTCTTGTCAATAATATCTGCGAGCCAATCACGCAAGGAATCAGCAGTAAGGTCAAGGGCGGTAATCCCTTCTTGCGCCGCAAGGCTGAAAATATCATCCATTAGTGAAGAGACGTCTGAGCTCTTCTTTAATGTATTTATAATCTCATCTGCTGTGGATTGAGAAAACGTGGACATCCACTTGGGTTTCTGAAGCAGAGCATCCATGAACTGGTTGTGGATGGGATCCTCCAGCCAGGCAATCACGCTCTCCTTGAGGGAATTTTCCCCTCTATACTCTACGCCATGAGCATCCAACGCCTTCTTAACACTTTCCTGTACGGCAAAGAACAACTGCTGGGGGGTGGTAATGCTGCCCGAGGCATAACGATAAGCAGTCACAATTCCTTGTGCTTTGTGGCCGATGATCTTCTCGAGCAAAGCTGGATTCTTTTTGAGAGGTTCAAACTTATCCCAATAAGCTCTAACCTCTGCCTCCGGTACCTCGAGTATCTTTTTTAATGCATACGCACACTGAGACTTACCGGTACCATACGCACCATGAATCCACAGAGACCGGTTGGTGTTCCCGCCCAGCATTTTTTCTGTAAGATTCAAAAGCTCGATGAATGTTTCATGGGGATAAGTATTGTCCCATGCAGCTCCGCTGTTTATCGCTGATTCATCAATGCAGGGGAAGTACTTTTCGTTGACATCAAAGTATTCGCAATACTTCAGATTCTGTACCGGCATATTACAGTTCCTCCTTGAACATATCAAGCACATCTTTGCTGGACTTCTCTCTCAGCGTGATGGTTTGCAAGTCATTTGTAAATGTTGCATTAATAAACTCAGGATATGCGGAGGACAATCCCAGAAGTCTGGATTTCAGTTCTTCCTCATCATATAACCCGAAGATTCGGATTGGACTTACGCCATCTCTTTCAACGGATTCGTCAAGCAAATATGCGACGCTAAATTCTTTGGCCAAATTACATTTCTCAGCGAATTTGTAGAGAGCGTACAGTAACACTCTATTATCGCTGATCGAGCATTTGGTGCGTACCATATCATCATCGTCTGTAACGTATCCGAAATTCAGTACTGTCCCGAAAGGTGTCTCAACAATTCTTTTATATGCCTTTGCAATTGACTTGGCGTCTTTTGGTTTAACTTCGACGGACATGAGCATCTCTTCGATTTTTGATCTCTCGTAGAAATATCCGATATCCATGTTGTTTATGTACCATGCAATCTGCGGATTCTCCATTGCCAAATTGACGAGGATAAGTCCGAGGGCTGTATCAGTTTCCCAACCCATATTATCGATCAACTCAGCAAATGCGGTGAAATGGTTCTTTTCATTCAAACCGGCATCTCTGAGAAAACGCCTGAACATATCATACATCATGGGGCCAAGAGTATGCTCAGTGAAGAAGTCTTCCTTGAGATCGAAGAACGAAACCAACCAGTCACGCTTCGGTGCGTGATCAGCAAATGAGTTTAAACTTTTCATACCAACGCCTCCTCCTTGCGGGTGTCTAAGGGAATGGAATAGCAAGCATCCACTCTCTATATTATGGCACTGATAGCAGTGCACACAGTTCGTAATACTGAGCTTTCCGTTCGTGAATCTAATGCAGCCGTTCCGACAATTCGTTTCGCATACTCTACAAGCTGAGCAATATGACGCTTTGCGAAAAACCTGCTTAAACAATCTGGAAAACTTAGGATTCTCAGTCGCAACTTTTTCTGGTAAATACACAACATAGCCATCAATTTTTGACTCGACACGGAACGAAATCTCACTATTCTCAAATAGAATCGAATATCCGTCCTCTGTTTCAATCAATGTGCCAAGTGTTTTTATCCATTCTTTCCAATCTGTCGTGGGCTTTGTTACGGTAATAATGATATTACCCTTTGTTGTGTTTTCCACGCAGCGGAATTTGTTGTCCTTCAAATCTCTGCCGTTGTTTCTTGCGCTCCAACCGCCATTTTTAATATAGGATTCTGCTTTTTGCGGATCTGTTGACGAATAGGACGCTTTGATATACTCAACGTACTGATCCAGTTCTTGGGTATATGCGTGACGCCTAAAGAAATCGCTAGATCCGCCTCCCATGGGACAAAAAAGACATCCTGCCCGCGCATTTCCTTTCTTGTAAGCGTCGTTGATGTACAGATGGTTATTAAAAATGTATAACCAAACTTCTGCCGACGTCCATTCTAAAATTGGGTTGTAGCTGTACTGCCCTCGCTGTTTCTTTCCAAAGTTTTCATAATCGTACTTGCTTCGTGCTACACTTTCATGCGCTCTTACTCCGACGAAGTCCATTCCAACATAATTGTTCTTCCCGGTGATTTCCCGCATTTTGAGTGTTTGCGGGGTGCTCTTGTGAACACTACAGCACCAGCGTAATACTCTTGCCGGAGGGCCAAACAGCTTCCATGAATCCTTCGGGTCAAAATGGGAGCGTGCAATGTAGAATGGAGTGCCGTCAATCTCGCATTGTTGTTTCGTGTGTTCGACGGTTTTATATGTGTCTGGGAATTCCATTCCCGTGTCACCGAAAATCACAACGAAACTGTCTTTCGGAAGAGCTTTTCTAACCAAGTCCAGCAAGACCGCACTATCCTTGCCACCGGAGAAAGCTACATGGAATATATCAAGTTTGCTTTTGAATTTTTCATACTCCTTGACTATTCGTTTGACAGTTGCATCTTCGATAACAGTAAGGAGATCTTCGTTTTTCAAGCACATCTGCTCCAAATCAATAGGTGTTAAATGATATCCGCTTTCTGCGCAAAACAGTATCGATCCGTTCTCATCTCTGATCGGTTGCAGTTCTGGCGCAGAATAAAGGTCACCGCCTTTTGTCTTTGCAACTTGTGTGCCTCTGTACCAATACGCGTTTGCCTCCGCCCACATATATGGAACATCATTCTGCTTTTCATAGTTCCAGTATTTATCAAATCCAAGGATATCCATTTCCTGTGCATATACAGGACGTGGCTCCTTCGAGAAATTTGTAGGAGTTGAATTCAGTATTATTCCACCGGTTTCCGCGTCAAAGGTATAGGAATACATACTAATCACTTCCTTTCTCGCAGTTCTCTTGCCTGCTGTATTATTTCTTCAAGTCGCGCATACTTGCTCTTAGCCATGTACCCCGTATTAAACAAATACTGACCTGCAGCTTCAGGTGTCAATTCAGTATCTGTTCTGGCCAAGGCCAAGGCGAGCATTTCAACGTACTGCCTATCAAATGTTCGCTCTGCAATGATTCCAGCATTTTTATCATTGAAGTGGAGAACATGCAGGCTATATTTCTTGCTATATTTGTAACAATAGCTTTCCAGGAGATAATGGTTCCAGTTCTGGCCACAGAGCGGGAACATCGCAAAGGTCGTAATATCTCGAATTGCTACGAAGTGATCCGTAACGAAGCCAGCCAGAATCCGGTCTATTTCGTCGACCCTAAAATCCACAAATCTGTTTGCGACGAATCGATTTGCTTCTGTCCTCACCATCTCATCGTAAAGCGCCTGAAAAGCATATTGACGGTTTGTCCCACCAGTAAGATCAACAACTTTCTCTGACACCTCATCGAAAGAACACGATTCTCTTCCGGCGATGAATTGCTTCAAAAGAGTGACCACATCCAGATCGGGATTATCTACTGTCAGGATCTTTCCGTTAAGATGGTATTTATCCCTCAGCACTTTTTTGTAAATCGCGTTATATATTGCAAGCGCAGTGAGTTCGTAGTTTTCCTCTTCGATGTCACCAAGCGGGACGTCACTCAATGACGCGAATCCTTTCTCTTCGCACGTCGAGCTGACAAAGTCGAGAATATCTTCGATTTCATCATCGGTAATACGCAGCCGATCAACAAGAAGATAAACTCCTTCGGAGGAAAGAACGAAATCGTCATTGCCAGAAATAACTCGCCAAATATTTCCCTTTGGGATATAGGGCAGTTTCTCGCTCAAAACATCGACACTCTCTGTCTGCTTATCACCCCATACCCGCTTTATTTCAGAAGTAACTGCTGCTTTTTCCGTAAGCTTTGCGCCTCTGTTCATGAATTTCTTGGAGAAGGAGCAGCCACGAAGATGCTTCTGTAAGTATTCCTTGAGCATATTATCTGAAGTAATCAGATGACTTGACATCCATTCCGATTGACCGTCGAACAGGCATTCGTAATAAATGACTTCCGCTCCGGTGGAGAAGACGTCCTCGATAATACTCTGTAATTGGGAAGGCAGATCGTCGCTTTTGCAATACACCCTGTCCTCGATCACAGTACCGGATGCGAGTATTTCCCTCTTCAGTTCTTCGTCATCCGAAGGCAACGTGATGTCCATCGCTGCGGCAAATTGCCTGAATCGCATCATTTCTCGAATCGATTCGAATTTAAAGCCAAACTGATAGTGTTGCCGCAAAACACTTGCGATTTCGGGATTCACTTCAACTGCGGGCATTGTTCCGGTCAAAGTATCGTCTGCGTTGGTTGTATCATCAAGCTTTTGATACCAAATATGTAGCCGATCGTACTGCACTCCGCATAGGTCAAGAAATCCCTTGATGCCTTTTACGATTCTTGTGGCAGAGCAGTTACCCTCAATATACTGGCCACCACCGATTGCTCTGGGCATTCTCAGTAGGTGCTTCTTTTCCTCCGACGCAATCATTAACGCATCTGTATGAAAAGTCTTTTTATCTACTGAGGCAGCAAATAAATCAGCGAACTCCACGCGCAGCATTGAAATCAGCTTGACATATAGACTGCCCCATTTTTTCGCGTCATGGATTTCTCCCTTGTATTCAAAAGAGAGTGGCCTTGTATATGCCATGCTTCCAATGTTGGAAAAGTTAACCATACGTCTGGAAACAGAAACAGGAATACCGGATTCGCTCTGTTCGGTGGCAGAAGCTGCAATCTCGTCTTTGGAATCGGTATCTTCTTCTGTTCCTATGCTTTCGATGACCGGGCGCTCGGCGCAGTACCTCATATAAAGCATGAAGTCGCCGATTATCTTTCCATAATGAACTCTGTTCGTAACTTTGAAAACCTTATTCTTTTGAAGTGCATTGAGTAGCGACGCAAGCACACTTTCATCGACAACATCGAAAAGAGATCCGGAGATAAGTCTTGCCTTTATCCCGAATTGTTCTGCTTTTTTCAGGTTAGCTTCTATCCACTTATACTTCTTCTGCGAAACAGCGGATGCAGCCCATTCCAAAAAGGCTTTTTTGGTATCTGGTCTAGCATCGATCATTCTTCTTGCCTCCGTTAACGTAGAGAGGTATTGCTCGTAATTGTCTCTGTATAAATCAACGGCTTCGCGGAAGAGTCTCGTAGCAGGAACGTAAACCTTCTGCCCTTTGTACGCAGATTCCATGCTCTGCATCTGATAAGAAATGCCGTTTTCATTTCTATAGACTTCGTCAATGGCGATTCCACGGTTTTGCGCCATTTGCCGTAAATCTTGTGAAACCCGTTTTATTATGTGTGAGCGAGGTTGTGTCTTCTTTAGTGATTCAAGGTAACCATCGAGAAGGATGACGGCTTCATATATATCCCATTGCGGCTGTCTGTTTTTCAGCTCCATAGTCATCCTCCTTCCATAATGCTAAGATGGCACCTTGAATTATTTGACCTCGATCGCTTTTTCTGCGAGTATCATTTCTATGTGATTGCGGAATTCATATATCAGATGGTCGGGAGATAGAATTCTCATTTTATCCGCAAACTGAGCAAGCCAACCATAGAACGTGGGGCTAACCTACACATGCACGGTTGCAGCACACGTGGTATCATTGATCGGCATCATAGCAGTATCCTCACCGAACTTGTCAAACACAGGCCCTATGAGGGATTTGTCAAACTGCAGCACCACATCTTCAAGGTCGCCGCTGAACATCTTGAAGGCCTGCTCCGTGAATTCAGCTACGCCGTCAATCTTTGCTATGGCTTCGTCGGAGAGGACGGACTCTTCAACAACTTCCAAGTGATCCATACGATCAACGCGGTAGCTCGCTGTCCGCTCTGGGTGCCTGTTGCTGTAGGCCATCAGGTAATAGTTGTCTTCATTAAATATAAGCGCGACCGGTTCCACGTAATAACGCTTCTTTTCGCCGGTGCTCGTTGTGACGAAAACCCGCTCGGCCTTCTCGTTGAGATGGAAGTAATTGAACGCGATCTTCTTTCTCCGGATGATCGCATCCTCGATACCATCGACGGTGTAGAGAATAGACTCATTCGTGTGCTTCCGGGTGTTAAAGCAGACCATGTTTTCTTTCAGCAGCTCCGCTTGATGGGATCCACCGAGAGCGGCGACCTTTTCAACGAGCTCTGCCGTTTTCTTTTCCGTGACGAAGCTGGCCGCCTGCACCGCGTCGATCAGGATTTTGATCTCCGGCACCGTGAGCTCATGCTCCGGAACGTAGTAAAATTTTTCTTTGTCCTTCAGGTAGCTCATGATTTCGAAGCCATTGTCCTGCATTACTTCGATGTCCAAACTCAGCGTCCGGACGTTGCTGGAAATGCCCATTTCATTAAGCCGTCTGCAAAGCTCGACACGGGAGATGGGATGGCTTTCATCCGTCTCTTTGCGTAACAGCTCATACAGCTTCAGCAGCTTGATTTTTTGCATATTTGCAGCCATGCCGCGCCTCCTTCGTGAAAAGGGTACAAAGATACTTATCTATTTTACCACAAAACTCCCCGGATTTCAACAATTTAGCGTAATTAAATCCTTACTTGAATGGATATTTTTCGTGAATATGTGGTTGAGATCGTTTAACACAGTGCCGCTGTGCATAAATAAATAGACACCGGGCAACTGACTGTTCAGTTGCTCGGTGTCTAATTCACTTTTTATACAGACTGCAAAACTTTTACGACCTCTTTAGTCTTCAGAACCTTGCCCTGTGAGACGACCTTATCGTTGATCGCAAGCACCGGCATTCTCATTACGCCGTATGTCATGATACGTTCCATGTCCGTAACGTACTCGACGTCCGCATCGAGTCCGAGCTCCTTTACGGCCTCGTTCGTGCTTTTGAGCAGAGCTTCGCAGTTTCTGCATCCTCCGCCCATCACTTTCAGATTCAATTTTGCCATGTTCGTTTCCTCCTAATTTTTATATGAATAAGAATTGTACGGCGTTAAAGAGATAGCCGACAATTATGATTCCCACAACGCAGATGCCAATAAATATGCCGAGCAGTTTTGACTTGACCGCTTTGCGCAGCATAATGAGGGACGGAAGAGATAGCGTCGTCACCGCCATCATGAATGACAGCACTGTTCCGAGCTGCGCCCCTTTGCCAAGCAACGCCTCCGCAACCGGGATAGTGCCGAAAATATCTGCGTACATCGGCACGCCGAGGATCGTTGCAAGAACGACGCCGAACGGATTGTTGCTGCCCAGTACAGTTTCGATCCAGCTTTCAGGGATCCAGTTGTGGATCACCGCACCGACCCCTACACCGATCAAAATGTACGGGAACACTTTCTTGAACGTTGCGGCGACCTGATCCTTTGCGTAGATCAGTCTATCCTTTACAGTGAGTTTTTCTTCCGCCGTCTCAATCGCTTTTGCGTTTCTGATATAATCCTCAACCTGTTTTTCCAGATGAAGCTTTTCAATGACAGTGCCTCCGATCACAGCGATGATAAGACCGAGCACCACATATGCAACGGCGATCTTCCACCCGAAAATGCTCATCAGCAGAACAAGACTGCCGAGATCCACCATTGGTGACGAAATGAGAAACGAAAACGTGACGCCAAGCGGAAGCCCCGCGCTCGTAAAACCAATGAATAGCGGGATAGAGGAGCAGGAGCAGAACGGCGTGACCGTTCCGAGCAGTGCGCCTATAATATTCGCGCCTATCCCGTGAAACCGTCCCATGATCTTCCTGCTTCGTTCCGGCGGGAAAAAGCTCTGAATATAACTGATGAAAAAGATCAAAATGCACAGAAGTACCGTAATTTTAATCACATCGTAGAGAAAGAACTGAATGCTGCCGCCAACCCTGCCTGTTATATCAAGGCCGAGGAGCGAGAGCAACTTCCCGATTAGTGTGTTCAGCCATTTCATGCCAAGGATTTGCTCCTGCATGAACACCCCGATTGACTTCAGAAATTCCATTTAGACCTCCGTAATTACTTCGACATATTCAAATGCGTCTATGCTTATGCGGTTTTATATGGGCAATCCCGAAGGAATGCCCGTATAGCTTTACCTATTGCAACTGCAGGAATACTCGTTGGTGTCTTCGCAGTCGCATCTTGCGTAGGAGCGGATCATTTCTCGGAATGCCTGAACGCCATCTGCCGAGATACGGTAACGCATCCATTTTCCGTCCTTGCTGTAATCCACAAGTCCGCTGTCTGCAAGTATTTTCATGTGGTGGGATAATGTGGGCTGCGTGATATTCAACTCATCCAGCAAGTCGCAGCCGCATTTTTCTCCGTGCTGCAGCGCACGCATGATAGCAAGACGGTTCTCATCTGCCAGTGCTTTGATCTTCTTGACATCTTCTCTGTAGCCCATTTTTACTACCTCCATCCGAGAACGATCTTATCATAGCATACACATTTACGCTTGTCAATATATGAATGCAAAATTTTGCTCGGTTTGATTCTGGTTCTTTGGTTCAAGTCCGTCCCCTCTGTCCTTTTTAGGCGTTCTTTGCATCTGCAAAGAACCGCAAAAAGGATACCAGCATTTTGCCTCAACTTTTGCAGCCGAACGCAAAAAATCGGGCTCCGGGGAAGCCAATCGACAACTCCGAAGCCCGAAAACGCTTATATTTGCTTGTTTCTGCCCTGAAAGTGAGGAAAAAGCCTCTCTTGCCTTGGTAGACAAAAGAGGCTTTTTTCATGGTGCGAGAGACGGGACTTGAACCCGTACGGGAAAACCACACGCCCCTCAAACG
>OMUY01000032.1 GCA_900314355.1 uncultured Eubacteriales bacterium | reverse complement strand
ACAGCGTAAACGAAACTGTCGTCAAGATAGACAAATTCATAACGTCGTCTGATTTCGCGAAACTCGCTTCACTTAAAGACAAGGAAGGAAACAGCATATCTAATCTTTCCGACTACATTGAAACAATGTTGTCCGAAAATCTTTTCACAAACGATATGATAAATACCCTTGTCGGCTCTCTTTTCCCGATGATAGTCGACCAGGTATCAAACCTCATAAATAATCTTCCCAATATGGGCATTGAAGGTCTCGGCGCGCCGAGAAACGGAGGCGTCGCTTCCTACTATTTAGATCAGCCCATAAATCAGGGAGCCGCCGGCTTTACTCTTAAAAATATTTATGGCTATATCGAAATTTACGCTAACGGACAGAAAGGTACGGCAACGATAAAGCAGATACTTGACAGCTTAAACGTATACGCTTATCCGTCATCATTCGCTTCAAGCCTTCCTTCAAAGTATTCGGCTGTCAAGGCCGCTCTCAACAACTGCGGCGACGACTGGCATAAACTTGTAGGCGCCGACGGTAAAACTAAACTTACATTCGACTGGGGCGTGACAGATTACAATTCGTTCGTAAGCGCTATGGGCGATGTGTTCAATTCCGTTCTTCCTATCCTCAGAACAGCTCTTCTCGGAACATCTTATTCAAAGGATGTAAATAACATCGCTTACGTTTCCGCCGAAAACATGACAATTAACTATACAGGTTGGTTCGGCTCATCTTCAAGTATAAACATATCGTTCTCCGCTATGGCGAGCGCAAATATTTCTCTTTCTCTTGACAAGCCTCTCTATCAAAACATGTGGATACCCGTAATGGAGGCACTCGGAATCGCCGACGACGGATATAAATTCACTAACCTTTCTCAGAACGCGTCCGCGTCCGAGATAGTCAGCGCGTTGTTCTCGCCTCTTCTTGAGTTAATCGACCAGCTAAAGACGTCGCCGGTTGAAAAACTATGCTCGATGATTCCTCAGTTCGCTTATTTCGTATCCACAAACGCTTTACAGAAACTTTTGAACGATGTAAATCTCAATGTAAAAGTAAAGGCTTCCGTATCTAATATGAGCGGCGTAAAAGTTCTCGGGATAGATATAAGCGGAATTGCCCAGAACATAGTAAATAACAACGTTTTGAGTTCTCCGATAGCCGTTTCACTCAACGCCGGCTCTCTTATAAATATTTCCGACCTTCTCGGCGTTGACATAACGGATTTTAACGCGCTTATTGCTTTCGTACTCGACAAAGCCGGAGTAAATTTGAGTCTTCCCATTATGAACGTCGGCGAAGTTATTACTTGCTCCGACTATACGGAAAACGCACCGTCTCAGAGACCGTCCGGAAAGAGAACTAAACTCACGGCGGATAAGGCGGACGTATTCTACCTTCTTCTCAGGTACGTGGTAAACGCCGCCGGCGATGAGAATTTTATTAATTCTCTTCTTAAATTAATCGGCAATGCGACCGGCGCGGGCACGGAAAACAAGGACCTCTCGGGAATACTTGACAAAGTCATGGCGAACGTAAAGGGCAAGCCTCTTGATGCTCTCGCCGCTCTTGTTGAGCTTTTCGTCCCGAACGAGGAGACAGACAAAACGTCGAAATACGCTCCCATGGAGTACGACTGGTATAAGTCTGAATACGACGACGACACGACAGTAGCGTCTAAAGTATATATCTCCAACGAATACTACGGCAAAAACTGGACAAAACAAACGGCTCAGACTGTAGTCGACAATTCATCGGATCTTGTCAAAGAAATAGCTAAGCTCGCCGGTACGGACGACCTCGACCTTGAAAATATCATCAATACCTCGATCAGAGGAATATTCACGTCAAGAGCTCTCGCAAGCGTGATTTCCGTCCTTTCAAACCTCGGCAAGACGCTTTCCAAACAGGAAAATATCGTCGAAGTTCTGAAGGATGATACGGGAATCGACCTGCTCGCATGGAATAAAGCGTTCTCTTCCGTATTCCCGTCTGAAGACGAGGACGGCAACAAGACTTATCCGGCTGACGGCGCAACGGCGGATTACATTTATAACGGTCATACGGTGACTGTATCATATTCCGAAAGTAAGCTTTCGGACGGCGGAAACTACAAGCTTTCGTTCGACGGCAAGGAAATGACAACGGGCGACAAGGATACGTTCCTCGGTATTTTCACTTCGGTATTCGCTCCGGCTGCTCCGATATTCTCTTTCCTTCTTTCGTCTAAAGATTTGACTCTTCTGTCCGACGCTGTGACAATCAAAGGCTTTAACGGCTACACAAATTCCGTTGTTTATATTTTCAAAGCTATAGGAATGACTGACGTTATGAGCGACGCCGATTATCAGGCTATGGCGGAAGCGGATCCGGTAAACGCGTTCAACACTCTTTCAAAACAGCTTTTTGATTATATTTATTCTCTCACAGAAGGGAATGTAATTAAGAACATTCTCAAGATTACTCCCTCTATAGTCTATTTCATCGAGTCAAACGGACTCGCGGCGTCAATCCACAATCTCATTATGCCGGCGCTTGTCCTTTTGGATACTGTCAGACCTATATTTGACCTTGACGTTGATTCTGTCTTCTCAGTTGTCCTCACAGAGCTTCTCAAAGAATCGACCGACGAAAACGGCAAAACTCTTCCGATTAATACAAGCCTTGACGCAGACGGTCTTGTCTCCTATATTATCGGGGACAACGAGGCGGGTCTCACGCCAGATTACGACGTAAGCATCAGCAATTTGAGACTTGAAGACATACTCAGGATCGCGGATAAATTCCTCGGAACTGATTTCGCTTCAAGCGAGCTGATATCTTACGGCGCCGATGCGCTGTGCGCAGGTCAGAACAAGCTTGAAAGCAAAGACGACTCTCTCGTTCCCGATGAAGCGGACACTTTGACAATTCTTGTTTCAACTCTTATTGAAACTCTCAGACATAAAAATGCCGAAGGCGTTTCAAACGCTGACAAAGTTCTCGGATTTATCGATAAGTATAATCTTGTCGACACGTCTAAACTCGGAGACAATGTTACGCTTACAGGAATTTACGACGCAGCGGACAAAATCCTTTCCGAAAAAACAAAGCTTGAGTACGACAATGTAAACTGGCTTTATATGTATACGGATGCGGATATCGATTCATTCAGTTCTTCAGATTTCAAGGACAATATGGAGTCCGCGAAGGATTCGTATGTATTCCTTCAATACAATAACAACTGGAACAAGGAGACAGCGGAAAACGCAGACAAACTCATCCAAGACCTTCTTAAAACATACAAGGTCAACGATTCCGGCGATACTGTCGGCACTCTCATAGAAAACGTACTTAAAGACAAGGTATATTCCAAGGACGTATTTGTATCCGTTGTAAAAGCGATATTCGATCTTCTTTCTGACTACAACGCTGTTCTCGCGGACACGGCGCTTACGGTTCTCGGCGTTGATTGTCAGGGATTCTTCGGCAGATACGCAAAGAAGGATTCGGAAGGAAACTTTGAGAAAAACGAAAACGGCGCTTATATCTTTGACGACGCATCGTTTGATAATGTAACCATAACGGATAAAGCGTCATTTGTATCAGAACTTGAAGAAGTGCTCAAGCCTATAGATAAAGTTCTCTCTTACATTCTGTTCGGCGACAGCTACGAGATGTTTACGGCGTCAAGCAAGGACGACAGCGGCAATTACACATACGATACTCTTCTCACTATAAGCGGCGCTGAAATCTACGACAACAGCCTTGTCTGTATACTTGAAGCTCTTGAACTTGACGAAGGCGACACGTCAACAGATACGGGCATTCATCCCGCGTCTTACTACTATGACGCCGATAAGGGTACATATGCCGGCGCGAAGGCTCTCACTGACGCCGTATCCGCCCTTCTTGACAAGGCGGACGAAATAGCCGAGGATCCTCTTACAAACGTGATGCCTGTTCTCCTCAATGTAATCTACTTCACAGACGCAGGCGGATTTGACACGGCAGTTAAGAACGCTCTCAAATATACCGACGCTGTCGCGGAAAAAGTTCTTCCGACAATAGGCAGAACAGAGAAAACCTCTCTCGAACTTATCAAGACTTTAATTAAAGACAAACTTGACCTCTCAAAGGTCGACAATGAGCTTGTAAAATCGCTGGTTGAAAAGATTGAGAACGCGGATTCTTTTGACGGATTCTTCTCATTCTCGACTTTGTTCGAAATTTTGAGCGACGTGTACTCAATAAACGTTCAGCCCGACGTAATAAATCTCATCTCTAAATTCTATCTCGGCAGACTTGAAAAGTACACATCGGCAAACGGCAAAACAGCCATGAAGATGGTATTTGCCGACGGCGATACGGGCGACGGAACAAGGGCGGATTTTGAAACATACATCTTATCTGTAGTATTCGATGTGCTTAAAGACAAGAACAACATTGAAGCTATAAAGAAGCTCGCGGGAAGCGAAGACTCGTCTAAGATTCTCGATTCACTCTATAACGTTCTCAAACTTGACGAGGACAGCGTGTCTTATCAAAAATTCGATTGGATTTTGACCGACATCGCTGATACGGATAAAGTAACTACCGCCGTAAAGACATCTAAAAAATACGCCGATCCGTACGCGTCAGGCTACTGGACAAGGGAAATGGCGGAGAACGTAGTCAAAGTTCTTCCGAGATTTGTCGGTAATCTTGTCTGTCTGCTCGGAATAGAGATTGAAGGCAAGCCTACTGATTCTGTTTCCGACATCGTCACAGAGCTTGTAAACGGAAAAGTTTACACTAAAGAAAATCTTCAGAAGATACTCGACGCTATTCAGAACCAGGTTATCGCCCGCATAAAAGAGAAGCTTTCTCAAGACGAGTACAAGCAGGTATGCGATATACTTAAATCATCGCTGGGCGTTGACCTTTCAAAGTACGAGACCATGACAATCGAGGGCGATGTAAACGACAGAAAATCATTTGAGGCCGGTCTTGATATGATTTTGGCTCCCTTGACAAGTGTTATTGATTCCATACTCAACGGCAAATCTCTCAGATTCTTCAACGACTGCACAGGCGATATAATCGTAATCCCCGGCAGCATGGGTTATAAACTCGGCGTAATTCCTCTCCTTGAGGCTCTCGGATGCGAAAATATCCCGACAGTAGAAGATGTAGCTTCATCATTTAATACTGCTGTAGAGACTCAGGACGACAGCGACAGATACGCCGCGGTGAACAAAGTTCTCGATCCTCTCTTTGACAAGGTTGACGAACTTGAAAAAGACCCTGTAAATACATTGCAGGCTATTCTTCCAGAGGTAATCTACTACATCAACTCAAACGGACTTGACACGACTCTTCACAACCTCCTCGCGTCTGTTCAGGCGGTGCTTGACGCGGTCGAGCCATTGACAGGAAAGATAGATCTTGAAGAGGAAATAAAGATTAACGGCACGCCCGTCAAGGATTTCACGGCTGATTTCGATTCAATAGTCAAGATACTTCTCAAAAACGTTGAAACCGATTCCGGCGTAGAACTTTCCGCTTTAGCTCTCGACGCGATTAACGAGCTAACTACAGGCAAAGTCGTATCTTACGAGTCTGTAAACGGTGACACGAGCCAGAAATACTACAAGATGGTATACGCCAAGGGAAGTGAAGCCGATCAGTTCACATCGATAGCGAGAATACTCATCGACTTTATGTCTAACGACGAAAACAGAGCCGGCGTCAAGAAACTTATTAAAAAGTATATTAACGACGAAAAGACATACGGCTATGTATGTGCTACTCTTGACACTCTCGCCAAATACGCCGCCGATGATCCTTCGTTCGGAAAAGATCTGTACACGATTTACCAGCTCTTCCTCGCCTCTGAGGACGCCATAGATCAAACGGATTTAGCGTACCACGACGTAAACAACACTTGGGCGTTCATGATGAAGATGATGGAGACGTCGTCCGAACCCTCGCTCAAACTTCTTGAAGGTTTTATCAACAAATTCTTAAATGAAAACGTCTCGCCCGATATAGCCGACAAAGACCATATCGTCGCGCCCAACGGATTTGTCAAGTTCTTCCGCGCGTGGGCAGATATTTTCAGCACTATAATCAAACTTCTAAAAAGAATTTTCAATCGATAAGTCGGATTGAAGAATAATTAAAAACACTCGTCCGTTTCTTTTGCGGACGGGTGTTTTATGTCGGCTATGTTGAAATAATAATTTCGATATGATATAATAAATATATAATAAAAAAATTGATATTTAATTCAAAAATATTGTTTTCGGGAGAAATATCGGAAAGGAAAGTATAAAATAAATACAATGATAGAACAAAGAAATGCCTGCGGCTGCCTTAAATATGATGATAACGTAAAAAAGCTTTATAAAAAAGCATTCCCTAAAAACGAGAGAATTCCGTTTCCCGTTCTTCACCTTATCGCTTTGTGGAAAAAAACGGATTTCACGTCATATTATAAAAACGGAACATTCTGCGGATTGAGTTATTCTTTCATTTTTTCCGATTTCGTATATCTTTTCTTTCTCGCCGTAGATGAAAATATGAGAGGAACAGGGTTAGGTTCCGAAATACTTGATATCATCAAAAAAAAGTATGACGGCAAATGCATTGTTTTAAATGCGGAAGTACCCGACGATAAAGCTGATAACAGCCGTCAGCGCGTATCAAGAATTAAATTTTACGAAAAAAACGGATTTAAAGACGCCGAATGCGGATATAAGGACATAAGCGGAGAATATGTGACGCTTTACAGCGGTTATGAATTTCCCTACGGATCTTTCTGCTTAATCTGCAACAGCTACCCGGCGAAATTTTACGGTACAAAAGCGGGATATTGATTTTCCCGGTGCTTAAAAAAACATTCTGTTTGTAATTGCCTAAATAAATCATTCAAAAATAAAGTCCCGAAACTAAGTTCGCGGACTTTTTTATTTTGACAAATAATAAAATTTAAAATATGCAGTATTAAGGCTTTTTTGCCGCCGCTTCGTTTTCTGCCTTTTCTTTTTCAAGCTCTTCTGCTTCTATCGCTCTTTTTTCGGCGAGCTCGGCATGAAGCTTTTCAAGATTTTTCTTATCCAAAGGATAAATTAAAAACATTATGAATGTAATCAAATATGCGGCGAGAGTTACTCTTGACACCATTTTGTAGATTTTTTCTCCGACTATGGGAATATATCCGGGCGATGTATGTTCGGGATCATAGCCGGCGTAATTGTAAAGAAGCTGAAGCCCTCCGGAATCGGCAAGCGTCTGTCCGAGCTTTCTTGAAAACGTGTAAACCGCGTAAATCGCCGATTCGTTTTTGATGCCTGTTTTCGCCTCCTGATAATCTATGACGTCCGCCACAACAGCCCAAGTGAGAATAGACAGAAAAGAATATCCCGCGCCTATGCCGAAATTGCACAGAATAAACCCGGCAGGATGTGTTCTGAGCCTGTCGCTCGGTCCGATTAAGCACAGAACAAGGCTTGCCGCGGAGGCAAGACCGAGGCCTGAAGCGCATAATTCCTTGTTGCCGAATTTCTTTGAAAGCTTTGGGATGAAAAGAATAAGCGCTACCATAGGAGCGTAGGTTGACATAGTGATAAGAATAGTCAAATCGGAATTGCCGAAATAATTTTTTGTCAGGTATTGATTGAATGAACCGAACTGAAGAAGACCGGAAATGAGCATTCCCGCGACAGTAACGGTTAAAAACGGCTTTGATTTAAAAAGCGTTCCGTATGTCAGTTTTAAATTGACTTTCTTTTTCTTTGCGGAATATTTTACCCTCTCTTTTGTCGTAGCGTAGCAAGTCATATAAGCGGCGACAGCGAGACAGGACAGAATAAGCGACGCGGTAAATGTCTTGCCTGGATTTAAATTTGTCCCGTTGTCGTAAATTAATTTCTGCGCTACCAAAGCTACGGCGGCTCCTCCTATTCCCGAACCTATGGAACGGAATGTGGAAAGAAGAGTTCTTCCTTCCGGGTCGTCGGTAATCGCCGAAGCGAGCGAACCGTATGGTATGTTCATGGCGGTGTACATCATTCCGAAAAGACAGTACGAAATGTATGCGAAAACAAGCAGTCCCGTATAGGAGTTGACAATATTTTGCAGATTGAAAAAACAAAGCGCGGTCGAAAAACAGAGCGGAATGGAAACGATTTTGAGGTAAGGTCTGAACTTTCCGTTTTTCATCGGTCTTTTTGTGTCTACAATTATTCCCCAGAGCGGATCGTTTACGGCGTCCCACAGCCTCAATACGAGGAACATAACAGTTAAATCAGCGCTGATATTAGCCGCGGAAACTCCGTGACCGGGGAGAAGGCAGTCGGTGTAGAAAACCTTAAGGTATGTCGAAACGAACGTAAGAACAAAAAGATTGCCCATGTCCCCGAAAAGATAGCCGAACGCGTCTTTGACAGATATCGCGTTGGGATTGTCGTTTTCGGGCTTTGTAAGTTTGTCTTTCAGCAAAATATAATCCTCCGTAAAAAAACTGAAAATATTTTATATTATAATTGGAAAAATGTCAATTATTGTTTATTTTTTAACAAAAATCAAATCTGCCACTGATGATTTTTTTGCCAAAAAATCCGAAAAATCAATATGGTAGTCGGTCTATTAAAATGTTTTTTGCCGCGTTTT
>OMUY01000003.1 GCA_900314355.1 uncultured Eubacteriales bacterium | reverse complement strand
TGTTTTCCTCCGTGAAAATATTTTTTTTGCGTGACTAATACCAATGAAGACGAATCTTCACAATATTTTTGCCTCCTTTCGATGCTGAACACTTGCTCAGCTATGTAACGGAGAAAAAAAGGCAATAAAAAAAGACCGAAGTTCTAAAATCATTAGAAATTCGGTCTGAAAGTCAGGAAATATTCAATTATGGGCGAAAAGTCGTTTGTTCGAGTCCTGTTAGTCCGCAAAGGGGTGTCATTGACTTGAACAGATAAAATTTGCCCTAAAAACGACGAAAACCCTTGATATACAAGGGTTTTCGAGGAGGGGTGTCAAATTGCACTCCTATCATGGCGCCTCATTCCTTAATTGAACCCCTTAGCGTATACTACATTCCTACTTAAAACAAATCCAACTACGGATTAAATAATAATATGAACTCATCATCATTAAAACCAAAGCTTGCAACAAACTGCTTATTCACGGATATTTTCCGATTATTAAAACCAAAACTATTGACTTTTGGTTTTATATGTGTTAATATAATCCAGAAACGGAGGGTTAAAACCATGACTGGTTCTTATCAGGCAAGCTTTCTGCCATTAAAAACAGGTATTATTGATCAATCCCTGTTTTTCGAGGAGTTGATCGATGCTACGTCCAAATTGGAAGTCTATAAAGAAAAAATACGTGACAGCAAATTGGATTCTTCTTGGTTTATGCCCACACTTCAACAGAAAGAAGCTGTTGCATCTTCTGCGATCGAAGGAACGCAGGCAACCTTAGACGGCGTATTGATAAACCAATTGACGCCCAATGAAAAAGATCAGGATGTTAATAAAGTTGTCAATTATTATTTGGCAACCGTGCGAGGGTATGATCTGCTGCAATATCATGATTTTTCGCATGAATTCTTTTTTGCTATGCACTCAGCACTTATGCACGGCAACGTTGAAAAACCTGAAATCGTCGGGGCTTACCGTATTTCACAGAATTACATCGGGAAAAAAGATAAAACCCATGCCATTACATTTATTCCTCCTGAACCGGGAGCTGTGAACGGTTTGATGGATAATCTCATCGCCTATATAAATACGCCAAACGATTCTTTTCGACCTCTGGTCCGCACGGCCATCATTCATGCTCAGTTTGAGTCGATACACCCATTTATGGACGGCAACGGACGTGTTGGAAGAATGCTTATCCCAATGTATCTTTTTGCAAAAAAACAGATCGACCTTCCCTGCTTCTTTATCAGCGAAGCACTTGAGCGCGACAAAATGAAGTATTACACTTTATTAAACAACATCCGTTTTAAAGGGGAATGGAACGAATGGATCAAGTTCTTTCTTCAAACTGTTGCAGTACAGTGCGATAAATACATACGGTTAATCACAAAAATAAACGCTTTATACAACGATCATATGAATAAGGCGTGTGAAATGGCGCGCTCGTCAGGCATGGTTGACGTGATCAATGCCTTGTACTCAAACCCCATTACAAACACAAAACAGATTGCGAAAATAACAAAAGCTCCGCAAACAAGCATAAACCGTTTCCTCAATCTGCTTGTTGAAAACGGAATCCTCTACTCTGACAACAAACCACGAAACCGTACCTATTATTATTACGCTTTGTTGGATCTGCTTAGGGAGTAAAGCGGATATCTGAAAAGAGGTGATGCCTATGATTGTTTATAGTCTACATAGCAATACAAAAAATGCTCCGTAAATTGTTGGCGCAATCTACGAAGCGGACAACCGGGCAGTTGGCGCTACCCGTCCTTACTAGGGATTATATTATAGCACCTCCTGCCCGGGAATTCAAGTGGAAAAATATGAATTTTCCCGCTTGGTTAAGAATTCCTATATTCAGGAGGTATAATACAAATGTCTAAACAAAAGGCCATCATTGATGATGGCTGCAATCCCAAACTTGTTGTCGGCGCTGAATTTGACGGTGACCTTGAAATCCCAAAAATATATGCGCCTTCAAAAATCTGGATTCCCGAGGGAATCACGCCCTTTACTCAGCGGAATAAAATCTCGGGCAAAAAAGAAGCGCTTGGATTCTATGAAAAAGATCCAGAATTTGCCGAAGTACTGCGGAATCCGGATCGCTATCTTGAAGATTTCGCCCGTTTCGGTGCGGTGATTTCTATCGATTGTTCTCTTTACCGGGATGCGCCGCTTGCCGTACAGGTTACGAATCTTTATCGTAACCGAGCACTCGGAAGC